>NZ_JAKKCI010000029.1:0-1035 GCF_021726015.1 Vibrio sp. A1-b2
ACTTTGTATTTGGAACGCCAAAATATTTTGACAAGACTTTTGGGTAAACATAGTCATCAAGATGGTTCGTATATGTATGTCGTCGACCGTAATAAAACCATCATTTATCATCCCGATAAGAGGAGAGTCGGGCAAGTGATACTCAATAATGAGGCTATCAACGCGGTTGTTAACCGTGAAGATGGATATGGTGACATTGTCAATTCGCAAGGTGTTGATATGTTGGCTGGTTACGCTCCAGTAAAGAACTCTGGATGGGGCGTGATAGTCCAAAAGCCAAAGAATAATGCTTTAAACAGCCTTAATGATTTAATGTTTCTTGTCTTTTGGAAAGGTTTCCCGATAGGTGTGCTGACATTGATGTTTATTTGGGGGGCATCTATTTTGATATCTCGGCCACTTTGGCAGCTAGCCAGTGCTGCTACTAAAATTGGTAATTACAAGTCGACGATATCGGATTTAAACCGTATTCATGCATGGTACTTTGAAGCGTTGCACTTAAGGCGGAGTTTTTTGAATGCTATGGGTGTCGTGTCAAATACCATTGATAAACTCCATTCAGATACGTTGACGGATGCGCTTACTGGTGCTTTAAATCGAAGAGGATTAGATAAGACGATTGAACAGTTTCAAGAGCAAAATAGACCATTTTCATTGTTGGCTTTGGACATTGACCACTTCAAGAGGGTCAATGATACATTTGGTCATCATATCGGAGACGAACTAATAAAAAGTTTATCCAAGATAATGAAAGAAGAAGCTCGAGCACAAGATGTTGTGTGCCGCTCTGGTGGTGAGGAATTTATTATTTTTCTTGCCAACACTAACCCGACTAGAGCATATGATGTAGCAGAGCGAATTCGCCGCTCAATAGAAGCCTATCATTTTGATACTGTCGGTAATGTAACAATTTCAATTGGTGTATCGCACTGGAAAGGACAAGAGGACTCTATACATGAGGCAATCAAAAATGCAGATAATGCGCTGTATAAAGCTAAGCGTAATGGGCGAAATCGCACTGAACTGTAATAGAAG
>NZ_JAKKCI010000004.1:0-85400 GCF_021726015.1 Vibrio sp. A1-b2
AATTTCAATTGGTGTATCGCACTGGAAAGGACAAGAGGACTCTATACATGAGGCAATCAAAAATGCAGATAATGCGCTGTATAAAGCTAAGCGTAATGGGCGAAATCGCACTGAACTGTAATAGAAGCTCTTAGGTCATGGTTAGCCTCTCTTGTCAGACTATAAACTCTGGGGGAGGTAAGTTCTGTCTGGTAGACTGGCTCTGTAAGATTTCTAATAGCTCAAATGATTAAAGTTTCGATTACGCCTAGTTTAGCTACTTTGTTGTATCGAGCATCGCTACTTTCAAGGCTATTTAGCTATATACTAGGTAAGTGAACTATAGGTGACATAGGGTTCGTGAGAGTGGTTAATACAAATATTAAAGAATATGATGATTTAGTAGATAAGTACTCAGGTGTTCTACTATCTGAGTTAACAGAACAGCTCGGAGATGAACAGACTGCACTATATGTAACAGTTTTGACTTTTGAAACTCTCTGGTTATTTCTGAAAAGTAATGCACCCCCTCACAACATTCTCAGGTGGCTACACATTCGCGCAAAATACATACAGTCGGCGAAAGTTAATAGCCATTAACCCCTAGTCATTTGACTGTTCAAAGACGCTACTAAAAAGAATTGATGTCATATTTGGACAAAGTTCATCCAACTTCCCTTAAGGTGTTAAATAGAGTTGTTAAGTTAAGTAATGTATGGCAATAAGTGAGCGCTGAGTTTCTGTGTAAGTGCATCATAATCAAAGACACAAAAAGTCAGCAATTTGGATTGCTGACTTTGCATACCCTATTTAGCACGAGGGAGCCGTCGTACTCCCATTTAGAGTCGGAGCTATACTTTGAAACGTTCAACCAAAGAGGATAACTCTTTAACCTTGATATTTAAGTCTTCGCTACCACGCTTATTGTCCTGAGCGAGCTTGGAAGCATCATCGCTTTGTTCTGATATAACCACGACTCTCTGAGATATTTCTTGTCCAACTACACTTTGTTGGCTGGTCGCAGTGGCAATTAGAGCGTTCATGTCTAAAATGTCTTGCACAGATTCTTGGATTTTACGAAGAGCGGAAGTCGCTGAGTTAGCTTGAGAGACAGTATCGATACTGCGTTTATGACTCTTGTCCATTACGGTAACAGCATCATCTGAAGCAGCTTTCAGCCGCTGTATGATATCGTGAATGTCTCCAGTACTGTCCTGCGTACGACTTGCTAGTTTACGGACTTCATCTGCCACTACAGCAAAGCCACGACCTTGATCTCCAGCTCGCGCAGCTTCGATGGCTGCATTCAGTGCTAACAAGTTAGTTTGCTCAGCGATCTCCTGAATAATATCAAGTGATGATGAAATGTTCTTTACATCGCCCTCAAGCTTGGATATCACAATACTTGCTTGAGCTACCTCTTCTGATAAAGCTGATACAGAACTTGCTGTAGCCACAACGACTTGATGCGCAACACTAACATTATCTTCTGCTTCCCGTGCAGAATCCGCAGCTTGACCAGCATTATTCGATATCTCTGCCGCTGTCGCTGTCATTTCTGTCATCGCTGTCGCTACTTGTTCTGTCTCTTTTTGCTGACCAGCAGAAAGTTGAGCTGAATCCGAAGCTCTCTGATTCATCGCTTTGCTCTCTTGAACAACTTGCTGACTTACATTTCTAACTTGGTTGATAATCTCTTGAAGACTCGCTACAAATGTATTGAAATCTTCACTAAGAGCATTAAATTCCCTTGCTTTAAAGCTTTCCATGCGAGCTGTCAAATCAGCATCACCACTAGCGAAAGAACGGATAGAGTTACTAAAGAGTTCAAGTGGTCTCATAACGCTTCTATTCACTAGATATGCCATGAAAGCAACGCTCAGCATAACGACGACGCTAATTAGAATCAGTGTCCAAAGACTTTGATCTAATCTATCTAAAGCACTTTTTTCCATATGCATCAGTTCTTGTTCTACATCGTCGGTGTAGATACCGGCACCTAAAGTCAGATCCCATTGTGGAATATAAATAGAGTAACTAAGCTTGGGCAGTGGTGATGAACTGCCAGGTTTAGGGAAGTAATACGTTGTGAATTTTTCAGCCTTTGCATTCTTAATTAATTCTTGAACAAAATAGCTGCCATTCGAGTCCTTGAGATTATAAAAGCTTTGACCAATACCTACGTTACTTTTTCCTAGAAGTAGTCTTATGCCTTTTGAGTCATACCCAAATAGATACCCTGAATCACCGAACTTAACATTTCTCAAAAGAGAAATGGCATCTTCACGAGACGCTTTTGTTTGTTTTAGTGGAGCTAAGGCACTATCTGCGATTTCTAGGTAGGTTCGTAGTTCAGCCTTCTTCATTTCTATCATCGTTTCGTGGGCGCTAGCAATTTGATCTGAGCTTAAACGTCTGGCTTCAATTGAGGCCTCTAACATCATTGCGATAGATACAATGATCACTGGTAAGAAAGACAAAACATAAAGTCGATGTCTAATGGTCAAATTCATGACGTATTCCTTTCATTATTTGTATTCGTGCATACTAGATGAAAAGCTAACGGACATTAAAGCACTACTTGTAATGGCCGCAGTATAAAACAATGTGGTTACATGATTGGAAGCTTACAATACATGAAATATTCCGTGCAATTTAAACTACTGACAATCTGTCGCGCAAAGATCAACTCATTTTTGCTATATCTTCTCAAACATGAACTATAAATAAGTAAAGGTTAATTGTTGGTAAGAGAGACCTATGCCTGAAATTGAGTTGCTCTAACGGTTGACTTCATATATCGCATTATTAGGAAGAACTTGTTAAGGCTGGTTATCTTGTGGTGATGTGTGGTGGGCCGTTTTAAACCTAGAATAATAGATAGCTCGACTTACTTTGCTTATCATGAGGTACGTTTGTTGCGATTGTAGTCGTTTAACTCAGATAGACGCTAAACAGAAGGTTATTGCCTAAGATTCAGCTTTCTAAGGTATTGTAAAAAATTGAGCACGTGAGGTCAGTGACGCAAAAGTGAGTGGTGAGCACTAGTCACGTCACCTCCCTCACGGTATTTAGCATAACTCAATTTGTATAAATAACCTACTTCACTATATTTGATTATCCAGCATCTGAATTATCAACCCTTGTCCAGATAACTCGTTGATGGACCGACAGAAGCAAAAAAATGGGGAGCGTAATTGCTCCCCATTGTCGATTTTTATCGTTGCTGGTGGTATTACTTTTCTGTGATGGCTTCACAGCCTTCAGGAACGGTGATGCTCGCTACGTCCTTACCTTCCTGTTGCGCCGCTTTCACATCCATTTTGTATTGAGTACATTTGCCCACACTGACGTTGACGGCTCCCGAATCTGCGGATGGGTTGCCGCCCAGTGTTCCACCAGCGAACGCTGAAGAGGTTGAGAAAACTAACGCTGTGGTAATAAGTAGAGATGACTTGTTCATAGTTGATCCTTACGAGTTGGTTGAGTGTGTTATTGAGGAATTAGGAGTTAGAAGGTGTAGACAAAGGTGCCAGCGCTGGAGGTGACTTCGATTTCTTTCACGTTGTCTACGGTGCAGTTGTTGCTGTATCCGGTGTAGGTTTGGCCGAACTGCAATGAAACGTTTCTTGATAGCTCTGAGGTTGTGCCTGCGGGTAATCGGCAGTTGCCTCGGTTAATCACCACATCGCTTATTACGGTGTTGTCGGTGATGGCTTGCAGGTCAAAGACCAATGTTCCCCAGTGAGGGTTAGTTGATATCGACACTTCAATATCAGCCGTTGCTGCTTGAGTCTCTTCTTGGTCGCCACAAGCGGTGAGCCCGATAAACAGGATGCTCATAGCGGCGTATCGGAGTAGTGTGTTGATTAATGTCATAACGGTGCTCTCCTTATCGGTGAGTGAAATTCAGGATGCACTGACTCCATCGTGTTCACGCATGAACCGTTCAAGGTTGAAATCAGTCGGATAGGTAAAAGAAAACGTCGATACACTGGCCTCATCAATCAAAGGCAAGGCGAGGGTGCGTATCGTGTGTTGACCGGATAATCGAAAGAGCAGCAAGAGCGCGTCACACTGAACCGAGAGTCCCAGAGGCTCAATGAGCGCCTTCTCTTGCTGCAATACTTGGCTCGATATCTTGAGCATACGGTTGTGCAGTAATGCCGTATGTACCGCATTCAACACTTGCCGTTGCTCGTCATTCCACTCGCGAATAGTGGGCAAAGCCACATGTACTTTTGCTAACCATGCTTGCTCTTTTGAATGTGCTGAACCCTTGTGTGGTAAGGGTTTGTCTCTCTCCGAGGAGGACCCTTGCCCATAATTCAGTGCATCAGGAACTAGCGGTAGTAAGTACTTGTTGGTCAGTTGCCAATAGAGCATTTCCTGCTTGTTGAGCTTCAGTAATTGCTCTGAGGTTTTCCGATAAACATGGGGCATGCTCATCGAATCACACTCCACATTAAACACCTCCACAATGATGTCATCGAGGTAGCGTTTAATGCTGCGCGTGGTGCGGTGGATATCGAGTAGGGCTAACTGCTGCTGCAACTCCCTAACGGTGATCCATCGATGTTGAGGAATAAGCATCAGCGTGTGCAGCAAAGCGGATAACCCTTCAATGCTGGTTTTATTGCTCATGACTACGCTCTCAATACATCAAAGCTCCACACCGGAGTCGGACATTTAATGTCGGGAGAATAGAGGTGGGTCAGACACATAATGTCCAACGGTGAAAACAGCATCAATCGGCTTCACTAAAGCGTGAGCCGATTAACATTAACGAGGCTTATGCTTATCACTGAGCTCGGCAATCGCTACCAATAACCCAATTAACAGCACCACTAGAAACCCTAAAGTGGATAGGGCTCCAATAGCGCCGAAGAATGGGGAAAGGGAGAACAACGTAATGAGGGCAGTGACAAGTTTGATGATTTGTAGAAGAAGGGAAGTCATGAGCTATTGCGGGGTGACGGCTATCTCGTTGTAAGCGTCCGTATCGACATAGGCCAGAAAGTTATTCTCCCATAGGCGATACAGCTCTTTGGCATCACGGCTACCTTGTATTGGTAGCCAGCCACGATAGGCCACAAAGAACTGCCCAACCCGAAAATCAAAATCCAAGTTGCGCTCTAGCTCTGGATAGTAGTTGCCCATATAAGCAAAGTCGGTGATGTACTCAATGCTCCATTCCCCTGTTGAGGTTTGGCATATCGCCATCTCAACCGGATGGAAGCCGCCTTCTTCCGCGCTGTATGTTTTATCGCGAAAGTTAAACACCAGATAACGGCTGGTGGTCAGTGCTTCATTGCTCAGCAAATGAGCGGTGAGCTGTTCACTTAACAGCTTATGCAGTTTCTTTGACACAGGTAGTAATGATGCTGTGAAGGTTAATTTGGACATAGTGAGTCCTCCTTGTTTCAGGATTCAAATAAGAAATGAGAGAGTGAGAATTTAGTGGAACGTACCGACCATCGTCAGTTGCACGTCATCAAAGACGTTTCTGGAAAGGTGACGAGCAAAGGCTTTCATCCATACCGAGAGTAGCTCTTGTACCTCTGGGTGGGATAAATCAGTGCTCCCCACATCGGGTTGATAGCACCAGCGATTAGCCAGATGAAAGTACAACTCAGGCTCAACGGTTGTGCTGTTGTCATCGGGATAAGAGAAGCTGGCAAAGAACACCACCAGCCACGGGCTTGATACAGACTTTCGCTTTAGTTGCACCTCTATCGGATGCAAACCTTGTCGATGTCGGTAGTAACTCATTTGGCGGCAGTTCAATACGAGTCGTTCCGCATTGTCCAAGATGTTGTATCTATTAAGAAGTGCTTCCAGTGACGCATGTAAAGCGTCATCAATAGAAAGCTCACCATAATGTTGTTCAATCATAACCACCCCCTTTCGGCAAACGAGGTGCAGGTATCACCTGTCACGATATGGTCAAGTACGCGAACATCCACCAGCGCAAGCGCATCTTTAAGTCTGTCGGTTATGCGTCTATCGGCTTGAGACGGCGTTGAGTCACCGGATGGATGGTTATGGGCAAATATCACCGCTGCGGCATTGACTTCCAACACTACTTTCACTACTTCTCTTGGGTAGACGCTGGCCGCGTCCACCGTTCCTTGAAACAGTTCTTTAAACTCAATCAGTCGGTTTTGGTTATCCAGTAGCAATAAGGCAAACACTTCACGTTCATAGCTGCCTAGCTTACAGCGCACATACTCTTTAGTGGCATCAGGGTTGATTAGGGCATCTCCACGCACGTAGCGCGTAGCCAGTATCTCAGCGGCATGCTCTAGGATTTCATTTTCCTGATAGCGTTGCTGCTTTTGGTAATCGGAAGTTTTGGGATTCATTTCAGGCTCCTGTCGGAATCAATGATGGGGGTTCACATTGATGACATATGCCTGAATATTTTTGGATTTAATGAGGAAAGCAGGTGACGTAAGGGGTAAGGCAGTATGATAGAGTCGTTTGGTGATTAAATGTACACATTTGTTGCAATTCTGGAGCAGCTATTGCTGACATAACTACAATCTGAATGTTTGTTAGTTTTTATTATTAGCCAAAGTCAGGAAGTTCTTGATTTTGTGACTGTTGGTCTCTTTCCCCAACAAACTTAGCGTATCTCTTAACAACAGACTCTTGAGAACTGAAAATATGGATATGTGCCTTCTTAGCCAACTTAGTATTTAGTTTTTGTACCATTGTTAAGTTCACTTTAAGTGTTCCATTTGGATATTTGTTCGAGCTGCTGATTATCAATGCATATTTAGGTGATAATGGGTAATAAAGGTCACACTCATTAATTGAAACTTGTTTTATTTCATCAGTAAGTGATTCATGCACGTTTATAACTGGTTGGTCACTGGTGATAAATGGTTCTTCAGTATGGTTAGTTAACATGCAGTAGTTGTCAAAATGATTGCTTTGGTAAAGGGATGCACCAAAATTCTCACCAATTATGTAGTTACTGAACCATCTACATTCCGTTGAGATTTTTGCTAAATATTGTTGGTTGTCGTGCTTCTTTGGGAGGCGGTTAGTTATTACATTAGCGGTGGATCTGAATGATTTGGTTCTAGCGAATTGATGTCCAAGAAAATGACAAAAATGGATAAAGTGATTTTCATTGTCTAATACTGATAATCGACCTTTAGCTAGTTTTGATATTACAGGCTTAGCTCGTTCCTCGAGTGCGGTATACTTATTCTCTAGCCAATTTTCTTTGGCAGCCTTTATCTCCTGTTGAACTTCAATTGAAGTTTCGTACTCTTCGACAAATTGTTCAAGTCGCTGAAGAGCTAGGAACTCCTGCAGCAATCGCAGGTGTTCTTGTTCTGTTTCTGGTGAGCTAAGAGCCGCTAGAGCTTTAAGACAAGCTATATGGTCGTTGGTCAAATGCTGGACTTTGTAAAAGAATTTCTCTTTTGCGACCAATTTGGTGCTTTCATGTATAACTTTGCCTTTTGCAGTAACAAACCATACTTTTTTGGAGTTTGACCAGTTCCTAAGGTAATGAGCCCAAACATAGTGATGTTCTTTCTTGATTTGTAGGTGCTTAGGTAAACTTACTTGCAACTTTCTCTACCTTATTTATCAGTTTCCATCTTGTGGTTTAGATGCATGGTGTATTTTACTTCATTTTAACTTTTAATGTATGAACTCATACTACGTACCGTACAAAGGCTTGTTACAGCACTTGTTTTTGACGACATTTATTAACTACGTGGCTGATTACGTTAAAAAAATACCATCTAGATTGAGAGGCGATCAATTCGCCTCTCTCTTTCACTCGCGTATCGCGATCTCACCTAAGGGTACGTAACGTGCTTTATTATCCTCTCTGTAAAAATTTTTCTTTTTGACTTGCCATCCGTAACGAATGTACTTGGTATCAGTAAGGTAATAACCTTCTCCCATGGCAAAGCGCTCACGGTGTTCCACGCTTTTTTCTGGATCGTTAAGAAAAGCCGTTTCTGGGTGATTAAGACATGCTTTGCGCAGTTCTGGGAATAGGTTTCGAGAGTGTTTCGACCAAGCAAGAATGATGGTCTTTAACGTTTTGGTGTGAAACTCCCCTGCATACGACTCACTGCTTTCAGCGTCATAGTCAGTCAGTGTTGCAACAATCACACCCTTTGCCCATTGTGGTACTACTAAGGTCTCTTGAAACGCCTCCTCCGCTTGTTGATGTTCACGCCATGCTTGTTCTAAAGCTTGTTCTTTTGCCTTTTCTTTCGCGGCTTCTTCGGCTTTAGCTTGCTCCTCGACTTGTTTTACCTGTAAACGTCCTAGGTCGACAAATGAGAGATCTAATTCATAAGTGTGGATGAGTTCGATTAACTGCTGGTGGTGCTTATCGTAAAGCCAAGGTTTATCGACATCCCCTCTATGTTGGAGGTAATAACGAACCATACTTAAGCAGTGCTCAGCAAAGCTGTGGTCATTACCACTACATCCTAAATCTAGGCGGCATTCATGCTGATGCTCATTATCAAAGGTCACGGTTACTTTTGTTTTATCGTATCCGCCTAATGGGTTGCGTTTGGCAACTGCCAGCGCTTTCTTTTCAAATTCACTAAAATCATAAAGTGTTTCTTCTGTGAACTCGCGGGATTCAGACCAGTGGACAAGAACCGTGAGTGGTTTGATTTTTTTTGTCTCTAGCGTAAGTAATGAATCTGACTGGTCTATAGATGAGCTGTTTGGGTTATCTTGATGTGTTGTTTGCATAGGTTGTTCCTTTTTACGAATGAAATAAAAAGACCACCTTGTTATCAAGGTGGCCTCTAGAGTGGTGGGTGAACGTGCTTCTTGGTCGTTAAGCTGGTGGAATAGTCGTTCCTTTTTCGATTAATGGGGGTAATGCATAGTGATGAAATATATTTGAAAAAATTTGGATTCGAATTGATGGTAGGGGCAGAAGGGAGATGCTGAATGGTGGAGCATTTTGGCTAAAACAAAAAAATTACATATGAAACCGGAGCGCGGAAGTTTGGTTCTGCGCATTGTTGATTCTTCAATTCTCCCGTATTCTCCGTGTTTCAGAATGGATAAAGAGTTCGCGAGCGCACAATTCGGTGGTTGCTCAAATAGTTGTGGTTAAAAAAGCAGCGATATGGTTAAAGCCAGCTTAGAAAAACACTTAGGGGTTTGCCTTTGAAAATAGGTTCCCATCGGCTTTTACGTCGGTGGTTTGGGCGTTTAAGAGTGACGTTCTCCATGAGTGGGTACAAGAGCAAGAAACTCAGCTGAACTGAGTCCCTGAACACAATATTACGAACATGTGCCGACTGTTTTCACGATGTCGGTCAATAGTTGAAATGAATTGAGTAGAATATGAATAAGCAACAATTAGCGGCAAAAATCTGGGAATCAGCAAACCAGATGCGTTCAAAGATCGAAGCAAACGAATACAAAGACTACATCTTAGGTTTCATATTTTATAAGTATCTCAGCGATCAACAGGTGGAGTTCGTCACCAAAGAAGGGATGACGCCCGATGAAATCAGAGCGCTAACAGAAGAAGATGCTGAAACAGTTAAATACATTCAAGACAATCTAGGCTATTTCATCGCTTACGATAATTTGTTTTCAACATGGGTTGATCCAAAGTCTGACTTTGACGAATCTAACGTACGTGATGCGCTTTCTGCTTTTAGCCGTTTAATTTCTCCTACTTACAAAAAGTTGTTTGAAGGCATCTTTACTACTCTCGAAACAGGGTTAAGCAAACTTGGAGAAAGTGCGGGTAAGCGAACTAAAGCTATTAGCGACTTGCTGCACTTAATCAAAAGTATCCCAATGAACTCTAAGCAAGGCTATGATGTTCTGGGTTATATTTACGAGTACCTGATTGAAAAGTTTGCGGCTAATGCGGGTAAAAAAGCTGGGGAGTTTTACACACCTCATGAGGTCTCGGTTCTCATGTCGTACATCGTTGCTCATGAACTCAAAAATAAAGACACCATTGAGATTTACGATCCAACTTCTGGCTCTGGCTCACTCCTTATTAATATCGGTGAGGCTGTTGAAAAGTACGCTAAAAACAAAGACAGCATTACCTATTATGCCCAAGAGTTAAAAGCGAACACCTATAACCTAACCCGTATGAATTTGATCATGCGTGGTATTAAAGCCAGCAACATTAAAACTCGTAATGGCGATACTTTAGAAGACGATTGGCCGTACTTCGATGAGAACGATCCACAAGGCACTTACGATGCTCTATACGTGGACGCCGTTGTTTCTAACCCACCTTATTCACAACAATGGGACCCTAGCTATAAAGATAGCGATCCTCGTTATTCGCGTTTTGGTCTCGCCCCAAAAACCAAAGCTGATTTTGCCTTTTTATTACACGATCTCTATCACCTAAAACCTGATGGCATTATGACCATTGTTTTACCTCATGGTGTGTTGTTCCGTGGTGGTGAAGAGGGGGAGATCCGCAAGCAGCTTATTGAGCAGAACCACATTGATGCCATTATTGGTTTGCCGAGTAATATCTTTTTTGGTACGGGTATTCCAACTGTGATTTTAGTACTTAAGCAAAAGCGTCAGAATACCGATGTATTGGTTGTTGATGCGTCTAAGCACTTTATTAAAGAAGGTAAAAACAACAAGCTACAAGCGAGTGATATTAAGCGTATCGTTGATGTTGTTATCAATCGTGAAAGTATCGATAAATTCTCACAAGTCGTGAGTAAAGAAACCCTGCGCAGCAATGGCTACAACTTAAACATACCACGCTATGTAGATTCTTCATCAGCGGCTGAAAGTTGGGACTTACATGCTACCATGTTAGGCGGTATTCCTAACCGTGAAATTGATGAACTCAATGCATACTGGCTTGCTTTCCCACAGCTACGCAGCGCTTTGTTTGCGGCTAAATCTTCTGCGTACAGTGAGCTAGCTATTGCTAAAGACGCTGTCAATACGAGCATTAGCAGTCATCCACAAGTAGTTGAGTTTATCGCGGCTTACAAACAGGCTTTTGTTGGGTTTGATGACGACTTAAAAACCAAACTAATCAAAGGTTGGCAAGGGGTTAACCGCAATCAACAAGAGGCTTCATTAAGTGCTGATCTCTTTAACCGATTAAGTCCCATTACTTTAATCGACAAATACCAAGCCTATCAGCTTCTAAACAACCAATGGCAAATCATTAGCGCCGATTTAGAAATGATGCAAACGGAAGGTTTTGATGCAACGAAGCAAGTTGACCCAAATATCGTTATCAAGAAAAAAGACGGTAAAGATACTGAAGTACAAAATGGCTACAAAGGCCACATCATGCCATTTGATTTAGTGCAACAAACCTACTTGAGCGATGACTTGGCTGCATTAGCACAACAAGAAAACCGCTTGGCTGAAATTGCTAGCACGCTGGAAGAAATTTTAGAGTCTTTAAGCGAAGAAGACAAAGAACAAGATACGGTCAAAGAAAGTAAAGATGCCTTTGCCAATGCGGAAGTGGCAAAAGCAGCTAAGGTATTCTTAAAAGAACAAAAAGACAGCAAGGTCAAATTTGCCGAAGACAGCTTGGAGCCAGACGTTAGTTATAAGGCCAAAATTATTCGTGCGAACAAACTGATTGATGAAGAAAAAACCTTGAAAAAAGCAGTTAAAGAAGCAGCTACTCAACTACACCTAAAAACGAAATCAACCATCGAGGACTTGAGCGAAGAGCAAGTGAATAACTTGCTGCACCTGAAATGGATTGCACCATTAAGCAGCGAGCTTGCTGCTATGCCAAATAGTGTGATTACCGAGCTCACTAGCAAGGTGCAAGCCCTTACCGACAAATATGCTGTGACCTACTCGCAAGTGGCCAATGAAATCAAAACCACTGAACAAAAGTTGGCAGATATGATGGGCGAATTGACTGGCAATGAGTTTGATATGCAGGGCTTGAATGAGCTCACCAACTTATTGAAGGGCGCATAAGATGAGTGTTGAAGAAAAAGAGCCTGAGATTCGCTTTAAGAGATTTAGTGGGGAGTGGGAGGATATTAGCTTATTGGAAAGTATTGAAAGGGTTATAGACTTTCGAGGCCGTACACCTAAAAAACTAGGCTTAGATTGGAGTCCTTCAGGATATCGAGCATTATCGGCTTTAAATGTTAAGCAAGGCTATATTGATTTTTCAATTGATCCTCATTTCGGTGATCAGGAGCTGTATGATAAATGGATGAGTGGTTCTGAACTCCATCAGGGGCAAGTTCTTTTCACGACTGAAGCTCCAATGGGAAATGTTGCGCAAGTGCCTAATGCGGATAAATACATTTTAAGTCAGAGAACAATTGCTTTTGTAGTTAAACCAAAAGTTATTACAGATGACTTTCTCGCAGTTTTGTTAAGAAGTTCCAAAGTATTTCGAGAGCTTTCAGCATTATCAAGTGGTGGGACAGCAAAAGGGGTAAGTCAAAAGGCTTTAGCCAATTTAAATGTTCTTATACCAAGTGATTTGGATGAGCAAACGGCCATCGGCAATTACTTCCAAAAGCTCGATAGCCTAATCAATCAGCACCAACAAAAGCATGACAAGCTCAGTAACATCAAAACAGCCATGCTGGAAAGGATGTTCCCCAAACAAGGTGAAACCGTTCCAGAAATCCGCTTTAAAGGATTTAGTGGGGAGTGGGAAGAGAAGCCCTTTGGAACATGCTTTGCTAACGTACCAAACAATACCCTTTCTCGAGCTGAGCTAAACTACCGAACTGGATTGGCAAAAAACATTCACTATGGAGACGTATTAATTAAATTTGGTGAAACTTTAGATGCAGATAGTGAACTGATACCGTTTATTACAAATAATGATGTTGCTAATAAGCTGAAACATACCGCTTTGCAGAGTGGTGACATAGTGATTGCTGATGCTGCCGAAGATAATACTGTTGGTAAGTGTGTAGAATTAATCAATGTAGGTGATCTGTTGGTTTTTTCTGGATTGCACACTATTGCTGTTAGGCCAACCCTGCCTTTTGGTTCTAAGTATCTTGGTTACTACTTAAACTCAGCTTCATACCATGACCAGCTTTCATCATTGATGCAAGGAACAAAAGTACTATCAATATCAAAGACCGCAATACAGAACACTCTTGTCGTATTTCCAAATAACGTTGAAGAGCAAGCTGCTATAGGTAATTATTTCCAAAAACTCGATGCACTGATCAATCAACACCAACAACAGATCACTAAACTCAATAACATCAAGCAGGCCTGCTTGAGCAAAATGTTTGTCTAGCAGGGAGCGTGTATGACTACCTTTAAAACCGAAGCACAATTTGAGCAGGCTTTTATTGAAGTTCTCACCCAAAAAGGGTGGGAACCAGAAGTGCTCAAAAACAAAACAGAAGCGGAGTTGCTGCAAAACTGGGCAAACATTTTGTTTGAAAACAATCGCCAACAAGATCGCTTAAACGATGTGCCACTGACTGCAACGGAAATGCAGCAGATTATTGAGCAAATCAAAGAGCTGAAAACACCACTCAAGCTCAATGGGCTAATAAATGGCAAAACTGTAGCCATTAAGCGTGATAACCCTGATGACTTGCTGCACTATGGCAAAGAAGTCAGCTTAAAAATTTATGACCGCCAAGAAATTGCAGCGGGTCAAAGCCGTTACCAAATTGCGCAGCAACCAAAGTTTGAACGGGGAAGTCCGTTACGTAACGATCGGCGTGGTGATGTGTTGTTACTGATTAATGGGATGCCCGTTATTCATATTGAGCTAAAACGCAGTGGTGTTCCGGTAAGTCAAGCAGTCAACCAAATTGAAAAGTACTCGAAAGAAGGCATTTTTAACGGTCTGTTTTCGCTCATCCAAGTCTTTGTTGCTATGGAACCAAATGAGGCTAAATACTTTGCTAACCCCGGACTAGATGGCAAGTTTAACCCTGATTACCAATTTCATTGGGCCGATTTTAATAATGAGCCAGTGAACCATTGGAAAGATATTGCCTCGACGTTGTTATCCATCCCAATGGCGCACCAGTTGATTGGTTTTTACACCGTTGCCGATGATACCGATGGCGTGCTGAAGGTGATGCGCAGTTATCAGTACTACGCTGCGAATGCAATATCGGACCGAGTGGCAAAAACTAGCTGGAAGCAGTTAGGTGGCGTAAACAATAAAGACAGGCTTGGTGGTTATGTGTGGCATACCACTGGATCTGGTAAAACTATGACCAGCTTTAAGTCAGCGCAGTTGATTGCTCAATCAAAAGACGCCGATAAAGTGATTTTCTTAATGGATCGCATAGAGCTTGGTACTCAGTCTCTAATTGAATATCAAGGGTTTGCCAGTGATGGAGAAGAGATACAAGCCACCGAAAATACACATGTACTTGTGACCAAGCTAAAGAGCACTGCGCCAGCTGATACCTTAATTGTTAGTTCTATTCAAAAAATGAGCAATATTTTTGAAGAAACGGATAATGAGGGAGTTGCAACAAATTCGGCTGATATTGAAAAGATTCGCGCTAAGCGCTTGGTGTTTATTATTGATGAGGCGCACCGCTCAACGATGAGTGGAGGCAAAGAAGATAAAGAAGGCATGCTGGTAAGGGTAAAAAAACCTTCCCTAAAGCACTTTTCTTTGGTTTTACTGGTACGCCCATTCATGAAGAAAACCAAGTCAACAGTAATACGACCACTGATGTGTTTGGTAACGAGTTGCATCGCTACAGTATTGCTGATGGTATCCGTGATGGAAACGTGTTGGGTTTTGACCCTTACAAAGTGTCTACTTTCAAGGACGGCGAACTAAGAAAAGAAATCGCCTTACAGCAAGCTAAGGCCAACTCGGTTACTGATGCGATGGCAGATCCTGCCAAAAAGAAAAAGTTTAATCACTTTATGAATGATGTGCCGATGGCGGGTTATAAAGATGCCACTGGCAAATATCATAAAGGCATTGAAGACTATGTCCCTAAAAGCCAGTATTTGACGGATGCCCACCAAGAAAAAGTCGTCGCTGACATCTTGGATAAATGGGATGTGCTGAGCCAAGGCAGTAAATTTCACGCCATTTTTGCCACGAATAGTATCGCTGAGGCGATTGATTATTATCACCGTTTAAAAGCAGAAAAACCTGAACTAAAAATATCAGCCCTATTTGACCCTAACATTGATAACGATGGTAGTGGCGAACGAGGTCCAACATTTAAAGGTGATGGTCTCGAAGAGATTATGGCCGATTATAACGCCCGCTATGGCCTAGAGTTTGATTTTGCCCGTCATTCGGCCTTTAAAAAAGATATCGCCGCGCGGCTTGCTCATAAAGAACAATATAAGAATATTCACAAAGAACCTTCAAAGCAGCTGGACTTACTGATCGTGGTCGATCAAATGCTGACTGGATTTGATTCCAAGTGGGTGAATACTTTGTATTTAGATAAGGTGATTAAGTACCAGAATATCATTCAGGCTTTCTCGCGTACCAATCGTTTGTTTGGTCCCGATAAACCCCACGGTATTATTCGTTATTATCGCTATCCACATACCATGGAGCAGCACATTAACGATGCAGTCAAACTTTACTCCGGCGATAAACCTATTGGACTGTTTGTTGATAGGCTGGTAAGTAACATTGAACTTATGAATCGGTTGTCAGCGGATATCTCTGAACTGTTTGCTAGTGCGGGTATTGAAAATTTTGAAACACTGCCAGACGATGTAGAACTCTGTGCTAAGTTTACCGAATTATTTAATACCTTTAACAAGCACCTAGAAGCAGCCAAAGTACAAGGTCTGAATTGGGAGCAGTCTACCTATACTGACTCATTAGAAGGCGAGAGCGGTGTTGAGCGTGAGGTCACTCTGGCTATAGATGAACTCACTTACATGAGCTTAGTTCAACGTTATAAAGAGCTTGCTGGTAAAAGGGACGGCAATGGTGACGGTTCAGGTAGTGATGTTCCTTTTGATATCAGTGGTTATTTAACTGAAATAGACACCGGTAAAATCGACGCCGATTACATGAATAGCCGCTTTGATAAATATCTAAAAGAGCTTAATCAACACCAAGACTCTACTAGCGTTGAAGTCACACTCAATGAGTTACATAAGACATTTGCGTCATTGAGCCAAAGCGAACAAAAGTATGCCAAGCTCTTTTTACACGATTTACAACGTGGAGATGCAAAGTTAATTGAAGGACATACTTTTAGAGACTACATCAATGACTATCAAAATCAGAAAGAACAGTTACGAATAGCCGCTATTGTTGAGGCTCTTGGTTTAGATAAGGATTTACTTCTTCAGTTGATGACTGGTGATGTGAATGAGCAGAACATTAACCGCTTTGGTCGCTTTGATACACTGAAATCAACGGTCGATAGAAGTAAGGCAAAAGTCTACTTTGAGCGCATTGAAGGCGCGACGATCCCCCCGTTCAAACTGAACATGCGCATTGATAAATACCTTCAAGAGTTTATCTTTGGGCAAGCGGAGGATTTTCTGGAAGATAGTCGAATAGACACTCATGAAGAGAGTCAACATGTTTTCCCTAAGCCGCTTGTTTTTGGTGATATTAAGCTCTATCAAGCAAACCAAGTTCTAGAGCTTGAAAACGCTGTTGAGTTGGGTTCAGTTACCTTTAAAACAGATACTTTGTATGAAGACAATCCCGCTTCGTTATTATCCACAGGCTGCTACAGTGAGCTAAAGCAACTTGGGGTGGTGTCTTCTCTTGTTTTAGATACGACTCTTACCGCACTTCTCGAACTCGAACAGGTGACAAAAGATCTTGATCTTCCCCTTTATCAAGAAGGTCGGAGTGGCATTGTTTGGGCTCTCAAAGAGGCGCGAGAAGGAAGTGTCGTTGATGAATTCATTGCGGTTGCTATTCAATATGCAGGTGATGAAAGTTATAAACCATTTATTGATAACATAATTTACGATGGTGCCAAAAGTGCTCTGTTTGCCAGCTTTGTTGTATTGCCCAAAATGGCATACAGCAAACTAAAAGCTAAGCATGAACAACAAAAAGAGCGTAATGCTGAAAAGGCTGCAATTGAAAGTTCGCCAAACGTAATTGATTTCAAAATGAATAAGAAACTAGCTGAAAAATGGAAAGGCACTCAGCACTAGAATTGAAAATAATCGAGCACGTGCTGAATGCGTAAACCTAGGATGTTTTATTGATTGAATTAAATGACTTTCAGTTGTTTGGTACCAGTAACAGAAAGGCTGCCTTTGGCGGCCTCTTCTATATGCCCGCTCCACCAGCTCATCATAGGGCGGCGGCGTTCAAGGTAGTCTGTCCGGTTATAGGCGCTACGCACTTGGTTATCATCAACGTGTGCCAGTGACGCTTCGATCAAGTCACGGTCAAAACCTTGTTCATTGAGTGTAGTACTTGCGAGAGACCGCAGACCGTGGCTAACCAATCTTCCCGCAAAACCCATACGTTTTAGAGCCATATTTGCCGTTTGGCTGTTACATGGTTTCTTCGGATCGCGATCTGAAGGAAATATGTATTCACGGTGGCCGCTTATCGGCTTAATTACTTCTAATAGCGCCAGCATCTGCTCTGTGAGCGGGATGCGGTGCTCTCTTCTTTTTTTCATTCTTTCGGCTGGAATGGTCCATATCTTTTCTTCCCACTCAATCTCATCCCATCTAGCGCCTGCGGCTTCAGAAGGACGAGTCATAGTGTGTAGTTGCCACTCGATTAAACAACGAGTAGTACGCTTTATACTGGCATTGGCGATAGCTCCCATGAGCTCTGGTAACTCATTTGGTGCTAGTGCAGCCATGTTTTCTTTTTTGGGCTTTTTGAAAGCGGCTCGAATACCTGTTAATGGATTAGCTCTTACAAGACCACAGTTTGCTGCGTAGTTCATTATTTCGTTTAAGCGTTGAGATAAGCGTTTAACCGTCTCTAGGCTGCCTTTTGCTTCGATAGGTCTAAGTAGATCAATAACGAGTGGGGCATCGATATCTTTTACTGGCGTATTCGCTATTTGCGGAAATACATGAAGTTCTAGTGAGCGCCAGATATCGACAGCATAGTCTGGAGTGACTTCGTGCTTTTTGAGGTTGAACCAATCTTCAGAGACTTTAGCAAAGGTATGTTCGTAGATTTCTTTGTGAACGAGTTCTTGGCGTTTTCGTTCTTCTTGAGGATCAATCCCCTGAGCTAGTAGCTCTCTGGCTGCCATTGCATTTTTACGAGCATTGGCAAGAGATAAGTCTGGGTATTTACCTAGGCTAAGGTTTGCTCGTTTTCCTGTAATCGGTTTGTAGTAGTTAAAGATCCACTGTTTTGAACCGTTAGGCTTGATACGTAATCGAAGACCATCACCATCAAACAAGTTGTATTCTTTATCCTTGGGCTTCGCTGATTTGATATCTTTGTCTGTTAGTCGAGTAGTTATTTTTGCCATGTTGGGTACACCAGATTAACTCATTAAAGCCAGTGTACCCTGTTGTGTACCCAAAGATCAAAGAAGTAGTGAGACGTCCTTGGATGCTAATGGATGCTAAGTTATTGATTTTTGGTTGTTGTAGGCAAGAAAAAAGACGCCCTAGGACGTCTTTAAACTATGAATTGGTGGAGCTGGCGGGATTTGAACCCGCGTCCGAAAATCATTCACCATTGGTACTACATGCTTAGTCGATCTTTAATTTCGCCACCCACCTGCGAACCGACACGCTAATGAATGACTATCCTGAATTATAATTCGCTGTTCATCTCTCAGGCGGGAAAATCCGAGCTAGCTTGTTTGGGTTTGACTCTTTGTTATTCCCCGTCTTACGAGCGGAAGCTAGGGCAAAGAGGCTCTTAGCAGGGTATTAAGCTGCTAGTGCGTAGTTTTCGTCGTTTGCGACTATTTTTTTGCGGTTTGTTAACGAGGCCTACCGCACCTCGGCATGCACCTCAGACTTCAAAATTCCCGTCGAATCCAGAATCAGCCCCAAGGTTGTTGATGCATAGTACCAGAAAAGCATTGCCTGTCTAGCGCTGTGCGTCTGTTTGGTCAAGATTAACGCAATGAGCTCTTCATTACGCGTGCTTTCTCTCTCGCCCAATCTTTTTCTTTTAAATCATCGCGTTTATCGTGAAGCTTTTTACCTTTCGAAACGCCAACTTTGAGTTTTACCCAAGAGCGAGACCAGTAAAGAGACAGAGCTGTTAAAGTCATACCTTCACGGTTGATTCGACCGAATAGGTTGTCGAGTTCACGACGACTTAATAGCAGTTTACGAACGCGAGTAGGGTTAGCAACAACATGCGTTGAGGCTTGTTGTAGCGGAGTAATAGTCATACCAGAAACAAAAGCTTCTCCGTCTCGCATGAAAACGTAGCTTTCAGCGATATTTGCTTTGCCTTGACGAAGAGATTTAACTTCCCAGCCTTGTAGCTCAAGCCCTGCTTCTACTTCATCTTCAATAAAGTATTCATGGCGAGCTTTTTTGTTAAGCGCGATAGTGTTGCTACCCGCTTTTGTCTTTGAATTTTTCTTTACCATAGTGGGCGCATTATACGGATTTGGTGAATAGATAGGAAATGCTTTTCTTTGCGTAGCATAAGGTTAACTGCGTTGCCTAACAAGTAGCAATGTGCGTTTACTTGAGGTGACATAAGTATGACAGTACAATCAGCGCTAACCGATATGTCCGGGCAATGATGAGGAGTAAAGATGAAACAAATTAGTCGTTCTGCGTTGGTATCGTTTAGTGCAGAGCAGATGTTTCATTTAGTTAATGATGTCGCTCGCTACCCTGAATTCTTGCCGGGTTGCTCAGGTACTCGTGTATTGGAATCATCGCCGGAGGCAATGATAGCATCTGTTGATGTGTCTAAAGCCGGTATAAGCAAAACATTTACTACATCAAACGAGTTGCGTCATGGTGAGTCGATCATGATGAATTTGGTTGATGGCCCGTTCAAAACCTTACGTGGTGGATGGCATTTTACGCCACTAGACGATCAGGCTTGTAAGGTCGAACTGAAGTTGGAGTTCGAGTTTTCCAGCAAAATGATTGAATTGGCGTTTGGTAAAATTTTTAATGAGCTGACCAGCAACATGGTTAATGCTTTCACGAAACGCGCAAAGCAGGTGTACGCATAATGAGTATTGAATCGGATATTATTCATGTTGATGTTGTTTATGCTTTGCCACATGAACAACGAGTGCTGAATCTTGTCGTAAACAAAGACATGACGGTAGAAGAGATCATTCAGACGTCTGGTATTTTGTCCATGTATCCAGAGATTGACTTGAAAGTAAACAAAGTGGGTGTGTTTAGCCGCAACGTGAAGCTTGACTCAACAGTGCGTGACAGAGACAGAATAGAAATTTACCGCCCGTTGTTGGCTGACCCGAAAGAAATTCGCCGTAAGCGAGTAGAGCAGCAAAGAGCTCAAGCAGCCAGTTCGAAATAATGTATGTGAATAAAAAAGAGCTTGTATGAAACAAGCTCTTTTTTTGCATTTAAGGTCTGAAATTCTGTAGAGAAACCTTATATGGTAATTACTCTAGTTGATGCCTTCGAAAAACGAATCACCCGCTGGAAAATCACCCGAAACGTTGGTCAACGTACCCGCAGGGTTGAAATTGACGATAAGGTTCTTTTGCTCGGAATCTTTGTGCCCTTCAGTATGGTGATAGATGTAGTACCAAGTGTCAGGGTAACCATTTTCTATCAGCATTGGTGATCCAAGAACGAAACGTACCTGCTCTTTGCTCATACCAAATTTCAATTTATTTACGGATTCTTGTTCAACATAGTTGCCTTGGTTGATGTCGATTCGATAAACCAATTTTTCTAGTAATGAGCAGCCAGACAAGGTAGTCACTGCTAGGGGAATGGCAATAAGCCATTTGGTAAACTGCATATTCAAACTTCTATAAACCGTAAAATAAAACTCGCAAGATAATAAACAAGCTCACAGCGAATGTAAAAACATCAAATCACTATGAGCTAGTTGAGACTACGAATTTTGAATTTGGTTGCAAAGCTTAGACAAAAAATCGCTAGTTTTGTGTGCTATGCAGCAATTAGCAGCTCTTTTGCGTTGGCTAGTGTCGATTCAGTAATCTGACTACCACCGAGCAGACGTGCTAATTCAGAGACTCGTTGCTCGTTGTTGAGTTTCACCATCTGTGTTTCGGTTTTACCGCCTTTGGTTTGTTTTGCAACAAACATTTGGTTATGACCGCAACCCGCAACTTGAGGTAAGTGAGTGACACAAAGAACCTGAGTAGATTCGCCCAGTTTTCTCAGCATTTTGCCAACCACAGCCGCCGTTGGACCTGAAATACCCACATCCACTTCATCGAAGATCAAGCTAGGTGTATCGACTTTCTGTGCGGTGATCACTTGGATAGCGAGTGATATACGTGATAGCTCACCACCTGATGCCACTTTCGCAATAGGTTGCAGCGGTTGACCTGCGTTGGTTGACACCAAGAAGGTCACTGAGTCGATACCTAATGGAGTTGGGTGACCCACTTGGCTATGAATATCAATTTTGAATTGGGCTTTCTCCATGCTCAACTCATGCATGCTTTGACTAATCAGTTTATCCAGCTCTTTAGCGTAGCGAATGCGAGATTTATTTAACTTCTCAGCTTGAGTAAGAAACTCTTGATACAGTTTCGCTACGTCAGCTTCCAGTTCAGCGAGCTTTTCATCAGAGCTATCAAGTTGCTCAATTTGTTTGAGTAGATCTTGATGATGCTGATACAACTCTTCAGGGAGAACGTGATGCTTACGGGAAAGAGACATGATTTTCGAGTAGCGTTCTTCTACATAAGCCATGCGCTCCGGGTCTACATCAATATGATCGAGGTATGAGCGAAGTTCGTTGTTTGCTTCTTCCAACTGAATAATCGCTTCGGCAATCATGTTTGGTAGCGCCGAAAGCGAGCTGTCCATTTCTGCCAGTTCAATTAAAGTGTGGCTGGTGGACTGTAATAAGCTCAATGCGTTCACTTCTTCACCTTCATCAATCAAAGTGATCGCTTTTTGGCAGTTCAAAGCAAGATCGCCACTGTTAGATAAGCGCTTATGCTCTTGTTCTATTTCGCTATATTCTTCTTCACCAATAGAAAGTTCATTCAGCTCTTTAATTTGGTATTCCAAAAGTTGTAGCTGCGCTTGGTTTTGTAAGCGGTTTTCTTTGAGCTGTTTCAGTTGGCTATTCGACTGTCGCCAATTTTGGTAGCTGATACGAGTACTTTCCAACAGGCTTGTATGGTTAGCATATTGATCCAACATCGCCAGTTGTTGTTCTGGTTTCATCAGTTGTTGATGCGCATGTTGACCATGGATATTTATCAGTAACTGACCTAGCGCTTTTAGTTGAGATCCCGGAACAGGGCTGCCGTTGATAAATGCGCGTGAACGACCATCTTTAGTAATGGTTCTGCGCAGTATGCAGTCTTTTCCGTCAAGCAAGTCGTTATCTTCCAGCCAACGGGTAGCGTTAATATTGTTGTCTAGGATGAATGAAGCGCTGACTTCGGTTTTATCTTCACCTTGTCGAACCATACTCGCTTCTGAACGCCCACCAAGACATAAGCTTAGGGCGTCAATAGCAATAGATTTACCAGCGCCTGTTTCGCCAGTAATGGTCGTCATTCCTTGTGAAAGCTCAAGCTGCAAGGATTTCACGATTGCAAAGTTGTTTACGCTTAAATGAGCCAGCATTTTTCGTCACCTGTACAATTAAACAATACTGTATTTTTGAACAGTATATACTGTTTCTTTATACAGTAAAGATAGCTGTATGAAAATTTTTTAGCGTTGGAAATGGTACAGTGCTTAGTCCATTTGATGAGGCTTAAGTTGAGTTGCTTGATAGCACTGGCTTTCTAGCAATATGCCTTTTGAACAATGTGAGAATCGGTTTTGTATTGATTATTAAATGCGCATTAAATAGTTTGACGAGGTTCACAAAAAAGATAGAATACGCAACCTGTATACAATGTAACAAGGTGTAGAAAATCATGAACTCAGCACTTCTTTCGCTTTTAGAAAAGAAAAGCACTTCGGAAAAAAGTAAATCGCAATCGACATTGGCTGACAAACTATCAAGTGTCATGATGTTTGGCGCGACACTTGCTGTAGTTGGTGTATTAGGGCTAACGTACATTGCATAAATTCAAATAAAAAAGACGCTTCAAGCGTCTTTTTTATTATCTAGCGAATAGCGTTTACTTTGTCGCTATCACTTCAATTTCCACTTTCGCATCCATAGGCAGGCGAGCGACTTCTACGCATGATCGTGCTGGAAAAGAGGCTTGGTGGCTTTCAAAGAACTCGCCATAGATTTTGTTTACGACTGGAAAGTCATTTAAATCTTTGACGAAAACCGTAGTCTTAACAATGTTGCTTGCACTTAACCCCGCTTCTTCAATGATAGCCAAAGCATTATTGAGTGATTGCAAGGTTTGATCTGCAACATCTTCAGGCATCTGTTTCGTTTCTGGATCAATTGGTAATTGCCCCGAGGTAATGACCATTCCACCCAGATTGACACCTTGTACATAAGGTCCAATTGCCAGTGGTGCTTTTGTTGTATTGAGTATTTCTGCCATCGTAAATCTCGTAATTAGTGGGTTGTCATTGGTGTAGCAAAACTGACTTAACCGCTGAATGTAGGTAACAGGTTCATCATTGACATAAAGTGGAACACTGCGGTTGCGATACCAAATAAGATCAGCATGCCGATCATGGCGTTGCCACCCGGTGCCATAAATCCTTCTTGTCCACCTTCTAAAGTGCGTGATTTACGAGCCAATAAAGCTGGAATTAAACACGCCCAGATTGTTGCTGCTGCACCGGCATAGCCAATCGCCAGAACAAACCCGAAAGGGAACAATAAAGAAAGGACGAGTGGTGGAATAAATGTTACGACCCACGTTTTAGTGCGGCCTTGTTTGTTGTCTTCAAATTTGAACAGGTCTGCCAGAAAATCAAAAACACCTAAGCCTACACCGATGAACGACGAAAGAATGGCTGCCATAGAGAAGGTGTTGATTGCGTGCGATACCTTGTCTGAATCGATCACAGAACTTAATGCAGCTAGCAGAACTTCAACGTTCCCGCCTTGCTCAATCACTGGGCCGAAATTGCTGCGAGGTAGGTTACCGTAAATACTGACCATCCATAGGAAGTACAGACACAGCGCGATAACAGTACCACCGAGAATGGCGTATTTTGCGCGATGCTCACATCCGTAGTAAGAACGCATACTGGCTACTGAGTGATGATAGCCAAACGAAGTTAACGCCACAGGAAGCATAGCCATAGCGTATGGAGCGTAATTGGATTCTTCGCTGATGCGGTCAAACAGTACACTCGCATCGATGTTGACGGCTAAACCCGAAACACCAAAAACAAAACTCAGTACCATAAAGGCAATAAGAACAATTGAGATCCTGTCGACTGCTCGAGTAGAGTGCCAAACGAAAAGAGAGAAAACAGCAACAAACAGGACTGACGCGATTTTATTATTAATGCCTAAAACACCTTCCAGAATTAAACCTGAAGAAGTGATGTACGCATAAAGTAAGATACCGCCAACAAAATACACCGCTAAATTATTAATTCGGTTGACGTTATCGCCGAGAATATCTTTGGTTACAGTGTTAAAAGACACTTTAAGATCATAGCGTTTGAATGCTTCCAATAGCATCCAGCCTGAGAGTGTCATCATGATCATGGTGAAGGTAATTGCGATAAGAGACCAAGTAGTCCAAGCGCCTGCTCCTGCGCTCGGTAAACCTAACATTCCAGCCCCTACACAGACGCTTGCTATGATACAAGCTCCGCCTACTAAAGATGGATTATTGTTCATAATCGTTACTCTTGTTTAAGTTTCATGTTGAGGAAAAAAGCCCGCTAAATTTATAGATTTTGTTTTGCTCGATTTAGAGGGAAATAGCGCGCCAATTAGGCGCGCTTGATTTAGTTATTATTCAACTTCTTTTAGACGAGCGGTGAAGTGGCGTAGCACTGGTGGCTCGTAAGTGAAATCGAGTCCCTTCACGTTGTGAGCATTCTCTTTTACTTTCCCAAATGCTTCGATAACGAAGTCCATGTGTGTTTGAGTGTAAGTCGCACGAGGAATGGTTAAACGTAACAACTCAGCAGGACAAGGGTGTTGTTTACCGGTTGCAGGGTCACGACCCAATAGTAGTGAACCGATTTCTACAGCACGAATGCCCGCTACTTTGTAGAGTTCACAAGCTAAAGCATGAGCTGGGAACTGATGAGAAGGGATGTGAGGTAATAGTTTGCCAGCATCAACGAATGCAGCGTGACCGCCAGCTTGCTGACACACAACCCCAATCGCTTCAAGACCATCAACAAGGTACTGAACCTGACCGATTCGGTACTCTAGCCAGTCTTGACGCATGCCATCGTAAAGACCGACTGCAAGGCGCTCCATTGCTCCGCCTTCAAGACCACCATAGGTAGGGAAACCTTCCTGAACCACACAAAGCGTACGACACTCAGTGTAAACGTCCATCATTGATTCATCTTTGAAACACAACAGACCGCCCATTTGAACCATCGCATCTTTCTTAGCAGACATCGCTAAACCATCGGCGTATTTGTAAGTTTCACGAGTGATTTCTTCGATAGTCCAATCTTGGTAACCCGGCTCACGTTGTTGGATAAAGTAAGCATTCTCGGCAAAACGAGCTGAGTCCATGATGACTGGAATATCGTAGCGTTGAGCAATTTCGTATACCGCTTTTAAGTTAGCGATAGAGACAGGCTGACCACCTGCAGAGTTACAAGTAATCGTGCTGACAATGTAAGGTACGTTCGCAGGTCCTGCTTCTTCAATCGCCATTTCCAGTTTCGCGATATCAAAGTTACCTTTGAAATCTGCATTGACAGATGTATCGAACGCTTCTTCGGTGTAGACGTTTTTCGCTACACAGCAGTTAACCTGAGTGTGCCCCTGAGTGGTGTCGAAGAAGTAGTTAGACAACGCCACCATTTTTGAACGGTCTAGGCCTTTTTCTTTTTCACGTTTTTTAATCAGTACAGGAATATAGATTTGCTCAGCACCACGGCCTTGGTGAGTTGGGATAGTTAACTCATAACCGAAGATATCTTTCACAGCATTCGCAAGCGCATAGTAGCTGCGGCTGCCACTGTATGCTTCGTCACCCATGAGCATTGCTGCTTGCATTCTTTGTGTAATAGAACCGGTACCACTATCTGTTAAAAGGTCGATAAACACATCATCACTGTCTAGCAGGAATGGGTTCATGCCCGCTTTAAGAATGGCTTCTTCACGATATTCACGAGTTGTACGTTTTACTGGCTCAACAACACGAATGCGGAATGGTTCTGGTAAGTGTTTAAAGTTTTCCATGATAATACCTTTAAATATTTTAATTTTTGTCAGGCGATATTATTCGACACCTGTTTTATATTTAGGGTGCAAAATATCGCGCTAAATAATTAGCGATAAAATTCGAGTTAAATAAATCTATTTAAGAATGACCAAGCCATAACTTTAAATTAATAAAGAAGAATGCAAGTATCGAAAAACGATATAAATAGATTTAACGTTGATGCTGATTGTTTAAATGATTCGGAAGAATGCAGAAACAACCTAGCAGACTAGGCGTGTGCAAAAGAAGGTAAGATTGAGATTTGATAGTCGTGCGTGTACCAAGCTAGGGAGCTTGACCATAACTTATTTTGAATTTTTAGATTTTTACTCATATCTAAATCCGCTGTGAGTTATAGCTGGTTGACTGATGGATGGATTCTTAACCAAGTTTATTGGTAAGTAAATTGACGGAAATAATAATTGTGACCGAAGTCCTTAACTTGAATGTGGAATAAATCATGGCTCACAAATAAGTAGCGGGGGCTAAATAAATTTATGATGGAAAATAAATTAAAACTAAAAAAATCTATTAAATATTAATATTTTTCTATAAAAAGACCTCGGTATTATTAACCGAGGTCGATAGTGACTAGAAAGTGAAGTGGTTGGTTTAAAACAATTTACTCGACCAGCCCAACTTGCTTCTCAATACACTGTAGTAACTGTAATCCTTCGGGTGGATTAACTTGAGTACATTGGGGCTTTGATAAATGATCACTTCATCACCTGGAGATACTGGTAGTGATATTTGACCATCGCAACTGACTTCCTGAGTACCTCGGTTGTCTGGTGACACCACCAATTTAATACGGCGCTTACCATCAACCACTAATGGACGACAAGAAAGTGTGTGCGGGAACATTGGCACCAGCGTAATTGCATTGAGGCTAGGGGAGACAATAGGACCGCCACCAGAAAGAGAATAGGCTGTGGAACCTGTTGGGGTAGAGATGATCAGACCGTCTGAACGCTGAGAGAAAGCGAACTTGTCATCAATGTACACCTCGAACTCGATCATATGAGCAATTTTGCCAGGGTGAAGTACAGCTTCGTTCAAAGCTGCATTGTGGCTTTTGATTTGCCCGTGACGGTGAACTTCCGCTTCCAGTAAGAAGCGTTCCTCTTCCATGTATTCCCCTTGCAAGACTGCTTGCAGGTGTGTTTGGAAATCTTCAGGGTTTAAATCGGTCAGAAAGCCTAAGTTGCCACGATTAACACCGATCACAGAGATATCAAAGCGAGAAAGTACGCGAGCGGCACCCAACATATTGCCGTCACCACCGACAACAATCGCGAGATCTGCCTGCTTGCCAAGTTCGATTAAACTAGAGAAGTGGTCTTGAGGAATATCCGTTAAAATTTCTTTGAGCCTGTCGTCAATAAATACGGAATAACCTAGAGTTGTAAGCCACTGATACAATTCTTTGTGAGTCTGAATTGCTTGTTGATCTCTAGGCTTGCCAATGATGGCGATGACTTCAAATGGTTTTTTCATAAGTTTCCAACTGAATTAGGCTTGAATCAAAATTCTTCATCCCCATAATAAGGGCAAGTTACGCTTTTATGCGAATTTTTGTGTCAAGAACGTAAAAGAGAATTCAGTTCCTTAGCGGTTATTACGTAAAAGAGATAACTGAAGGAATGCAGGAGATATCATGAGCAACGAAGAAAACAAAGTTAAAGATGAAGAGCTGAAGCCTGAAGCGGTTGAAGTTGAAGCTGAAGCTGTCGGCACTGATGCTGATATCGATTGGAATCAAGATGACGCGCAAGAAGGCGAAGTGCTTGATGAGCAAGAAGCAAAAATTGCTCAGCTAGAAGCGGCATTGCTTTCTACTGAACAGCGTTTGAAAGATCAGCAAGACAGCGTACTACGCGCTAAAGCTGAAGTTGAGAACATGCGTCGTCGTTCTGAGCAAGAAATTGATAAAGCACGTAAATTTGCTTTGAACCGTTTTGCTGAAGAACTGTTGCCGGTTATCGATAACCTAGAACGTGCAATTCAAGCGGCTGACATGGAAAACGAAGCAATTAAACCTGTGATTGAAGGTGTTGAACTAACACACAAAACGTTCATTGGTGTAATTGAGAAGTTCGGTTTGAAAGAAATTAATCCAGAGGGTGAAGCTTTCAATCCTGAATTCCATCAAGCGATGTCAATTCAAGAAAGCCCAGACCACGAATCAAACACGGTTATGTTCGTAATGCAAAAAGGTTACGAGTTAAACGGTCGTGTAGTTCGACCAGCGATGGTAATGGTTGCTAAGTAATCTTACTGAAAAAGAACGAAAACGGGAGGCAAGAGCCTCCCGTTTACTTTGTCGAAAGACAATCGTTATCGGGTGAAACCAGGTGGTAGAGCGCTGAGTTTTTATCCAGCATCAAAAAAAACACTCGAAAAGCCGATAATTTTTATTTTTTTTCATTTTTCCCCTTGAAATGCTTTTTGGCGCCCTTATCTATGGGGCATACAAGAAGCAAACATACATGTTTAGCTTTGTAGCCCGATAAGGGCATAACAAACGAACAGAGAATTTATTTCGGAGATAGCCTGATGGGTAGAATCATTGGTATTGACTTAGGTACGACTAACTCATGTGTTGCTGTACTAGACGGCGACAAACCTCGCGTAATTGAAAACGCAGAAGGTGAGCGTACCACCCCTTCTATTATTGCATATACAGACGGCGAAACATTGGTCGGTCAACCTGCAAAACGTCAAGCTGTAACGAACCCAGAAAACACGCTATTTGCTATTAAGCGTCTTATCGGTCGTCGTTTCGAAGACGAAGAAGTTCAGCGCGATATCGAAATCATGCCATACAAAATTGTACGTGCTGATAACGGTGACGCATGGGTTGAAGCGAAAGGCCAAAAAATGGCTGCACCTCAAGTTTCAGCAGAAGTTCTTAAGAAAATGAAGAAAACTGCAGAAGACTTCCTAGGTGAAGAAGTAACTGGCGCTGTAATCACAGTTCCGGCTTACTTCAACGATGCTCAACGTCAAGCAACGAAAGATGCTGGTCGTATTGCAGGTCTAGAAGTAAAACGTATCATCAACGAACCAACTGCAGCTGCTCTAGCTTACGGTTTGGACAAGAAGGGCGGCGACCGCGTTATCGCTGTATACGACCTTGGTGGTGGTACATTCGATATTTCAATCATCGAAATCGATGAAGTTGAAGGCGAGAAGACTTTCGAAGTTCTTTCTACCAATGGTGACACTCACCTAGGTGGTGAAGACTTTGATAACCGTCTAATCAACTACTTGGTTGACGAGTTCAACAAAGAACAAGGTATCAACCTGAAGAACGATCCACTTGCAATGCAGCGTCTAAAAGAAGCGGCAGAAAAAGCGAAAATCGAACTTTCTTCAGCACAGTCAACTGACGTGAACCTACCATACATCACTGCTGATGCGACTGGTCCTAAGCACATGAACATCAAAGTTTCACGTGCGAAACTAGAATCTCTAGTTGAAGATTTGGTTCAACGTTCATTAGATCCACTAAAAGTTGCTCTAGCGGATGCTGATCTATCTGTAGGCGACATCACTGACGTTATCCTAGTTGGTGGTCAAACTCGTATGCCTATGGTTCAGAAGAAAGTTACTGAGTTCTTCGGTAAAGAGCCACGTAAAGACGTGAACCCTGATGAAGCAGTAGCCGTTGGTGCTGCAGTTCAAGGTGGTGTACTTGCTGGTGACGTTAAAGACGTACTTCTTCTAGACGTAACTCCACTGTCTCTAGGTATCGAGACTATGGGTGGCGTTATGACTAAGCTAATTGAGAAAAACACTACGATTCCTACTAAAGCGAACCAAGTGTTCTCAACTGCTGAAGATAACCAAAGTGCAGTAACGATTCACGTACTGCAAGGTGAGCGTAAGCAAGCGACTTATAACAAGTCTCTAGGTCAATTCAACCTAGAAGGTATTCAACCTGCACCACGTGGTATGCCTCAGATCGAAGTTATCTTCGACCTAGATGCGGACGGTATCCTGCACGTATCTGCGAAAGATAAACAAACTGGCAAAGAGCAGAAGATCACTATCCAAGCTTCTGGCGGTTTGAGCGACGAAGAAATCGAGAAAATGGTACAAGAAGCAGAAGCTAACAAAGAAGCGGACAAGAAGTTCGAAGAGCTAGCAACTGCACGTAACCAAGCTGACCAAATGATTCACGCAACTCAAAAACAAGTTGCTGAAGCAGGTGAAGCTCTTCCAGCAGAAGATAAAGAGAAAATCGAAGCCGCTGTGGCAGCACTAGAAACTGCGAAGAAAGGCGACGACAAAGCAGAAATCGACGCAAAAGTTCAAGCGTTGATGGAAGCTTCTCAAAAGCTAATGGAAATTGCTCAACAGCAAGCACAAGCACAACAAGGTGCGGGCGCTGAGCAGCAATCAGCTTCTAAAGAAGACGATGTTGTTGACGCTGAATTTGAAGAAGTGAAAGACGACAAGAAATAATTTGTTGTAAGCGGATGGCTTGTTTAATGACAAGTCATCTGTGTTCACGACTCATGCTATTTACTTGCGGGCGTCAGAGTTTCTCTCTCGCCCGCATGTTTCTAGTTGTAGAGTCTATCTAGATAATACTATTTGCTCGTCAACTGATAGCGTCAACATATTGATTGCTAATTAAAACCTAAATTTGTTGTCAGTAATATTATCTAGATTGATTGATAAAAGACGGAGAAGCAATGCGCTTCTCGCTCAAAGTAATTGGTAGTTTAAAACATGTCAAAACGTGATTTTTACGAAGTATTAGGCGTTAGCCGTGATGCCTCAGAGCGCGATATCAAAAAGGCGTATAAGCGCCTAGCAATGAAATTTCACCCAGACCGCAACCCGGGTGATGCGACTGCTGCGGATAAGTTTAAAGAAGTAAAAGAAGCGTACGAAATTCTGACGGATGATCAGAAGAAAGCCGCTTATGACCAATATGGTCATGCAGCCTTTGAACAAGGTGGCATGGGCGGTGGCGGCTTTGGTGGTGGCGGTGCTGATTTTGGTGACATCTTCGGTGATGTGTTTGGTGACATCTTCGGTGGTGCTCGTCGTGGCGGCGGTCCTCGCGCACAGCGTGGTGCAGACCTACGTTACAACATGGAACTGACTCTAGAAGAAGCGGTTCGCGGTTGCAGCAAAGAAATCGAAGTACCAACACTGGTTCATTGTGATACTTGTAATGGCTCTGGTGCTAAGAAAGGCACATCTGCACAAACCTGTGGAACCTGTCACGGTCACGGTCAAGTACAAATGCGCCAAGGTTTCTTCGCTGTACAACAGACCTGTCCTACCTGTAATGGTAAAGGCAAGATCATTAAAGACCCATGTAATGACTGTCATGGTCAAGGTCGCAAGCAAAAAACCAAAACCCTTAACGTTAAGATCCCTGCAGGTGTGGATACTGGCGATCGCATTCGTTTATCTGGCGAAGGTGAAGCGGGAGAAATGGGTGCACCAGCAGGTGATTTGTACGTACAAGTACACGTGAAAGAGCACCACATTTTTGAACGTGATGGCAACAACCTTTACTGTGAAGTGCCAGTAAGCTTTGCTATGGCTGCCCTTGGCGGTGAAGTTGAAGTCCCAACTCTTGATGGTCGTGTAAACCTTAAAGTGCCGGAAGAGACGCAAACAGGCCGTATGTTCCGTATGCGTGGTAAAGGCGTGAAGAGTGTTCGCGGTGGTGCAATTGGTGACTTGCTAGTGAAGCTGGTGGTAGAAACGCCTGTGAAGCTCAGCTCACGTCAAAAAGAACTGCTACGTGAACTGGAAGACTCTTTTGGTGGCGAAGCGGGCCAAAAGCACAAACCTAAATCAGAAGGTTTCTTCAACGGTGTTAAGAAGTTCTTCGATGACCTAACCAGCTAATATCTAGTCACGAGATATAAAGATAAGGCCAGCATTGCTGGCCTTATTTGTATTTGAAGCTTAAAGCCAGCAACCGCTGGGTAAGCTTTCTCCTGTATGTGCTAGCGTCAACTTGGTATAGGTATTCCCTAGGCAAGTGTCGTTGTTCTGCCCTTTTGTTGCTTTCGGTGTCGCTGTAATCAAATAGCCTGTATTACTGACGGTCGCCGATATCTCATATCTGTCACTATCAACTTCGCAAAAGCTGTTGCAAATACCGTTCGTCATTATGGTATCCGCTGAATAACCATTGTCGTAGTGCTCTTCCAAATAGAGTTGCAATTTAGACATATCGGCCATTGCCTGCTTTCTATGTGCTTTCCTAATGTGGTCACTGTAGTTGGGGTAGGCGATAGAACCTAGAATTCCAATGATGGCCACAACGAGGATTAATTCGATGAGTGTCAAACCTTGATGCTTACGTGATGCTATCTTGCAGTAAAATGTACGAATCATTTCTATTACTTCTCCATATCAACCTACGCCATTTTTAGTACCTGTTAGTATCGTTGCAAGTTGATTCATATTAATTGCAAGACTTACAGAGGAATTTGGGAAATGCTTCGCGGGTTCACTTTACTAGAGATGCTCATCACGATTTCTATTATGTCGGTGTTGTTAGCTTTTGCTGCGCCGAATCTTTATCTCTACCAACAGAAACACAAAATCAGGAATTTAGCTTCTGAAATACACGGGTTTCTTGTTCAGGCTAAATCTGAAGCTGTTTTTCGTAATAAAGATCTCTGGGCTCATATTGAAATGGATAGTAATCCGACGGTAACGGGGAAGTGGTCTATACGTGTGACTGATTCTGAAACTTCAGGTACAGGGGAAACGATACAAGTTATGGCTGGCGATAAGTATAGAAACATACATTTCCAATCCAATTACCTATCGAATCAAATTAAGTTCAATGGCATCAGAGGCAAGATAAGTAATGGCACCTTACGTTTTGCATTAACTGATCTGATAGAGAAACCATTGAATTTAAGAAGCTCGTTTGGTGCTAGTCGAATCATTGTTTGCGCAGAAGGAGGAGAGTTTTATGGTTACTCGCAGTGCAGTTCGCAAATGTAGTGGTTTCTCCATTGTTGAATTCATGGTTGCAGCTTTATTAGGAGGAATAGCATTAACGACTATTGGTAGTGTGCTCCTTTCAACGCAAAAATCTGCTAGTGAAAAAAGTAAACAAATTATGCTGTTACAGAACGTATCAAGCACATTGCATCAACTAAAAGAGGACATATTAAGAGCTGGGTTCGATGATGGATTTGATACTTCAGCGCGATTTTTGGGCGAGTCAAAGGTCACCTATGTACATAGCAAACCTAACGCATTGGGGTATGTGTATAAAGTTCGTTCAAGCACTCCTCCTGAATATAGACATGTGCTGTATTGGTTAAATAGTAAAACTTCTAGTCTGATGTTCTGCGAAAAAAGCCGGCCAACGTTGATCTCTGTTTATTCTGCTGCAACTCAATTTGGTAACTGCTATTCCGTGTTTGATCCTAACCAAATATCCGTGAACCAATTTTCCGTTACTAGCCATCAGATTGATAGTGATGATGTTGAAAGTGCCTTTGTTATTGTTCGCATGGCTGCTCATCTGACGAAAGAGCCTGAAATTAATCAATATTTAGAGATCAAAGTGACGCAGAGGAACTGGCAATGAGTAGGTGCTTACAAAAAGGTGTTACAACTTTAGCTGTCACCTCCATTTTATTGATGGTGGCATTAACGGTGACGTTGGGCACTCAGAAATCTCTTTTTTACCAAATTAAACGCTCCCAAAATGAAATTAAATCTCGGCAAAACCATTGGTTAGCGGAAGGTGCTATTGAGTGTGGTTATGCGCAGTTCCGAGCTGAAAATAAGGTTCCACAAAATATTACTGATTGTGGTTCTGGGCATGGAGTCATTGCTTCCTTTGTCCCTTCTGTTCATGGTCAGCGTGTGGTAGCACAAAGTGGTTACAGTACTGTAGAAAAAGAAATCTTGATTAAGAATAGATTGAGCTCAGGGGCAATACAGTCCAATGCGGATTTGTATTTTCATTCTAGTTTGTCATTTGCAACGCCTGATCCTGGTAAGTTAACGGAGAGAGGTTGGGAGTGTGTCGCTCTTCGTTATGGGAGACGTTTTTATTCACCATCGTTGGTTAATCAGGGAGTAGTTCACGGCAGAAAACCCTATGAAGATTTTAGTAACCCCGGTTACAAAGACTGCCTTGGTTCTCATCGCTCTTTCGGTCAATCGTGGGGACATTTAGGAAAAGATTTCGTACAAGATGCCCATTTATCTCTATTCGAACAGTTCTTTAATGTCCCTGCTCACGAACATGACAAGGTGAAAATGAGTGACAAAGTAACTGTGATGGAGGGCGTTGGGTATCCTAAGCAAGTGTATAACTGCGGCAGCGCATTGGCATCGCAAATTCGTTCTGGCAAACATTTCCTCTGGGTTGAAGGGGGATGTGAGATCAAAATGTCTGAATACAATAACTTGGTCAATGCGGCTTCTGCTACTGACGGTGTTCTAATACTTGTTCACGAAGGCGTTTTTTCAGTGATGGGTAAGCCTCCCGGTGGCTCGTCTGAGCCGTTCAAAGGGGTTTTATTCCATTTTAATCGAGAGTTTGTTGCATCTCCCATTCAATGGAGAGGCTTTGTTGCGGATAGGATTTTGAATCATCCTTCTTCTGTTGTTGAGCGATCTTTTCGAAACATAGCTTCATATTATCAATATGGTGCGTTCAGTTTATCTGGTGGGCAATACTTTGATACACCGGGGCAGTCAGCAGTATTTAATGATTCATTAGAAGTCAATTTTAATGGTGATGTCATCAATAACGTACAGGCAAATGTTAATCCACCAAGGTGGAGAGAAGGATCTTGGTATGCAGAATAAAAACAAACAGTCAGGTTTTAGTTTGATTGAAGTGATGATCACTTTTGCTTTGATTGGCGTTAGTGCTTTGGGACTTATCAAACTTCAAGCTTATATTGAACAACGTGCAGATTATGCCCTACACAGCATTAAAGCGTTGAATGTTGCAGAGCAGAGGCTGGAGTGGTTTCGAACTCGAGGTTCTAGAGCGGCTCATATGCGCGTTAGAACGCCTGACTATGATAGGAACATCGCTTCTTATGTATGTAACGAAGACCCTGTGTACAAAGTGAGTTGGGATGTTCATGAGCCCAATCCAACATTGGCAGTAAAAACGATCACTATGGAAGTATCTTGGTTTGACCGAAACGGAAGTAAGCAAACGGTCTCTCTGCAAACCATGTTGTCCAAATACAGTGAGTTTAATACCTAGTCATTCAAGAGAACTATAAGCAGTATTAGATAAAAAAGCCCGCATGTCGCGGGCTTTTTGAATTGAGATAAATCATTACTCAGTTTTAAGATATTTAGCGTGAAACTCTAGGTGATCATCGATAAATGTCTGAATGAAGTAGTAGCTGTGGTCATACCCTGGCTGAATACGCAGAGTTAAGTTTGCTTTTGCTTCAATGGCTGCTGATTGCAATGTCTCTGGTTTGAGTTGCTCAGTTAAGAAACTATCCGCGTTTCCTTGGTCAACCAATATTGGCGCCGTCACTAGATGAGTTTTCATTAGCTCGACTGCGTCATACTGTAGCCATTTGCTCTTGTCTTCACCTAAGTAGTTGCGAAATGCCTTTTGTCCCCACGGCACAGCCATAGGATGACAAATCGGGCTAAATGCAGATATCGACAAATAAGTCGTTGGGTTCTTGATGCCAATCGTCAAGGCTCCGTGACCACCCATACTATGCCCTGAAATGGCTTTGCGCTTACTAACAGGGAAATTTGCTTCTATCAGCTGTGGCAGTTCATCAACGATGTAGCTGTACATCTGATAATGTTCCTGCCATGGTTCTTGAGTAGCGTTGAGATAAAAACCTGCACCGAGGCCAAAATCGTAAGCTCCTTCCGGATCATCAGGCACACCTTCACCTCTAGGGCTGGTATCTGGAGCGACAATCGCAATCCCTAACTCTGCGGCTTTTTTAAACGCGCCCGCTTTCTGCATGAAATTTTCGTCAGTACAGGTGAGACCTGATAACCAATACAGTACAGGCACTGGTTTATCTTCAGTCGCTTCTAACGGCAGATAAATGGCAAAGCGCATTTCACAATTGAGTGTGCTGGATTGATGAATGTATTGCTTGTGCCAGCCATCGAAAACTTTCGCTTGGCTATGATTAATTAAACTCATTCTTCCTCCTATACCCAGTTTTTCGTAGTGGCTGCCCAAGTTCGCAGCCACTCGAAGTTATAGGGTATACGCTGTTTTTAGATATCGTTTTGCACTACTTATTGAAGTGAACGACAGAGCGAATACTTTCGCCAGCATGCATTAAATCGAATGCATCGTTGATCTCATCTAAGGCCATGGTGTGAGTGATAAACTCTTGCAAACCAAACTCACCAGCAAGGTATTGCTCAACGATGCCCGGAAGTTGTGAACGACCTTTAACGCCGCCAAATGCACTACCACGCCACACACGGCCAGTGACCAACTGGAATGGGCGAGTAGAGATCTCTTGACCTGCGCCAGCAACACCGATGATAACGGATTCGCCCCAGCCCTTATGGCAGCATTCGAGCGCTTGGCGCATCACGTTGACGTTACCGATACATTCAAATGAGAAGTCCACGCCACCGTCTGTCATCTCAACAATCACTTCCTGAATCGGCTTATCGAAGTGTTGTGGATTGATACAATCTGTCGCACCAAGCTGTTTCGCTAGTTCGAATTTCTTCTCGTTGATATCAATACCTATGATGCGGCTTGCACCGACCATGCGAGCACCGATAATCGCCGAAAGACCAATACCGCCCAGACCGAAGATAGCGACAGTGTCGCCTTTCTTCACTTTAGCGGTGTTGATTACCGCGCCCATACCCGTTGTGACACCGCAACCTAACAGACAGATTTCTTCTAATGGTGCTTCTTTATTCACTTTCGCAAGAGAAATTTCAGGCAGTACAGTGTATTCAGAGAAGGTTGAGCAACCCATGTAGTGATAAATAGGCTGACCATCTTTGTAAAAGCGAGTTGTACCATCAGGCATTAAACCTTTACCTTGGGTAGCGCGAACTGCTTGGCACAGGTTAGTCTTACCTGATTTACAGAACTTACACTCGCCACATTCCGCTGTGTAAAGTGGGATAACGTGATCACCGACTTCTACAGAAGTAACACCTTCGCCCACCATCTCAACAATACCGCCACCTTCGTGACCAAGAATTGATGGGAACACGCCTTCTGGGTCTTCGCCGGATAACGTGAATGCATCAGTATGACAAACACCTGATGCCACAATTCGTACTAACACTTCACCTTTACGAGGAAGCATGACATCAACTTCTTCGATTTTAAGAGGTTGGTTTGGACCCCACGCAACCGCAGCGCGTGATTTTATGAATTTGTCTTGTGACATGTGGTCATCCTTTTAATCAATAACGAGGAGTGTTTGGTGTACTCCCAACACCATCAGTAGTCTTTTAGTATAGAAGCTTCTCTTTGGTTAATAATTGGGTGAAAATGAGAATAACTTTTACACTATTGTAATAATCAAAAAGAGTTGTTGATGGCAGGTTGGGAAGGAATTAACGAGTTTATTGCGGTCGCTGAGTGTGGAAGCTTCACTCAGGCCTCGCTGCGCTTAAACACTTCGGTGGCGAATATCAGTCGCCGTGTCGCAACGCTTGAAGAGCGACTGAAAGTGAAGTTGCTGGTAAGAACGACACGTAAAGTGTCTCTGACTGAAGCAGGGCTGGTTTACTTTCAGCAATGTCGAGTGTTGGTTGAAGGTTTAGAGCAAGCAGAGCAAACCGTTACTCAGATGCAGCAAACGCCGCAAGGCAAACTCAAAGTGACTGCACCAGTGACTTACGGAGAGCAAAAAATTGCGCCTCTACTTCATCAGTTTCTTCAGCAACATGAACAGCTAAATTTAGAGTTAGTGCTCACTAACCAAAAGCTCGACTTAATTGAACAAGGTGTCGATTTGGCAATCCGTTTGGGGCAGTTAGACGATTCCAGTTTTCGGGCTAAGAAACTGAGTAATCGACAGTTATATGTTTGTGCAACGCCAGAATACCTGTCTCGCTTCGGCGTGCCTCATACATTGTCTGAGCTTAATAAACATCAATGTTTGATTGGAACTTATGATCACTGGCGTTTCAAGGAACACGGCCAGTCACGCTCTATTCGGGTGAAAGGTAATATTAACTGCAATAGCGGGATCGTTCTGTTGGATGCTGCACTGCGCGGAATGGGCATGGTTCAGCTACCGGATTACTACGTAAGTGAACACTTAGCTTCAGGAGCATTAGTCGAAGTACTTCCTTCGTATCGTGATGATAGAGAAGGAGTGTGGGCGCTTTATCCTCACAATCGGCATCTCTCGGCCAAAGTCCGCCTGCTGGTGGATTACCTTGCGCAAAGCTTATCAGCCGAAGCTGTTGTATAATTTCGTCCAATAAAGGGCAAACAAACCCAAGTCCAACAAGAGAGAGAATAATGACGCAATCCCAAGCGGAATTTAGCCCACAAGACGAAGACTTTATGCGCCAAGCGATGGCTTTAGCCGCTAAGGCTGAAGAGCAAGGAGAAGTTCCTGTTGGCGCGGTATTGGTTAAAGATGGTGAAATCATCGCTCAAGGCTGGAACCGTTCAATTGGCAATCATGACGCAACGGCTCACGCTGAAATTCAGGTATTACGTCAGGCGGGAGAGAAGTTAGAAAACTATCGCCTGTTAGATACAACTTTGTATGTCACGTTGGAACCTTGTCCTATGTGTGCTGGCGCTTTATTGCATAGTCGAGTAAAGCGAATTGTCTATGGTGCTCCTGACCTTAAAGCCGGTGCCGCAGGTACGGTATTGAACATCTTTGACAGCCCTGCGGCTTATCACTACGCCACGATAGAAAAAGGTTTATTAGAGGATGAGTGTCGCCAGCAGTTACAGGCCTTCTTCAAGCGTCGTCGCAAAGAAATTAAAGCATTAAAAGATGAACAGAAACGAGATCAAACGGTTGAGAAATAAAAGTAACAAGTGGGAAGTTGCGGGATAGAACGAAATAAGACGAGTGAATAAAACGATTGGTAGTGGGTCTTTGGCAAACATCTACATTCGTAGATGTTTGCGTCCCTAAAATATCAGCTGATTACAAGTACTGTTCTTCCAAATGTACATACGCTCGATGACGTGCTAGCACTTTCTTTTTTGTATTGGCTAGCATACGGCGACGGCGGTTAGCTGATACTGCTTTGTTAAGGAGTTTAGGCCTACGTTTAAGCATAAAACGTCCCCCTTTCAGTACTAACTATCACAACAAACCCCAATTATTCATCCAATCAGGGCGCCAAACTATCAAACTTATTTGACGTTTTTATGTATCCGACTCTTACTTGTTTTTATTTGTAGAGTAAGAGCGGATGCACATATCTATTTATGGGTTCCGAAGAAAAAAATCAAGTGTTTATTTTTGAATTGATGCAGGGTTATCGCTTGCCGATTCTGCTTGCTCAGAATCTAAGCTCTCTTCATCGTTTTGCGAATCATCAATAGATTCGTCAAGGGTACTTTCATCACTTTCATCCTCTTCCGGTAAATGAATCACCGTGATGTCATCGGTGCCAGATTCGACGCTAACCACTTTCTGTTGCTCTAAATGGCCAATGATACTTTGATAGTAACGACGTATGTTCTCAACATAGTTTCTCGCTTCATCACCACGAGCATAACCATAGATGGTCTTCGAGAAATATTTCTTCTGACGTAACAAAGGTAGTCTGTCTTTTACTTCTGCCCAAGTATCCGGATCACTGCCCTGAAGTTTGGTGAGTCGACGAGCATCCATCATGTGTCCGTAACCGACGTTATAGGAAGCAAGGGCAAACCAGATTTTTTCGTGATCAGAAATGGAATCTGGAACTCGCGCCACCATTCTTCGTAGGTACTCGACACCACCTCTAACCGACTGTTCTGGGTCAAGGCGGTTGGAGACATCAACACTTTTCGCAGTTGGTAGCGTCAGCATCATCATGCCACGTACACCGGTTGGTGATTTAGCTCTAGGGTTCCAATGAGACTCCTGATAAGCCAGTGCCGCAATCAAGCGCCAGTCAAATTCATCCGAATATTTCTGGAATAACGGAGCCCATTTAGGCAGTCGGTTATCAAGCGCTCGAATAAATGCACGCGTATCTACATAGTCGAAAGTGCCAATGTGACCAATGTATTTTTCTTCTAATGATGCGAGCGAGCCTGATTGTTTTAGTTCACCAAAGAACTCAATCATCATGGCATACAGGCTTTCGTCTTGTGAACGACGCATAAACCAAGAGATAGGTTGGTCTTCTGTCACTTCAAAGGCAGACGCGAGGTCAGGGTAAATACGTTGAGAAAGTGAAACTTCTACCGAATCTGCCATAGTAAACAGCAATGAACCTTCGGAAACGCTTTTGAGCAGATCGTTGACGTCTGAATTGGTATCAATATGGAAATCAAAATCAGGGTAATCTTTCTTTAGTCCGTTGAGCGTTGTTTCAAAGTGAGAATCATCAACCACACTGAAAATAGATTGGCCGTCATTTTGATCTTCAAGCTCTTGTTGCTTATTGACAAGCTGCTGAATATTACGCGGACGCCATTGGCCTTTTTTATACACTACTTGTTGAGATACGTAGTAGTAAGCAGGGCCGGCGCGGTAGTCTTTCAGACGTTCTTCCGATTGGCTAAGACCTGCAGCGATGATATCGATCTCGCCATTTTTGAGCGCAGGAAACAGACTTGAGAGGCGATAAGCGGGCTTCATCTCAAGTTTGACATTCAGTTGTGCTGCAAATTCTCTGGCTAATTCATAATCCAACCCAGAAGGGCCATCTGGACCGATGTAATAAGAGAGTTGGTTGTTTAATGTACCAACACGCAAGACGCCGCGTTCACGGATCTGGTCAAGTTCACTTTTTGGTTCGGAATCTATTTGGCAACCACTTACGAGAAGAGTCATTAAAAATAGAGTGAAGCCACGGCTGAGTGAATGATAAAAAAGCTTTGTCATTAATTTGAGATCTCTTACATCAATTAGTGCCTTTATATCAAAGGCTGCTCGTATGGCAAAGTGATAGCTTGTTACTAAGCTTGTTGTGTCTGAAAATTGTTCAAACAGGGTGAAATTCAAAATTAATGAAAAAAATGACGCAAACGGTTGCTTTTGGTGTTACGTCACAAAAAAAAATCCTCTATAATGCGCTCGCATCAAAGAGATGAAATCGGCATAAGTTCCAATTAATTAGTTTAACGTACTGATAATTAGATGAATTTATACCAATTACACCTCAATCAATGGATATAGAGACCTTTGCACATGAGAATTTTGCGTGGTTCCCCAGCTCTTTCTGAGTTTCGTGTCAATAAACTACTCGAGACGTGTCGTGAACAAAACTTACCTGTGACGGGTATCTATGCAGAGTTCATGCACTTTGCTGATCTCAAGGCAGATTTAGACGACAGTGAAATCGAAAAACTTGAGAAGTTATTGACTTACGGTCCAACAATTCAAGAACACGAGCCACAAGGTTTGCTACTTCTTGTTACTCCTCGCCCGGGTACAATTTCTCCTTGGTCTTCTAAGGCAACTGATATCGCTAACAACTGTGGCTTGGCAAATGTTAAGCGACTAGAGCGCGGTACGGCTTACTACATTGAGTCTGAAGGTGAACTTTCAGCTGACCAAATCGCTAGCATCAACGCTTTAATTCATGACCGCATGATGGAAGTGGTGTTTACTGAACAAGAGCAAGCTGCTGCACTATTCAAATCTGCAGAACCAGCGCCAGTTGCTTACGTTGATCTACTTTCGGGCGGTCGTAAAGCGCTTGAAGAAGCAAACGTTACCCTTGGTCTGGCTCTTGCTGAAGACGAGATCGACTACTTACTTGAAAGCTTTGTGACTAAGCTTGAGCGTAACCCAACTGACATCGAATTAATGATGTTTGCACAAGCAAACTCAGAGCACTGTCGCCATAAGATCTTCAATGCAGATTGGACAATCGACGGCGTGAAGCAAGACAAATCGCTGTTCAAGATGATCAAGAACACAATGGAGATGACTCCAGATTACGTTCTGTCTGCTTACAAAGATAACGCTGCGGTAATGGAAGGCTCTGAAGTTGGTCGTTTCTTCCCGAACCCAGAGACTCGTCAATACGGCTACAGCCACGAAAAAGCACACATTCTGATGAAGGTGGAAACACACAACCACCCAACCGCTATTTCTCCATGGCCAGGTGCTTCTACAGGTTCTGGCGGTGAAATCCGTGATGAAGGCGCAACCGGTATCGGCGGTAAACCGAAAGCTGGCTTAGTTGGTTTTACAACCTCTAACCTTCGTATTCCAAACTTTGTTCAGCCTTGGGAAACGGACTTCGGTAAGCCAGGTCGTATCGTTAACGCTCTGGATATCATGCTTGAAGGTCCTTTAGGCGGCGCAGCATTTAACAACGAATTTGGTCGTCCTAACCTGTTAGGCTACTTCCGTACCTACGAAGAGAAAGTGACTTCTCACGCGGGTGAAGAGATCCGTGGTTACCACAAACCAATTATGATTGCTGGTGGTTTAGGTAACATCCGTGATGAACACGTACAGAAGAAAGAAATTCCAGTAGGTGCAAGCTTAATCGTGCTTGGTGGTCCTGCAATGAACATCGGCCTTGGTGGCGGTGCTGCTTCTTCTATGGCTTCAGGTCAGTCTGCGGAAGATCTCGATTTTGCTTCTGTACAACGTGAAAACCCTGAGATGGAACGTCGTTGTCAAGAAGTTATCGACCGTTGCTGGCAGCTTGGTGACGCAAACCCAATCGCATTTATTCACGATGTGGGCGCGGGCGGTATTTCTAACGCATTGCCAGAGCTAGTAGATGACGGCGAGCGTGGCGGTATTTTCCAATTACGTGACGTGCCAAATGATGAGCCGGGGATGAGCCCGTTGGAAATTTGGTGTAACGAATCTCAGGAACGTTACGTACTGGCGGTTGCGCCAGAAAACATGGCAGCGTTCGATGCTATCTGTAAGCGTGAACGTGCTCCATACGCAGTTGTAGGTATCGCGACTGAAGAGCGTGACCTGAAGCTGGAAGATACACACTTCGACAACACGCCTATCGATATGCCAATGGATATCCTGCTAGGTAAAACACCTAAAATGCACCGTGATGCGAAAACAGCGAAGGTGAACAGCCCAGCTATTGATCGTTCAGGTATTGAATTGGGTGATGCGATTGAACGTGTTCTTCGTCTACCAGCCGTTGCAGAGAAAACATTCCTTATCACCATTGGTGACCGTACGGTAACTGGTCTTGTGGCTCGTGACCAAATGGTTGGCCCATGGCAGGTTCCTGTTGCGAACTGCGCAGTAACAGCGGCAAGTTACGACACTTACCACGGTGAAGTTATGGCGATGGGTGAACGTACGCCTGTAGCATTGCTGGACTTCGGTGCGTCTGCTCGTCTAGCGGTTGGTGAAGCAATTACTAACATCGCTGCAACTGAAATCGGCGATATCAAACGTATCAAACTATCTGCGAACTGGATGTCTCCAGCGGGTCACCCAGGTGAAGATGCTGGTCTATACGAAGCAGTGAAAGCGGTAGGTGAAGAGCTGTGTCCGGCACTTGGTCTGACTATCCCTGTGGGTAAAGACTCAATGTCGATGAAGACTAAGTGGAACGAAAATGGCGAAGACAAAGAAGTGACTTCTCCACTTTCATTGATCATCACTGCGTTTTCTCGCGTAGAAGATGTTCGTAAGACAGTGACTCCACAGCTTCGCACAGATTTAGGCGAATCAAGCCTAGTGCTTATTGACCTAGGTAACGGTAAGAACCGTCTAGGTGCAACAGCACTGGCTCAGGTTTACAAGCAGTTGGGTGATAAGCCTGCTGATGTAGATAACGCAGAGCAACTAAAAGGTTTCTTCAACGCTATTCAAAGCCTAGTCAGCAACGACAAGCTGATTGCTTACCACGATAAAGGCGACGGCGGTCTATTTGTTACTCTTGCTGAGATGGCATTCGCTGGTCACTGTGGTGTGAAGGCAAACATCGAAGCTTTAGGTGAAGATACTCTGGCTGCGCTGTTCAACGAAGAACTGGGTGCAGTTGTTCAGGTTAAGAACGATGAACTTGAATCTGTACTGGCAACACTAGCAGATAACGGTTTAGCCGCATGTTCACATGTTATTGGCGCAGTAGAAGCTTCAGACAAGCTAGTGATCACTTCTGGTGAAACAGTACTGGTCGACCGTTCAAGAACAGAACTTCGTACTATCTGGGCTGAAATGACGCACAAAATGCAAGCGATGCGTGACAACCCTACGTGTGCAAACCAAGAGTTTGAAGCGAAGAAAGACAACTCAGACCCAGGTCTGAACGTGAAACTCAGCTTCGATACTAACGAAGACGTAGCAGCGCCTTACATTGCGAAAGGTGCTAAGCCTAAGATGGCAATTCTGCGTGAGCAGGGTGTTAACTCGCATGTTGAAATGGCAGCAGCGTTTGACCGTGCAGGTTTTGAAGCTACCGATATCCATATGAGTGATATCTTGACTGGTCAGGCTGTATTGGAAGAGTACCAAGGCCTTGTGGCTTGTGGTGGCTTCTCTTACGGTGACGTACTGGGTGCTGGTGAAGGTTGGGCGAAGTCAGTGCTATTTAACGCACAGGCTCGTGACCAGTTTGAAACCTTCTTCAACCGTGAAGATACCTTCTCTCTAGGTGTGTGTAATGGCTGTCAGATGCTTTCTAACCTGAAAGAACTGATCCCAGGTGCAGACTTATGGCCTCGTTTCGTACGTAACGAATCTGAGCGTTTTGAAGCTCGTTTTAGCTTGGTAGAAGTTCAGAAATCTGATTCTGTGTTCTTCGACGGTATGGCTGGTTCTCGTATGCCTATCGCGGTTTCTCACGGTGAAGGTCGTGTAGAAGTTCGTGATGAAGCACACCTAGCTGCTATCGAAAACTCAGGTACGGTAGCGGTTCGTTTTGTTGATAACTTGGGTAACCCAACACAACAATACCCGAACAACCCGAATGGTTCGCCAAACGCAATTACTGGTTTAACAACTGCTGATGGCCGTGTAACCATTATGATGCCTCACCCTGAGCGTGTATTCCGCACAGTGGCGAACTCATGGCATCCAGATAGCTGGGGCGAGAACGGTGCTTGGATGCGTATGTTCCAAAACGCTCGCAAGAACTTGGGTTAATAACAGACCTGTGAATTAAAGCTACTAAATTTCAGATAATTAAAAACGCAAACCCTTGGGTTTGCGTTTTTTTACATTCTACATCATCAATTTCGAAGATTAACGAAACTGACCCGCCTCAGGTAGAAACTCAAAGCCCGCTGTGGCCAGCTTTGCTTCAAGTGCGGTTCGGTCAATATCGAAGTAGGCAACCAGTTTGTCTAAATCACCGTTAAAGTCGTCACGCAGCTTCATGTTCACAATGCTCATTAGCATGACTGTGTCCATAGAGGCGAAATTCGCGAGATTCATTATTTGTCCTCGAAATCAGAAATCAGTAAGTTTGCCGCAGCAAAGGCAGCTTTTTCTCTTACTTCTTTTGGTAAAGAAGTATCCGCTGCCACATCGTTCAAAGCACGAACCGCGCAGCTAATGGCTTGAGGAATATAGGCTTGATCGCCACTACCAATTTGAGCGTATAACTCACGAACTAAATCACAACAACCGTAAACTTGCATAACTCTATCCTACTTTTACAGAACGAATAGTACAGAACGAGACGTCTGCCATATAAATGATAACTGCTCTCAATATACACAGAGAGCAGAATGAAGACAAAAGTTACCTTTGAGCTGGCTCAATGTTGAGTTTCAGCTGGTGAATTATTCACCGTTTATCTGCTGATGAATGTTATTTACTAACTCTTCACTTAAACCGAGTTGCTTCGCCAATTCTTGCAGATACGCTTTTTCCATAAAGTTTTGCTCGTCGGCAATCAATGCTGAAGCAAGATAGATTTCCGACGCTTGAGCCGGAGTTTGCGCGAGCGCAGCGATTTCATTCGGGTCTAAAGGTTTTTTCAACTCTTGTTGGAACAGCGTTTGAACGTCGTTATCGGCACCAATCTCATTAATCACTTGGTTTATCTTAGCCATTTCTTGCTCATCTACGTGTCCATCTGCTTTGGCTGAAGCGATCATCGCTTTAAGAATGAGTATTTCATGGCGAGGATTTGATTGGTCAAAGGTCGCTGGCTGAGGTGCTTCATTTTGATTGGCTTGCCAGTCGTTATACATCTTATAGGCGAGAGCCCCCAGAGCCGCAGAACCACCGATGGCGAGCGCTTTTTTGCCCAATTTCTTGGTTTTCTTAGACCCCATTAAAAGGCCTATGATACCTCCGCCGAGTGCACCTGCACCAAGGGTGGCAAGCTGGCTTTTATCCTGAGCTAAAGACTGAGCTTGCTGCTTACCGGATTGAACCAAATTGGAGTTGAGTGCTTGATTGAGTAGGGCTTTGAGATCCATGTCTTTCTCCTTTTTGTTTTTATGCAGTGTAGAAGAGAAATGATGAATCCAGCATTAATAAAAAAGGCTGCCAATAGGCAGCCTTCAAAGATAGACGTTCGAGATTAAGCCATTTGCGACTTGATGTGCTCGACGATATCAGTCATTGCCACTGGAGTTTTATCACCAGTGCGACGGTTTTTATATTCGAAATTACCTTCGTCCATACTACGATCACCGATAACGATCGTATGAGGAACACCAAGTAGCTCCATATCAGAGAACATAACACCTGGGCGTTCTTTACGGTCATCGAATAGAACTTCGATACCAGCAGCTGTCAGTTCAGCATATAGCTTCTCTGCGGCTTCTTGAACGCGCTCAGATTTGTGCATGTTCATTGGAACGATAGCCACTTGGAACGGTGCAATAGCGTCTGGCCAGATGATACCGTATTTATCGTGGTTCTGTTCAATTGCAGCAGCCACTACACGAGTAACACCGATACCGTAACAACCCATTTCTAGAATAACGTTCTTACCGTCAGCGCCTAGAACACCACAGTTCATTTTCTCTGAGTAGTTAGTACCAAGCTGGAAGATGTGACCAACTTCGATACCACGCTTAAGCATGATTGTGCCTTTACCACATGGGCTTGGGTCACCTTCAACAACGTTACGTAGGTCTTCAACTTGACCTAGTTGAACGTCACGGCCCCAGTTAATACCGAAGTAGTGTTTACCATCAACGTTTGCACCAGCACTGAAGTCGCTGGTTACAGCAACTGTGCGGTCAACGATGAATGGCAGTTTTAGACCTACTGGACCTAAAGAACCTGGACCTGCACCGACTAGAGCACGAATCTCTTCTTCAGAAGCCATCTCTAATGGAGAAGCGACTTCTTTCAAGTTCTCTGCTTTTACTTCGTTTAGCTCGTGATCACCACGGATGATCAGGGCAATGATGTCTGCGTCAACTTCATCTGATGCTTTAACGAAAAGTGTTTTAACTGTTTTCTCGATAGGCAGTTCAAATTGTTCAACAAGTTCTGCAATGGTTTTCGCATTTGGCGTATCAACCAGAGTCATCTCTTGAGTTGGTGCTGCAAGTTCTGCTGAAAGTGCAACCGCTTCTGCTTTTTCAATGTTCGCAGCGTAATCAGATTCAGTAGAGAATGCGATTAAGTCTTCGCCGCTTTCCGCCAATACGTGGAACTCTTGAGAGCCGCTGCCACCGATAGCGCCGCTATCCGCCAATACTGGGCGGTAATCCAGACCCATGCGGTCGAATGCTTTACAGTAAGCATCGTGCATAGCGTCGTAAGATTTTTGCAGACCTTCTTTATCGATGTCGAAGCTGTATGCATCCATCATAGAGAATTCACGAGAGCGCATCACGCCAAAACGAGGGCGGCGTTCATCACGGAACTTAGTCTGGATTTGGTACAGGTTCAGCGGAAGCTGCTTGTATGAACTCACTTCATTACGCACAAGAGCAGTAATCACTTCTTCTGCTGTTGGGCTTAGTACAAACGGACGAGTGTGGCGGTCAGTAAAGCGAAGCAGTTCTGGGCCCATCTTTTCAGAGCGACCAGTCTCTTCCCATAGTTCAAACGGCTGCACAACGGGCATTAGTGTTTCGATTGCCCCTGCATTGTCGATTTCTTGGCGAATGATGGTTTCGACTTTACGCAGTACGCGAAGACCGGTAGGTAGCCAAGTGTAAAGACCTGAAGCTAGCTTACGGATCATACCCGCACGTAGCATGAGCTGGTGGCTCACTACTTCTGCGTCGTTTGGAGTCTCCTTCAGAGTAGAAAGAAGATATTTACTGGTACGCATTTATGGTATCCGTTTATCAAAGGTGGTAATAAATTTAGCCGCTAATAATATCAGCCAAAAGCGAATGTCAAAAGTGTTCAATAGTAGTAACTGTCACTAAGTTACCAGATATGGTGAATTTTACGTTCAAATTGTACAAATGTACTGCGTATTGCTTATCGTCAGGCTTATTTTTCTTGTAAGCAGGACGTGGATCTTGTGCTAGAACTTCGCTAATCACCGCTTGTTTGACGGTTGAATCGGGTAGCGACTGCAAAATAGCCAGAGCTGTAGGGCTGAATTCAACCTGAACTGTTGGAGGCTCCGCATCTGCGTATCCACCTTTTGCTTCTGGTACGGAGTCAGAATAGGGGATATAAGGTTTTATATCGATGATGGGAGTACCATCAACCAGATCAACACTGCCCACTTCTATATAGATTTGATCGCCTTCTTTTTCTATGCCTCGAAACTCCACCGCAGACATACCAATTCCATTCGGACGAAATGTTGAACGGGAAGCCAATACACCCACTCTTTCATTGCCACCAAGACGCGGTGGACGAACCGTTGGTTTCCAACCTGCTTCAAGATTTTGATCAAACAAGAACAATAACCACAGATGACTGAACTGCTCTAACTCACTTACTGCTTCCATACAGTTCAGCTCGCCTAATAGTTTGATGCGTGCTGTTGCGCTGGGCACTAAACGTGGCTGACGGGGAACGGCAAACTTCTCTTTATATGGAGTTTCGATGGTAGCAATAGGCGTGATGGTATGCATTGGCGTGTATTGAGTTTGGCTAAAGAAATAAAAGTGAAAATATCACACCTAACAGAGAACAGTAGTAATTATTGTTGACAGTAATTCTATTTTGTTATGTTATATTATAACAACTATTAATTGCGAGGTTTCATCCATGAAAGTATTAAGTTCTCTGAAAAGTGCAAAAAATCGTCATCCAGGTTGCCAGATTGTAAAGCGTCGTGGGCGTCTTTATGTTATCTGCAAAGCTAACCCTAGGTTTAAAGCAGTTCAGAGATGAGTCATTGCTACGACTTGAATGTTGTTATTAACTTATAATATTCGTTAAATACATTTGTTTGGTTTATAACACTACTTATTGTGCTGATTTGAATTATTTTATGCTTAATTTGAAATAATCTGTAACATCTTTGATTTTGTAATGTTCACTCCCTCAAGTACTCTTCGCCGCGCTTTTGACATTTTTGTCACAAATGCATAGAGAAAACTACAAGGAGGAAACAGATGAGTTCGTCTGCTTCAATAAACAAACCAGCACCTAAAAAGTCACTTTTTACCCGCTTCTTAGATGGTGTTGAGTATTTAGGGAACCTATTACCCCATCCGATTACTTTATTCGCTATTTTCTGTTTAGCGATTCTTATTTCATCAGGTATTGCAGGCTATTTTGAAGTCTCAGTTATGGACCCACGTCCAGAAGGCGCTAAAGGCCGTGCCGCTGATGGTATGATCCACGTTGTTAGCCTGCTTAATGCTGAAGGTCTACAACTGATCGTAACTAACCTAGTGAAAAACTTTGTTGGTTTTGCACCTTTAGGCACAGTGCTTGTTGCTATGCTTGGTGTGGCAATTGCTGAATATTCTGGTCTTTTATCTGCTGCAATGCGTGGCCTTGTTATGGGCGCATCTGCTCGCATGGTGACGGTTACAGTTGTATTTGCAGGTATCATTTCGAATACAGCATCTGAACTTGGCTACGTGGTATTGATTCCACTTGCAGCTATGCTGTTCCACTCTTTAGGTCGTCACCCTCTGGCGGGTCTGGCTGCCGCATTTGCAGGTGTATCTGGTGGTTACTCTGCAAACCTTCTGATTGGTACTGTTGATCCACTGCTTTCAGGTATCACTGAAACCGCAGCACAAATGATTGACCCAACTTACACAGTTGGCCCAGAAGTGAACTGGTACTTCATGTTTGTTTCTACCTTCTTTATTGCAGGTATGGGTGCTTACGTAACTGAGAAGATCGTTGAACCTAAACTGGGTAAATACAACCCAGAAGAGGCAGCAGAAGACCTTTCTAAAGACAAGATGGGTACTCTGACTGATATTGAAAAACGTGGTTTGAAGCTTGCTGGTATTGCAGTACTTGCAGTAAGTGCTCTTCTTGCTTGGACTATCGTTCCTGCTGACGGTGTTCTTCGCTCTGCTGAAGGTACTGTTGCTGGTTCACCATTCCTGAAAAGTATTGTTGCTTTCATCTTCGTATTCTTCGCAATCCCTGGCTACGTTTATGGCCGTGTTGTGGGTACGATGAAAACTGACCGTGATGTTATCGATGCGATGGCGAAATCTATGTCTTCTATGGGCATGTACATCGTATTGGTATTCTTTGCTGCTCAGTTTGTTGCATTCTTCAAGTGGACTAACTTTGGTCAGGTATTTGCTGTTGCAGGTGCAGACTTCCTGCAAAACATCGGCTTAACAGGCCCAATGTTGTTCTTCGCATTTATCCTGATGTGTGGCTTCATCAACTTGATGATCGGTTCAGCATCGGCGCAGTGGGCAGTAACGGCACCAATTTTCGTTCCAATGTTAATGCTAGTCGGTTATGCGCCTGAAACGATTCAAGCGGCTTACCGTATCGGTGACTCAACCACCAACATCATCACACCAATGATGAGTTACTTTGGTCTGATCCTTGCGGTTGCAACTCGCTACATGAAGAATCTAGGTATTGGTACGCTAATCGCAACCATGCTGCCTTACTCAATCTGCTTTATCGTAGGTTGGAGCTTGTTGTTCTACGTTTGGGTATTCTTGCTAGGTCTACCAGTAGGCCCAGGTGCAGCAACGTACTACACGCCATAAGTCATGTTCGCTTTAAGCGACATACCTTGATTGGTTATATAGCTTGATTAGTTATATAGATAAGAAAAAACCTGCGAGATTCGCAGGTTTTTTTGTATTTAGAAAAGAGCTATTTTTTAAACTTCGCCAGATATCTGTCTAAGTGGTTAGCGAACTCGCGTCGATCAGTCTGAGACAGGGCGCTTGGGCCTCCAGTTTGAATACCACTTGATCGCATTGTTTCCATAAAGTCGCGAATGTTTAGGCGTGCTTTAATGGTGTCTTTCGTATAAAGCTCACCGCGTGAGTTAAGCGCCAATGCCCCTTTGGTAATAACTTCGTCGGCAAGGGGAATGTCGGAAGTGATAACCAAGTCGTTCGCTTCTACTCGTCTTACAATTTCATTATCAGCAATATCAAAACCTGCAGGGACCTGAATGGAGTGAATATTGACTCGCTTAGGTACTGGAATGATGTGGTTAGCTACGAAGGTACACTCTATCCCTGTGCGTTCTGCTGCACGTACAATCGTTTCTCTTATCACTTTCGGGCAAGCGTCTGCGTCAACCCATATCTTCATTGAGTTTTACCGTTAATTTGTTGTTCCAACTGTTCAATACGCTGAGTGAGCTGAACTATGGTCTGTTCTAGCTGAGTAATACGATCCGTATCCCCACTGGTTTTTGCCGCAATTTCTACTTTCGGAACACGGTTAGCATTCTTCCAGCTTTTAATCGCAGCAATTAGGGCAGCCATAGGAACTGATGTACTCATACGTGCTCTAACTAACGCAACAGTCGGTTCTTTTCCTTGCTGTTGCAGTGTGGTGAGCACACTTTCGAGCTCTTTAGTGACGTCTTGTGTGAGCATAGGTCATCCTTCTATCTGTTGGCGTGATTTTATATCAGATCGATGGATTATTCCTGCTTAAAAGTTTTAGCGTGTCTTCGTTCGTTTTTCTTCAGTTCAAGAGTGCTAGTGAAAGTAACACGTTCTTGTGCGAGATCTCTTACAAGTAGTGTGAGATATCAGAGTTTTGTGAAGCGGAAAATTCTACTTTATGTCTGTAAATTATTGAATTTTAGGGTTTTAATTTGTTTGCTTGCTTTGTGTGCAGAAATATTTGCGATCAGGTAATTGTACAAAAAATCCAAAGGCGTAGATTAAACCTCGTCGGAAGGGAACTGACACGGAATTGGATACACCACTGGACGGTGATTTCAGGACGAAAAAGTGATTAACGGATAAATCACTACATGGATACGGATACGAACGGATTCAACAGCTAACAGGAAGTTAGTTGGCAAGGAAAGCAAAAAGGATAAACCCTAGGAAAGGGTAGGACACCATCAGGATGATGGGAAGGACACCGCTCAAGGAACAAGTGATGAGCGCTAACAGGAAAGTTAGCACAAAGGATGAAAACGGACACCGCTAGGAAGGCGATGCAAGGATTTGACTGAAGGATTCGGTTTTTTAAGGATGATGCAGGAAGCACGTATTTGTAGCCGGATTGCTGCACACAAGACTTAAACCCCAGCACTTAGGTGTTGGGGTTTTTCTTAATTTGAAGTTTTCCAATTCAAATTCTGTTATCTCTGCGACAATTTCTACCGACCACATAGTGACCTTTTGAGCGTTATCTATGCGAAAATCAGTAAAATAATAAAAATAATCAGTGGCTTAAATTTTTTTGTTTTTGTTAGTAATAGCAAAAACGCTATTCATTTGATGTTGTAACAAGGACTGTTTGTGACAATAGTGACACGACGAACACTGTTAATTCCCTATACAGAATCGTTCGAGTTGGACTTTTTGATGCTGAATTGCTGTGCTAAAAACAGGGCATATATGAACGGCCCTAAAACGGTTTCGGCATCAAGAGAGTTATTCAAGCGCGTACTCAATGACTCCTCCATTCATGCAATGGCGGTTCTGGATAACTATAATCGTGAGTTTATGGGACATGTGTTTATCGAGCGCGATGACATTAAAGCTGAGCTGGGCTTTATTTTCGATAAGCTTTACTGGAAGCAAGGTTTAGCGTCTGAAGCATTAAAAGCGTTTTTTCCCAAAGCCTGTGAGCGATTAGGACTGATGAGAGTCGTTGCGAGTGCGGAAGTTGAAAATCTCTCCGCGATTAAGATATTGCAAGCTTTAGGGTTTGAAAACAAAGGCGAAAATGAAGAATATTTCGCCCCGAGTTATGACTTCGAATGGATTAGACCATCCGATGCGGTGGCAAGTTAAAGCGCATTGGGATGAAACCGCGCATTTCCAGCCTTCCTTGGTAACAGTCGTCGCCTAAAGCCGAAAATTCAAACAAGTAAACCGTATGCCAAAACCAGCGACCATCGCTGGTTTTCCATTTGTGGCCACCGAATGAGACGCTTAGCAATTGGAGTTCAAGCTGATCGCACTTTCTCAATACATGTGACTTTGCGATTTCAGACTGACGCCTTTGTTGCCAAAAAAGAAAACAGACAAAGCACAGTGCCAATATTGCCAATAAGTCTCCAATCATCTTCTATCCTAAGACTTTGTATCTTGTTGAAGTTTAATCAGCGCTTGAGCGAGCTCTTCAGATGGTGTGCCATGCAGAAGTGGTAATAGCACCATTCTTAGCTCTGGCAACATGACTAAGTCGGCAAATAGCTGATTGAACAGAGTCTGGTTGCCTGTTTGTGCCAGCCTTAGTAAGAACTGTTCTGCTCGCGAATTTAGGTTCAAAACGTGCCACGCACGACCTGCAATCGCAATCAGAACTTCAGGATGGCTTAAACGTGGGCTTGCTAAGATAGCATCGACAATCTTGCTCAGCAGTTTTTCATCTGAAACTGAAAGCGCACGAGTTAATGCCGACAGTAAGAACAGATCTGGATTTTTGCTTGATATCTCTGCCTGCGCAAATTCTTCAAGACGTTCGGCCAGTTTAGCGGGCAGTTTAGTATGCTCAAGTGCTCCAAGCAGCGCATAAAGAGGCTGCGTGGGTAAGTGAGAAAGCGCCTTACGCACCATAGGTCCGTTTTGTTCTTGGCTTAAGCGTGCGCAGATATCGGTAATACCTTGCAGACCTACGGTTTGCCAGTTGTTCCAGCCAAGACCGCCCGAGAAATAGTGCTGTGCGTGCTCGTAATATTGGCTGCAAGGCATATCTAGCTCAGCGCGAATTTGGCTGTGGAAGACCGCCATTTTGTCTTCAGATGGCTTAAAGGTGTAGGGATTGTTTGCCAGTTTTTCCTGCTGCTCTTCGGTAAGCTCTTTATTCAGACGAGTCCCCATAGCTTCTACCACGTACTTAATGAATTGCCCCACATCCGCTTGTAGCAACAATCCTCGTTCGTCTAAAGCAAATTTCAGAAACCAAATCCAGGGTTGTTTGGTTTCATTCCAGTACGCAATAGCAAGGTGAGCGGTACGCTTTACAGGATATGGGTAAGCTTGATGTCCTTGTTCTACGTGCGAAAACTGATCGTTGTCGATCGGTTGAATACGTCGGCCAAGGTCGAAAATTTGATATTGGCAGCCACTGTTTTTTAGCAGCGCTGTCAGAGTTTGAATATTGTCCATGGGAGCAAAATGTTCCTACTTTTCTTTGGGGCAAGTAACCCTTCTTTCCCCAATAAATGGTACTCTATGGCCCTTTTTCAAGGTGTACGACCAATAAACTTGGTGAATCATGACAATTAACACAAAACTGGCCCAAGCATTGGAGCAGTTAGAAGCTGAAATGCGCCAATGTGAAGTATGGCAGTCAACGCCTCCGAGCTTGGAAGCGATGCAAAGTGTTGAGCCATTTTCCATCGATACGCTCGACCCGCATGAGTGGCTTCAATGGGTTTTTATCCCAACAATGCAGAAGTTACTTGATGAAGGACAAGCGATTCCAAGAGGGTTTGAGTTGTCGCCTTATTTTGAGGAAGTCTGGAAGCATCAAGATCAGTTTCAGGCTGTTTTGCTGGTGGTCAACCATATTGATAGGGTATGTCAGTAATGTTGGAAATTATCTACCAAGATGAGTATTTGGTGGCGGTAAACAAACCTGCGGGAATGTTGGTGCATCGTTCATGGCTGGACAAGCATGAGACTCAGTTTGTGATGCAGACATTGCGAGATCAAATCGGTCAGCATGTTTTTCCTTTGCATCGTTTAGACCGACCGACGTCCGGTGTGCTGGTTTTTGCGTTATCGAGCGAAATTGCTTCCAACGTTATGCCGATGTTTGCTAATCATGAAATGGTGAAAACGTATCATGCAATTGTCCGTGGTTGGATTGAAGAGGGCGATGTGCTGGATTATCCGCTCAAAGAAGAGCTGGATAAAATTGCCGATAAGTTTGCCAAGCAAGATAAAGAAGCACAGTCTGCGGTGACCGAGTACCAACCACTTGCCAAAGTGGAAGTGCCGTTTTCAACCGGAAAATTCCCAACTACTCGCTACTGTTTAGTTGAAATGAAGCCTAAGACAGGGCGTAAACATCAGTTGCGTCGTCATATGGCGCATCTTCGTCATCCAATTGTTGGTGATACCACGCATGGTGATGGTAAACATAACCGCTTGTATCGCGAAGAGTACGATTGTCATCGCTTATTGCTGCACGCCAGCGAACTGCGTTTTGTCCATCCGTACACTAAGCAAGAGTTGGTATTAAAGGCTTCTTTTGATGAAAGCTGGCAAAAGTTGTTTGCTGAGTTTGAGTGGAACCATCCACAGCCTTAAATTGCAGGTCTTACACAAAGCAAAAAGCCTTCTCTCTGAGAAGGCTTTTTCGTAGCAATAATCTTATTGGATTACTTATTCAGGTAGGATTCTACGGCAGTTTTGATGCCAGCACCGTCTAAACCAAGTTCAGCATGCATCTCTTCCTGGGTTCCTTGAGCAATGAACTGGTCAGGAAGACCAAGATTCAGCACCGGCTTGATGATTTTTTCTTTCATCATAAACTCAACAACGCCTGCGCCTGCGCCACCTGCAATCACGTTCTCTTCCAGTGTCACAATGATATCGTGGCTCGCTGAAAGTTCTTTGATTAGTGCTTCATCTAATGGTTTGACGAATCGCATGTCAGCCACGGTTGCATTCAATTCTTCAGCCGCTTCCAGTGCATAAGGAAGTAGGGAACCGAAGCTTAGAATCGCCACTTTTTCACCTTGACGCATCATGCGACCTTTACCGATTTCAAGCGCAGTAAACTCTTGCTTGATTTCAACACCCATACCGTTGCCTCGTGGGTAGCGGACCGCACTCGGGCCTTGATGTTGATGACCGGTATACAGCATTTGACGACATTCGTTTTCATCTGCCGGAGCCATGATGGTCATGTTCGGGATGCAACGCATAAAGCTTAAATCGAATGCACCTTGGTGAGTCTGACCATCAGCACCGACAAGCCCTGCACGGTCGATAGCAAACATCACTGGTAGATTCATAATAGCGATGTCGTGAATCAACTGATCGTAACCGCGTTGCAGGAAGGTTGAGTAAATCGCCACAATCGGGTTGTATTTAGCGATTGCCATACCTGTTGCTAATGTCACGGCATGTTGCTCAGCGATCGCCACGTCGAAGTATTGAGATGGGTACTCTTTCGAGAAGCGAACCATGCCAGAGCCTTCACGCATCGCAGGTGTGATTGCCATCAGTTTTGGATCTTGCGCAGCCATATCACACAGGAAATCACCGAAGATCTTCGAGTAGGTCGGTTTGGTACTTGAGCTCTTAGGCAAGCTGCTATGACTTGGGTCGAACTTAGGCACGCCGTGGTAACCAATCGGATCTTTCTCCGCTGGTTCATAACCTTTGCCTTTTTTCGTCATAATATGAAGGAACTGCGGGCCTTTAAGCTCACGCATGTTTTTCAATGTTTTGACCAGTTCAATCACATCATGACCGTCAACAGGGCCGATATAGTTAAAGCCCAACTCTTCGAAAAGCGTTCCCGGAACGACCATGCCTTTCAGGTGCTCTTCCGTACGACGAACCAATTCTTTGATTGGTGGAATACCAGAGAGAACTTTCTTACCGCCTTCACGAATGGAAGTGTACAAACTGCCTGACAGCACCTGAGCAAGATGGTTGTTCAGTGCGCCAACGTTCTCTGAAATCGACATTTCGTTGTCGTTGAGAATAACCAGCATATCAGGGTGAACGTCACCAGCGTGGTTCATGGCTTCAAATGCCATACCAGCGGTAATCGCGCCGTCACCAATCACGCTGACGGTCTTACGATCAGCGCCTTCTTTGCCAGCACAAATAGCCATGCCTAAAGCAGCACTGATAGATGTCGATGAGTGACCGACAGACAAGGTGTCGTATTCGCTCTCTTCGCGCCAAGGGAAAGGATGAAGGCCATCTTTTTGGCGAATCGTAGGCATTTGCTCACGACGCCCCGTCAGGATTTTATGCGGATAAGCCTGATGACCCACGTCCCAAATCAACTGATCAAATGGCGTGTTGTAGACGTAGTGAATCGCCACTGTTAGTTCAACAGTACCTAAGCCAGAAGCTAGGTGTCCGCTTGATTGACTAACAGAGTTAAGCAGATACGTTCTGAGTTCATCACAAAGCTTTGGCAGAATGTTTTTAGGCAGACTGCGTAATTCGTCCGGCGTATTTGCCAGAGCTAATGTTGGATATTTTGAAATATCAAGAGTCATAATTATGCGCGCTTATAGTGTTAATTTTTGCGCTCGATGACGTATCGGGCGAACTCTTCAAGACATTCTGTATTGTAAGGAATGGCTTCAAGTGCTTGAAGTGCTTCCTGTAACAGAGTTTGGGCTTTATTTATCGCTCCGTCCAATCCTAATAGAGCTGGGTACGTACTTTTGTTGAGCTGTTGATCTGAACCTTGAGGTTTACCCAAAGTTTCGGTATCGCCGATGACATCCAAAATGTCGTCTTGTACTTGAAATGCGAGGCCAACGGCATCGGCATATTTATCAAGCTGTGGCAGAACTTGTAAGCCCTTCTCGCCTGCGGCTAAAGCCCCTAAACGAATCGCACAACGCATAAGTGCACCGGTTTTATTGCGATGAATTGTTTCGAGCTCTTGCAACGAAATAAGACGATTCTCTGCACCAAGATCGAGTGCTTGTCCTAAACACATACCTTGTGCACCTGAAGCTTCAGCAAGTACCTGAACCATTTTGATACGATTGACTTCGCCTTCTTCAGACAGAGTACCTTCGGCCAAAATGGTAAATGCTAAGGTTTGCAGGGCGTCACCGGTTAGGATCGCCGTTGCTTCATCGAATTTAATATGGCACGTCGGCTTACCACGGCGTAGCTCATCATCGTCCATGGCCGGTAAATCGTCATGGATAAGTGAATACGCGTGGATACACTCCACTGCTGATGCAGGGGTGTCTATATCTTCAATAGAGCAACCTAGCATTTGGCCTGTTATATAGACCAAATAGGGGCGAGCACGTTTACCGCCCAGCAGTAAGCCATAACGCATTGCTTCAATCAGCGCTAAGTCTTGGTTGGGCAGGCGGTTTAACCAGTGGTCAAGCTGCTCATTATTTCGTTGTTGATAAGAGGTTAGAGCCTCAATCATAGGACACTCTTAAACGTTTCGTTCAGCCGCTAGTCGCATTATCAATCAGAGACAAAAACGACTAGAGACAATAAATAGTTAAGAACAATGAATATCAGTTATTCAGGTAATTCGTTAAATTCACTGAGTGGCGCATCATCTGTGTTGCTTAGCAGAATGCTAACACGCTGTTCCGCTTCATCCAGTTTACTTTGACCTGAGCGAGCAAGAGCGATACCACGTTCGAATTTTTTCAGTGCATCGTCTAGTGTTAAATCACCATTTTCTAGCTGCTCGACCACTTGATCTAACTCTTCAATGGTCGCCTCGAAAGACATGTTTTCTGGTTTTTTACTCGCCATAATATTATTGCCTTGGGAAAGATGCACGAAAGTTACCTTAGCCTGTGTTGATGGTCAAATTTAACCAACCAATTTTGTCAGAATTACGGAGGTTTTTAGTCGATACCGATAACGAATATGAAAATTCACGGTGGTGCGTTATTCGTAATTAATGAGCATTTTGTGCAATCTATGAATACCGAAGGTGCATATTGGCACGCTTTAAGTATAAACTTGTTGTTGGCGTAATTGAGGCACAAGTGTCCTTTCGTCAATTTTCTATTTAAGAATTTGATTCTCTTGTCGATAAGAGAATAACTGAGAGTCGTTCGGCTCTAATCAATGCGAACATATTGTCTGAGGAGTGCTTCGTGGATTTAGCTACGCTGATAGGTCTGATTGGTGGCCTAGCTTTCGTTATTATGGCGATGGTTTTAGGTGGAAGCCTAACGATGTTCGTCGACGTAACCTCAATTCTTATTGTTGTCGGTGGCTCTACGTTTGTTGTTTTGATGAAGTTTACCATGGGGCAGTTTTTTGGAGCTGCTAAAATTGCTGGTAAAGCATTCATGTTCAAAGCCGATGAACCAGAAGATTTGATCGCAAAAATCGTAGAAATGGCTGACGCTGCACGTAAAGGTGGTTTCCTTGCTTTGGAAGAGATGGAAATCAGTAACAGCTTTATGCAAAAGGGCATTGATTTACTGGTAGATGGTCATGACGCGGATGTGGTTCGCGCAACTCTACAAAAAGACATTGCATTAACGGATGAGCGACACGAATTTGGTTCGGGTGTTTTCCGCGCATTTGGTGACGTTGCACCAGCGATGGGGATGATCGGTACTCTTGTTGGTCTGGTCGCGATGTTGTCGAACATGGATGACCCGAAAGCCATCGGTCCTGCAATGGCGGTTGCACTTTTAACCACGCTATACGGTGCGGTTCTTGCGAACATGGTGTTCTTCCCAATTGCAGACAAGTTATCGCTTCGTCGTGAACAAGAAACATTAAATCGCCGTCTGATTATGGATGGTGTGCTGGCAATCCAAGATGGTCAAAACCCACGTGTGATTGACAGCTACTTGAAGAACTACCTCAACGAGGGCAAACGAGCTCTTGATATTGATAGCGAATAACCGGAGCAAATGATGGATGACCAAAAGTGTAAATGTCCACCTCCGGGGCTTCCCGCTTGGTTGGGGACATTTGCCGACCTAATGTCCCTGTTAATGTGCTTCTTCGTACTGCTGCTTTCGTTTTCGGAAATGGACGTACTGAAGTTCAAGCAGATTGCCGGCTCGATGAAATTTGCTTTTGGTGTGCAAAACCGTCTGGAAGTGAAAGACATTCCAAAAGGTACCAGCATCATTGCTCAGGAGTTCCGTCCGGGGCGTCCTGAGCCTACACCTATCGATGTGATTATGCAGCAAACCATAGACATCACTCAGCAGACGTTAGAGTTCCACGAAGGGGACGAAGATCGTGCTGGTGGTACTATGCGTGATGCTGGCGATATGACTGGCGGTCAGTCCCCAGAAACATCGACCGAAGACAATCAAAATACTGAGTCGGAATCTCAGCAACAGCAATCTCAGGCAGCTTCTGAAGCGACTGAGACCTTGATGGAAACCATTAAGAACGCGCTGCAACGGGAAATCGAGCAAGGTGCAATCGAAGTGGATAACCTTGGTCAGCAGATTGTTATCCGCATTCGTGAGAAAGGCGCATTCCCTGAAGGTTCTGCTTTCTTGCAACCTAAGTTCCGTCCTTTGGTTCGTCAGATAGCCGATCTGGTTAAAGATGTTCCGGGTATCGTTCGGGTTTCTGGTCACACTGATAACCAGAGAATTGATTCGGAATTGTATCGTTCAAACTGGGATCTTTCTTCTCAGCGTGCCGTGTCGGTCGCTCAAGAGATGGAATCGGTGCGCGGCTTCTCACATCAGCGCTTGCGGGTACGAGGCATGGCAGATACTGAGCCTTTGGGACCTAATGACACCGCTGCTCAACGCTCTCGTAACCGTCGTGTGGAAATCAGCATTATGCAGGGCGAGCCGATGTACAGTGATGAAATACCATCAGCGCAAGCTGGCTCAATTCAATAGCTAAGCGACGAAATACAGTTCAAAGGCAAGCATCAGGCTTGCCTTTTTCTTTGGCGCGCTTTTATCGTTGCGTCATTATCGTGTATAATCTCGCCCCCTTAGTGATACCCACTCTGGTCGTCGATGAAATTAGCGTTATTGCTGAGTTCAGAGATGTAGCTAAGTACAAGCTACTATTACGTTAATACTTTAATTGCGAAGACACTTATGAAATTTATTGTTAAGCCCCATCCAGAAATCTTTGTTAAAAGTGAGTCGGTGCGTAAGCGCTTCACGAAAATTCTTGAGTCTAATATTCGCAATATCGTAAAGAGCCGTACGACAGGCGTTGCTGTATTTAACCGTCGTGATCACATTGAAGTGACGTCAGAAAGTGACCGCTTCTTTAATGAAACGCTGGAAATTTTGACTAGAACTCCGGGTATTCAACAAGTTCTGGAAGTTAAGCAGTCAGAATTCAAAGATCTTCACGATATTTACGAGCAAGTGCTTGAAACTAGCCGTCATCTGATTGAAAACAAAACCTTCGTGGTTCGAGCTAAGCGTCGTGGTAAGCACGATTTTTCTTCAATCGAGCTTGAGCGTTACGTTGGTGGCGGTCTAAACCAAGCGGTTGAAAGCGCAAAAGTTAAGCTAACCAATCCTGATGTGACGATTAACGTTGAAGTTAACTATGAGTTGCTCAACCAGATAATCAAACGTTACAAAGGGTTAGGTGGCTTTCCTCTTGGTACTCAAGAAGATGTACTTAGCCTGATCTCTGGTGGTTTTGATTCGGGTGTTTCAAGCTACTTACACATTAAGCGTGGCTCAAAAGTTCACTACTGTTTCTTCAACTTAGGTGGCCCTGCTCACGAGATTGGTGTTAAGCAAGTTGCCCACTTCTTATGGAACAAATATGGCTCTTCTGCCAAGGTGCGTTTCATCTCTGTTGATTTCGAACCGGTTGTGGCGGAAATTCTTGAGAAAATAGATGACGGCCAAATGGGCGTTATTCTTAAGCGCATGTTTATGCGTGCAGCTGGTCAGGTCGCAGAAAAATTCAATATTGAAGCTTTGGTTACAGGTGAAGCATTGGGTCAGGTATCAAGCCAGACTCTGACTAACCTGCGCCATATCGATGGTGTGACTGATACCTTGATTCTTCGCCCTTTGATTAACTGGGATAAAGAAGACATCATCACGCTTGCTCGTGAAATCGGCACTGAAGACTTCGCCAAAACAATGCCAGAATACTGTGGGGTTATCTCGAAGAGCCCGACGGTTAAAGCGGTGAAAGCGAAATTGGAAGCGGAAGAAGCGAAATTCGATTTCTCTATTCTGGACAAAGTAGTGTACGACGCTCGTGTTATGGATATCCGTGACATTGAGAAAGAGAGCCAAGAGCAAGCGCCTGAAGTAGAGCAAGTTGCAGCGGTTCAGGAACACGCGGTTGTACTTGATATTCGTAGTGCAGATGAGCAAGAAGATAAGCCGCTAGAGATTGATGGTGTAGAAGTGAAGCACATTCCTTTCTTCAAACTTTCTACTCAGTTTGGCGATCTTGATCAGTCTAAGACTTACTTATTGTATTGTGAACGTGGCGTGATGAGCCGTTTACAAGCTCTGTACTTGCAAGAGCAAGGTTTCAAGAACGTGAAAGTTTATCGCCCATAAGCGTTAGCTGATACTCTAAATAGAAAAGACGCAACCTGTTGATTCAGGTTACGTTTTTTTATGCTTGCCAGATATTCAGACATAAAAAAACACCGCCAATAGGCGGTGCTAAAAATTTGACAGACAGGTCAAAATAAATACAGGAAGTATATGCTTTGTAACAGGGGATAACTGCACAAAACAGGTGGTAGAATTCTACCTAACTCGAAAATCGAGTATGCAAACACAACATCGTAATAATAAAGCCAATTGATTCAGGAGAATCAAGCCGTTCAGGCTCATATTACCGGACGAAATATAGTTTTTCTCTGGCTGGTTAGCAATGGACAATTTATAATGTTTCAGATAAAAAAAACTAATGAATATTGGGAACAATACATAGGATTGAACCATGTCCAGACGATTACCTCCATTGAACTCACTGAAAGTGTTCGAAGCCGCCGCTCGTCATTTGAGTTTTACTCGTGCAGCAGAAGAACTTTTTGTGACTCAAGCTGCAGTGAGTCATCAAATCAAGGCTCTTGAAGAGTTTCTCGGCTTAAAGCTATTTCGTCGTCGTAATCGCTCTTTGTTGCTTACCGAAGAGGGACAAGCGTACTTTTTGGACATCAAAGATATCTTTGGTTCATTGGCTGAAGCGACAGATAAGTTATTGGAACGTAGTGAAAAAGGTGCGTTGACCATCAGTCTTCCTCCGAGCTTTGCCATTCAGTGGTTAGTGCCTCGGCTTGCCGACTTTAACCAGCAGCAACCGGATATTGATGTACGGATTAAAGCGGTTGATATGGAAGAAGGCTCGCTGACCGATGATGTGGATGTCGCTATCTATTATGGACGAGGTCACTGGCCCGGTTTACGTGCTGACAAACTCTATCAAGAGTTTTTGATTCCTCTCTGTTCGCCTTCTTTGTTGCTGGGTCAGAAGCCACTGAACTCATTAAGCGATCTTCCTCTACACACTTTGTTACACGATACTTCACGTCGAGACTGGAAACAGTTCGCCAAAGAGAATCATATCGACGGTGTAAACGTGAATCACGGACCAATCTTTAGCCACTCAACCATGGTGCTACAAGCGGCTGTTCACGGGCAAGGCATTGCATTGGGGAACAACGTATTGGCACAACCAGAAATCGACGCAGGCCGCCTTGTGGCACCGTTTGATGAAGTGTTAATGACTAAGAACGCCTTCTATGTGGTTTGTCATGAGAAGCAAGCGGATATGGGGCGTATCGCGACATTCCGCGACTGGATGCTGAAGAAAGCACGTAGCGAGCAAGAGGTCATATTAGATGAATAACGTAAGAATAGAGGGGGAGGAGAGCTCCCCTCTGTTTATTTTTGCCCACGGTGCGGGTGCAGATATGGATCACGAGTTTATGTCGCAAGTGGCAACAGGACTCGCAAGTAAAGGCATTCGTGTCGTGCGTTTTAATTTTCCTTATATGGTAAAACGAACGGAAGATGGTAAACGTCGACCGCCGGACCGCGCGCCGAAACTTCTGGAAGCATTCGAACAAGTCATTGCCGAGCATGCGTCTCAACCGATTGTTATCGGTGGTAAATCCATGGGCGGAAGAATGGCTTCGATGCTAAGCGATAACCCTATGGTCAAAGGTATTGCTTGTTTGGGCTTTCCTTTTCATCCGCCGGGTAAAGTTGACAAGTACAAGGGCGAGCATTTGGCTTCATTGGAAAAACCTTGTCTGATATTACAAGGTGAGCGCGATACTTTTGGTAGTCGTGAAGAGTGTTCGAGCTTCCAGTTTAGCAACCAAGTAAAGATTGAATTCATCCCCGATGGCGACCACAGCTTCAAACCTCGCAAGTCATCCGGTCATACTGAAGTCAGTAATATTGCTCTTGCCGTGGAACATTTAACTCAATTTATTCTGGAACTGAACAATGAAAAGTAAGTATTTGCTCACCTTAGGTGGTTTGTTTTCTGGTATTGCCGTTGCGTTGGGAGCATTCGCTGCTCACGGGTTAAAGGCGTATGTCACGCCGTATCAGATAGAAGTGTTCCAAACAGGGGTTCAGTATCAGTTCATCCATGCGGCAGCTTTGATTGCTTGTGGCATTTTGCTGGTTTTGTCTCGCAGTGAAAAAGCGCAAAAGTATTTTAGCCGCTCGGCGATTTGCTTTATCATCGGCATCTTTTGTTTTAGTGGCAGCTTATATGCGCTAGCGCTAACAGGAATAAAGTGGTTTGGACCAATTACTCCAATGGGTGGTCTACTCTTTATGATTGGCTGGGTGATGTTTATTTTGGCTGCCATAAATTTTGATGAGGTGAAACAGTGAAACAAGTGATGCTCTATTGTCGTGCGGGCTTTGAAAAAGAGTGCGCAGGCGAGATCCAAGATAAAGCAACCCAACTTGAGGTTTTTGGTTTCCCTCGTGTCGTTAACAACTCAGGCTTTGTTTTGTTTGAGTGCTACCAAGACGGCGATGCAGACAAACTGATCAAGAACATCGATTTTCAGGCGCTGATATTCTCTCGCCAGATGTTTGCTGTGGCGGCTGAGTTTACTGCTTTACCAACAGAAGACCGTATTTCGCCGATTTTATCTGAACTTGCTGACATCGAAGCATTTCCAATGTGCGGAGATGTTCGTGTTGAAACGCCAGATACTAATGAAGCGAAAGAACTGCTGAAATTCTGTCGTAAGTTCACTGTGCCACTGCGCCAAGCGTTGCGTGGTAAAGGTATCCTGACTGCAAAAGACAACGCCAAACGGCCTGTTCTGCATGTGTGTTTTGTTAAGTCTGGTCATTGTTTCGTCGGTTACTCATACAGCCAGAACAATTCTAAGTTCTTTATGGGCATCCCGCGTTTGAAATTCCCAGCGGATGCGCCAAGTCGTTCAACACTAAAGTTGGAAGAAGCATTCCATGTATTTATTCCACGTGAAGAGTGGGATGACCGTTTAGCGTCGGGCATGTGGGCAGTTGATTTGGGCGCGTGCCCAGGCGGCTGGACTTATCAACTCGTTAAACGTTCAATGTTCGTACATGCTATCGATAACGGCATGATGGCAGACAGTTTGATGGAAACCGGTCAGGTAAAACATCATATGGTTGATGGTTTCAAATTTGAGCCGCCACGTAAAAACGTGACTTGGTTGGTTTGTGACATGATTGAAAAGCCTTCTCGTGTGGCACAGTTGATGGGCGAGTGGATCATTAGCGGTTGGGCGAAAGAAGCGATCTTTAACCTTAAACTGCCCATGAAAGGTCGTTACGATGAAGTGCTGCAAGATATTGAGAACTTAAAGATTTTCCTAAAAGATCATAATGTTAAGTTCAAGCTTCAGGCGAAACATCTTTATCATGACCGTGAAGAAATTACCGTGCATGTGCAGACGTTAAAAACGATCTCTCCACACTAATCCTCGTCTAAATTGAAGCTGTAGGGGGTGCGTTCATTAACCTGACTTGTACTTGCAGTTTCAATTGGTTAGAAGATAGCCATATATACAAAAAAACGCGCCTTAAGCGCGTTTTTTGTGTATGTGCTAGTCACTCTTTGTTAAAGCGAATGTCTTGAAGATTAAAGCCAAGTTCAATGTCGGTCTTCAGCGTGGAGATTTGCTTACAAATACGCGCCATTTCAATATGTTCGTCGAGCTTTTTGCGGTATTTGGGGGCAAGTTCCGAACTCGCAAAGGCTTCCTCAATGCTAGCAAACTGAGTCAGGATCTCTTTGGCAGCTTTAGGGCCTATTCCAGCAACGCCGGGAACTTGACTGGAGCTGATGCCTGTTAATCCCCAGTAATCCGCAAGCTGTGAAGGCTTAACCCCAAATTCCTTTTGAATAAAAGGTGCATCCAACCAGCGGTGCTGGAAATAATCTCTGATTTGCAATGTGGGAGAGAGCAGCTGGCAATAGCCTTTATCAGTGGAAATGATAGTGACTTTTTCATTGTGGCTTGCCACTTTACACGCCAGCGTTGCCACCAAATCATCCGCTTCATCGCCTTCAGAAAGCAGTGAATCAATGCCTAATTCCCACCAAGCTTGTTGAATACGATCTAATCCTTGCTGTAAGGGCTCAGGCATCGGCTTACGGCCTTCTTTATAAGACGGCAATAGATCTGCTCGCCATCCTCTGTCCTGCAGGTGGTGATCAAACACCGCAATAATATGTGTCGGTTCAGATTCGCTGATTATACGTGCGAGTGTTCGAGTGGTTGTGTTTATGGTTCGCTCAATATCATTAGGGTCTGGCTGCGCTGAGTGAACGCGGCGAATGAGGTTAAGAGCATCAATAATGACAAGATGAATAGACATAAACACAAAAAAATAAGGAGCGATTGCCCCTTATTCTAATGAAATTCAATGAGATTGCTACCGTAGCTAGTCTTTCATGTTTACAGACTAACTTTCTATTCGATAACAAGGTACATACGCACTTCCGCCCGGAAGCTTCATACGATGTTGTTCGACGAAGTCTTTTAGCAGCTTATCCATCTTCTTCATCAACTTCGGATCACCATGAAGTCTGAAAGGCCCATGACGTTCGATTTCACGAATGCCTTCCGCTTTTACGTTACCGGCAACGATACCGGAGAACGCTTGGCGTAAATTCGCAGCCAGAACCTCTGGACGTTGGTTAAGGTGCAAATCTAAGTTGGCCATGTTTTCATGAGTCGGTTCAAACGGAAGCTGGAACTCAGGCTCAATTTTCAAAGACCAGTTGAAGCTATAGGCATCTTCGTTGTCTTTACGTTGTTGACGAATTTTAGGCATGGCATTTTTCATGATGCGCGCAGCTTCCGCTGGGTCATCAACCACTATGGTGTAGTGTTTCTGGGCTTCTGGGCCCAACGTTTCACCAATAAATTCATCAATTGAACGGAAATACTCTTCGCTTTCTTTCGGGCCAGTTAAGACGATTGGCATCGGCTGAGTTGCGTTGTCCGGATGCATCATAATACCCAGTAAGTACAGCAGTTCTTCAGCTGTACCCGGTCCGCCAGGGAAGATAATGATACCGTGAGCCATTCGAACAAACGCTTCTAAGCGTTTTTCGATATCTGGCATGATGATCAGTTCATTCACGATTGGGTTTGGCGGCTCTGCAGCGATAATTGAAGGTTCAGTTAAACCAATATAGCGTTTATCCGCATAGCGTTGTTTAGCGTGACCAATCGCCGCGCCCTTCATTGGACCTTCCATCGCCCCCGGACCACATCCGGTACAGATATTTAGCTCACGTAGTCCCAGCTCATTACCCACTTCACGGGTGTATTGATATTCGACAGGGTTGATTGAGTGACCACCCCAGCACACCACTAAGTTTGGAGCCGTACCCGGAATAAGCGCTCCGGCGTTACGTAAGATACCAAATACTAAGTTCGTAATGTGTGTTGAGTTGGTGAGATTGAGCTTCTGTCCTTCCGCGATGTGCATATTGACGTAAACAATATCACGCAGCACTGAGAACAGATGTTCCTGGATCCCTTTGATAATGTGGCCATCAACAAACGCGTGTTCTGGCGGATTGGTGAGTTCCAGTTTTACGCCACGTTCACGGCGCATTACCGTGATATCAAAGTTCGTGTATTTATCTAACAGTTCTTTTGAGTTATCGGTATGGCTTCCAGAGTTCAGTACCGCTAGGCTACAGTTGCGGTACAGCTGGTAAAGATCACTGGATGCAGTTTTTTTTAATCGTTCTACTTCCAGTTGTGAGAGTAAATCCATACTCCCCGCCGGGCTGACTTGAGTGATCATGAGAGCCTCCTTATTTAGAGGGAAAGAAGATCGCGAGGACCTTAATTAAACGCTAGTGGAGATAGCACATCATATACCAATCAAGACGAACAGGTGCTCAGAAAGTGCGTAGGAAGATTCGAGAGCCTCATAACTAGCATGATTTTCTATGCAATGAAAAAAGGCGTAGACGCGAATAAAAAGCAGCAAATCCGTTTCTTGATGGGTATATCAGTATCAATAAGCTAACTTGTTGATATTTCAAGTTTCAATCTAGTGTGCTTTGTATAGTAAGGAGAACACGATACTCTATAAACTGTGATATGTATCGTGTAATTGAAGTGAGTTTGCTTAAAATTCGCTCAGTTTACTTTTATTTGCTGTGCCTTGCTTGCTGCTATTTCCAAGTGATCTGATTTGGACCAAATTTTTTCCCGTTATTTAGCGCTAAATGTAGGCGCTCAAGAACGATTTCAGGAGAATCAGAGTCTTTAAACAAGGTACTTGCTGCGCTTAAAGTGATAGTGATGTTTTTGTCACGGAACTTAAACGGCAAATGGGAAATGCTGCGCTGAATTTTTTGCACAATCTGGTAGCACTCTGAATCAGAACGCTCTGGCAGTAACAACACAAACTCTTCACCAGAAAAGCGCGCTACAGTATCAGTATCTTCAATGTTGTTCTTGATAGTGCGAGCGATAATTTTCAGTGCTTTATCACCTGCGGTATAACCAAAACTGTCATTGATCACTTTGAATTTGTCGATATCGAGCATAACAACGCGAAGGTTGTGTTGTGCGCGAATCCAACGGCGGTATTCGAGTTCTAGACGGTCATTAAATGCAGTGCGATTGTAAACCTTGGTAAGCGGATCTTGCAGCATGCGCTGAGCTTGATCTTCTAGGCGACGACGATAATCTTGCGTCACTTCGAAAAGCGTTTCCATTTGGTTTTTGGTGTAATCCATACGCTCAATTAACGCTTGTTCACGAGCTTCTGCCAGTGTCAGTCGTTCAGAGAGTGAAGCTAATTCGCTCATTAATGGATTTAAAGTGTTTTTAAGAGCGTTGATTTCAGTACCATCTCGAACCGCAGTCTGACTTCTTGAGACCAGAGAACTCAGTTCACGATGCATATCTTTGCGGTGTTCGAAATAGTTATGGCTTTGTTCAACGTTCAATGCAGAACTTTTTAAGCTGGTGGACAAAGATGCGTTCACCTGCTCTAAAAACTTTTCAGACGTCTTTCTTTCGTAATTCGTGCCGGCGACAACCAGCTTCAATACTTCTAGTGTGAGCTCGAGTAAAACTTGTGAGCCAACACCGATCAGCAGCTTAGCTCGAATATCACTCAGTAAATCTCCAGACTCACCTTCAAAATCAAGCTCAGTGATGAGCTGTTGTAGCTCTTCGTTTAACTTAAGAAGTATTTCTTTGTCTGCACTTTGAGTCAGCTCTTCAACGACGGCATTCGGATTTGAGGTGATGATTTTTATTGAGCGTTCATAGATAGTAAGAAGGCGTAAAGCTTGCTCTACTTTAGACAGATTCTGTCCAGTCGAAAAACTGAGAAGATCACGAAGATCGCGTTTGATTTTAGACGGTAAACCAGGGATGCGTAGTAATACTTCACCGCTATGCTTTACCTGTTCATCTAAATGTTGGTTCTGCTTTTCGGTGTCTAACGTTTGCTTCTTCAACATGCGCTCCAATACGGCCAAGCGAGGAATTAAAATGCTGACATCTTTCTGCTGCTCAAGCGCTTCTCGTAATTCGACCAAATTTTGGTTGAGGCGACTATCCTCACCTTTACAGGCAAGACTGAGTGATGCGACGATTCGTTTTAGGACTTTTTGCTCTAGTTTAAATTTGAGCGAGCTATCCCTATGTGTTAAACGCGTCTGTTCCAACTGCATTTTGAGTTGGTGTAACTGAATCTGGATATCTTGCTCTAATGCGCCCATTTATAAAAATGCTATATATTTAGGGAGATCTAATCCTACTTACTAATCTGTCGATAATAGCAAATTTATTTGATACGTCATCGTATCTCTTTGTTAATCGGCTGGGAACTAACCATCTTTTAATATTTTTTTGATATTCTCCTCATTATTGTGAGATGAGTGGACTTTTATCAAACCTTGGTTGATAGCGTGCTTACAGGATTTCCGCATGTTACTCGATGCGAAGCTGGCTGCAGGGGCATTATCAATCGCTTTCAAGTACACCCAATGGGAGCAATTTTCCTTCATGCTTAGTTCGCGTGCAGCACTGGTTGCCATCAACAGAATATCCAATAGCTCTTTGTCGTTAATGGCCGTATAAGCTCTTGGCAAAAATGGGTAATCGGTAATCCCCATTCGAATAATTCGGTTAATTTTGCGCTCAGGTTGAAACTCCCGAATCCACTGCTGAATCTTCTCAAACATCTCTTCAGGCGGGCTATCTCTGTCAGTGCTTGGCTCGATAAAGAGTAAGTTTGAATCAGAAAAATGATAAAGCCTTGTCGGTTCATCAATTTTTGATTTTAAGTATTCTCCAAACGCTCGTTCTAGCTCTAATCCAGCGGTATAACCGTGTTGAAGATACATGTTACGCAGGAACGGTACGTCAATCATGGCAAAACGAAGACGGTCATTCAGTGGTTCATGAATCAGTTCGCCGACATGCCAAAGTTCATAGTTTTGACTACTTCTTTGCAGTGATTTCGGCAGTTTTGCATTCAACATGCGTAAGTTACGCAGGCGTGAACGAGAGTGAGTAAATAAGTTGTTGTTGAGTTCTTCAATCTCTTCGTTTTGAGTCTGAATAACGTAACTTCGGCGTAAAACTAGTAAAAATAACGCTCCTGCCACAATAAATAGGGTAAAGGTCAATTTTTGCAATTTTGAGTATTGGCGCTTAGTTTCTTTAAGTTCTTTTTCCTGACCCACTAAGTGCAGCGTTTGCTCGACAAACTCTTTTTGCTGACGGAAAGCATCTTCGCTGATTTGGTTGAGTTTTTCCTGATGGAGACTTTCTAACACGTAGCTGCGTTTCATAGCTTCCAGTGCGAGAGAATGCTTACCGAGTTGTTCATAACCTTGAGAGAGCAGGCGATAGGCTTGTTGTTCAATATCTTGGTTAGCAATCGACTGGCTGATTACTAATGCTTTCTGAGCATTGAGAATAACCTGTTCGCTTCGATGTTGATGGTAAGCTAGGCTTGCATTAAGCAGCGCAGCTTTCCCTTTCAGATGAGGGATGTCTGCGTACTGAAGAAGGTCTTCGGCACGTTGTAAATACTGTTCCGCGAGCGGGTAGTTATAGAGATGAATATACGTGGCGGCGAGACTGAGTCGTGTTCCTATAACGCTTTCGATATTGTTGTTATTGTTCTCATGATCAATCACGTTGAAATAGTTTACCAACGCAAGGTTGTACTTTCCTAAATCAAAATAGACATCGCCCATGCGTTTTAACACCATGGCAAGCTTTGGTGATTTCTCATAGTTATCGTAAAAATCTGCTGCTTCCGATAGGTGAACAAGGGCTTTATCCAGTACGCGTCGCTCAAAGAATAACTGAGCAAGTAAAGTGTTAGTTCTGGCTAGTCTGGCACTTGAGTTCGACTCAATAGAGCTCCAGTAAGCTATCAGCAGTTCAGAGAGCGCGAGGTTGTAACGTTCATGGTCTAAGTAATGGCTGCCGACCATGATGTGATAGTCGATCTTCGTATCTTCAGACTGGATAAACTCCAAGTCTTCTTTAAGCTCAATAAACAGTTTGTTGGCCAGTTCAACATCATTAGCTTTCGATGCTATTTCAGCCCGTAACAGTTTAATTTTGTAGCCAATTCCACGAGCAGGGAAATCTTTGCTTCTGATGGATTCGTATTGTTGTGTGATATCACGCAGTTTTTCGCGCGCATCAGTGACATCGTCGTTATCTAGCCAACGCAGGCGAATTTGCAGTAACTGAATTTCTAACTGTAAATAGGGTAGGTTGAATTCTTGCGCGGTGTTAAAAGCGTCATCCAATAGTCGAAATGCGGCAATAGGATAGCCGAGATTAAACTCGGCTTGTGCGAGGATTTTCATCGCGGCAACAGTGCTCGCAGGCGTGCGCAGACGGCTGTCGGTTTCGTCTCTTGCAACGGTGGATGGGTTTTGCTCGGATTTCTCCGCCATCTTCCTTACGGTTAAATACTCACTTGTGAGTTCTTTAGCTTGTTGTGGCGATATTTCTATCAAGCTTTCAGCTTCGTTTAGCGTCGGTGATGAATACGTTGCCGCTTGTGAAAATACTGAAAAAAAGAAAAGAGCTAGAGAAAACCAACGCTTCCAGCGAATACATCCCATCCTTAATTGTGTCCTTTTTATTGGCGAGCCATACGTTTGTTGTCTTGTGGTGCGGCTTGTTCTGTTGAACGGTACGGGTTGATATCTAGGCCGCCACGTCGAGTATAACGAGCAAATACAGTCAGTTGCTCTGGCTTGCAGAAGCGAGTGATGTCCGTAAATATACGCTCAACACATTGTTCGTGGAACTCATTGTGTTCACGGAAAGAGACTATATAACGTAATAGCGCTTCGCGGTTAATTTTTGGACCACGATACTCAATTTCAACGCTACCCCAGTCCGGCTGATTGGTGATCAGACAGTTTGATTTCAAAAGGTGGCTATGCAGAGTTTCGCTAACAATAGTATCTTCCGCAGCCCCTTCTAGTAGTGATTCGTCGAAATCATAGCTATCAATTTCGATGTCTTGATTGTCAATGCAATCGCCTTTCATTGTGACAATAGGCTCTGCCGTGTAATCACTTAAAGGCTTGACCTTAACCTCAACGGTTTCACCAGCACAAGCAGACAGATCCGTAATCAAATGTTGTTCGACCTGTTGCCAGTTTTCAAACTTAGTTTGGTTAAAGCTGTTCAGATAAAGTTTGAACGACTTCGACTCAATTAAGTTTGCACTGGTAGCGGGAATCGCAACTTCACCGATGGCCACTTGCGGTAGACCTTTGGTATTCAACCAAGACAACTCATAAAGTGTCCAGATATCACAGCCTTTAAACGGCAGTTCACTACCTAAATTCAGGTCATCACGGTTTAAGCTACGTGGAACAGGTTGCAGTAGTGTTGGGTCATACTGATGTGAGTAATCGGTTTTTTTACCTAAAGTCAGACCAGCTAACTCTTTGGCATCGGAATATTTGCTCATACTTAATGCTTAATTCGATTAGAATAGACAGAATTTTACGCAATACCGCAGCCTGTGTCATCAAAGGGCTGCTAGTTAGCTCAATCGAATTTGAACAGTGGAGATTTTCATGGCGCATTCTGTTGCAGAAGCCTTACATACTTTTAGTCAGCGCTATCTAGATGCTTACCAAGCCGCACACCAACATTTACCTGAAAATGAAGAGTTGGCGGACTGGGTTTCGCCGTGCGTTAAGCAAAAGTTTGAGCATAGTGTGTATTGGCAGCCTGTTGCCAGAGATGAAGTCGCTGATCTTACTAATGTCGAGAACGGTATTGAGATTGCTTTGCATGAAGATATTCATGCTTTTTACGGCATTCTATACAGTGCGGATATGGCTGCGAGCTGGAATGGCAATGCGCTTAATTTATTGCAAGTTTGGAGTGATGAAGATTATCAACGTTTGCAAGAGAACATTCTCGGTCATCTGGTTATGCAGCGTCGTTTGAAACAGAAACCAACGGTATTTATTGCAACCACTGACGATGAAATGGAAGTGGTATCGATTTGTAATCTGACTGGCAACGTTATTCTCGAAAAATTAGGCACAGATAACCGCCAAGTGCTCAGTGAGGATGTTGCTAGCTTTCTGCTGCAACTTGAGCCGGAGGTAGACGCATAATGTACGTGGTTGAGCTAGAGTTTGAATGTTTTGATAACACCACGATCACAGCGGTAGATAAAGCGATTAATGGATTGATGGATGCACTGCGCTACAACGGTCAGGTGCTAGGTCGTGAGTTTCCCATCGTCATGGGGGATGGAGAATTTAGTGTTCGTGCTGTGTGTCCTGAAAAAGACAGCCTTCATCCAAAGAACCATTCTGATTTTGTTAAAGTGTGCTTTAACCGACTTGCAGATGCTTGCTTACTTGCTCCTAAGTTTCGCTTGCTGGGCAGAGACATCAATTCTGAGCAAGCTGCGGAAGAGGAAACACCTAGCTGGCAGGTTCTTTATACCACCTATGTTCATACGTGTTCTCCACTGCGTAGCGGTGAAACCTTGTTGCCGATTCCTCTTTATCGCAATGAAGCGACGTTTAATGGCGACCATAAGGCAGTTGTTAAATGGCAGACAGAGTGGCAGGCGTGTGACGAGCTACAAATGGCAGGGGGCTGCAAAGCGGAACATGCAGCTTTGAAAGAGATTTGCGATGTAGACAGTGACTTATTCCGTCGTGGTTGGGATTTAAGTAAACGTATTGAATACATTACTAAAATACCGACTTACTACTATCAATACCGTGTTGGTGGTAAAAGCTTGGCGGATGAAAAAGCACGCCCTTGTCCTAAATGTGGCGGGGAATGGCTACTGGATGAACCTCTGCATGATATCTTTTATTTCAAATGTGATAGCTGCCGAATCGTATCCAATATCTCTTGGGATCATCTGAAGTAATTGGCAAGTTTGAACAATCAATAAGAGCCGCTGGTCTAAAATCAGCGGCTCTTTTTTTGAAGAGGCAGTGTTAGGCGATGTGAGTTATTTGGCAGGCGTCCCAGCGTGCTTCAAAGCTCATTGCACTGAGGTTAGTCCTGTGTGCTTCCGCTTTTGCGGAGTACATATGTTTATCCGCGAGACTCAAAATATCTTCTGCTTTCAACCCAGAGTCAGGATAGTAAGAGACACCACCAATACTTAACCCTACGTCATGTTGTACTCGTTGTGTAAAGTCATCGATCAACCGTTGGCCTACTACATTTGCACAATCAATACTGGTGTTAGGTAATAGAATAATAAATTCGTCTCCACCGTATCGAGCTGCTGTTTCAGATTGGCGCAAGGTCTTTTGGCAGGCAGTGGCAAAATCAATCAACACTTGGTCACCCGCGAGGTGTCCAAAATTATCATTAACTTGTTTAAATCTGTTCAAATCGATATAGAGCAGGGTGAAGTGTTGCTCAGATCGGAAGCTTAGCGCCCACAGTTTTTTGAGTTCTTCTAATAGAGCTCGCTGGTTATATAGTCCGGTGAGAGAATCGCGCATTGAGAGTTCTTCAAGCTCTCTGGTTCGCTTTTTAATGCGTCTTTCTATGCTATTTGCGTACTGAAGTAGCTGCTTATTTGCATTATCAACTTCATGATTTTTCGATGAGATATAAGTGTCGAAGATAAATTGATTATCGAAATAGATAACTTTTTGCAGTGCAGCGAGTGTTGAAATCGGGCTGCGACCACATTGTGCAAAATGTTTGTTGATTTCTTGATTAAGTAACGAGTGTATCTGCTGGACGCTGGCAAGATAGAACTTAGGGCTTACCCCCATTCTTTGATGAACCTTGCCAATTTTTATACGCTGTTCAGCATACTTTTGGTTGTAGTTACCACAGAAAATATCCGCCACATATTTCTTCATGGCGTTGTGAAGTCCTCCTAGCGTTTGTTTGTCTGCAATAGTTAGAGCCACTTCAGGTATTTTTATCTGATGTGCGTAAAACTGTTGCACAACCGTTGGGATGAGAGGTAACAACCACTCTTCACATGCTTTTAACAGAACTTCATCTTCTTCCGTAATGTCCATCAGCCCTTTTCGACGATCGAGTTCGTGCTCTGTGATGTTCATTTGTTCTAGAAGTGAAAGAGATAAGTCGTGCATGCTGAGTAAATAATCGTCTAATAAATGGTGCTCAAGCTTAGCGAATAATGACGATAATTAAGCCATTGTAGGTAGAAAAAGGAATATTCCTACAAGCATCTTTTGAACCCAAAAAGCAAAAGGGCTCCAATAGGAGCCCTTTACTATTTTGATAACTGATAGTGATAACAAAAGGTTATCGATTACCAGCCTTTAACCGCGCCACCTTGGAAGATGTCAGATGCAGCTTTTGCTACTTCGTCTGTTTGGTACGCTTTTAGGAACGTTTGTACGTTTTCAGCGTTTACGTTGTCTTCACGAGCAACAAGCAGGTTCACGTATGGTGATTCTTTGTTTTCTACGAAGATACCATCTTTCTCTGGAGTCAGATTGATAGAGCTTGCGTAAGTCGTGTTGATGATAGAAAGCGCTACGTCATCAAGAGAACGTGGAAGTTGAGCTGCGTCTAGTTCAACAATCTTGATGTTTTTAGGGTTTTCTACAATATCACGAACAGTAGCTAGAAGACCTACGTCTTCACGTAGTTTTAGCAGACCTTGTTGCTCAAGAAGTAGCAGAGAGCGACCTAGGTTAGTCGGATCGTTTGGTACTGCAATACGGTCACCGTCTTGGATCTCATCAACAGATTTTACTTGCTTAGAGTAGCCAGCGATTGGGTAAACAAATGTATTACCAGCAATAGCCAGTTTGTAGCCACGGTCAGCAATTTGTTGATCTAAGTATGGCTTGTGTTGGAATGCGTTTGCATCGATTGAACCATCATCAAGCGCAGCGTTTGGCGTTACGTAATCAGTGAAAGTTACAAGTTCAACATCTAGGTTATATTTGTTTTTTGCAATTTTCGCAGCCACTTCTGCTACTTGAGCTTCAGCACCCGCAATAACACCAATTTTTACTTTGCTGGTATCCGCTTCTTTATCACCACAGCCAGCTAGTACAAGCGCAGATGCCGCAGCAGCAATGGTCAGTAAACTTTTAAGATTGAATTTCATGGTAATCTCCTTGTTAGAAATTCTTGTATCGTTTTATCTGTGATCAACGCGGCGTACGAATGCATCACCGATTGATTGAATTATTTGTACTAGAACAATAAGCATGACAACGGTTACTGCCATTATCACCACATCGTAACGGTGGAAGCCGTAACGAATAGCCACATCACCTAGGCCGCCGCCGCCCACTGTACCTGCCATCGCTGAGTAGCTCACAAGAGTAACTAGCGTGATCGTTACAGAGTTAAGAATGGTCGGCATTGCTTCTGGTAACAGCACCTTGCGAATAATTTGCATTGGTGTTGCGCCCATAGATTGTGCAGCTTCAACAAGACCAGTTGGAACTTCCAATAATGCCCCTTCAATCAAGCGAGCAACAAAAGGAATTGCGCCGATAGTTAGAGGTACGATTGCTGCTGTTGTGCCAATGAACGTGCCCACAAGTAATTTGGTTACTGGGATAATCGCTACCATTAACACAAGAAACGGTACTGAACGGCCAATGTTGACGATTGCGCCAAGTATGCTGTTCAACTTAGTGTTTTCTAGCAAACCACCTTTTTTAGTCGTGTGCAGAATAACGCCTAGTGGAATACCCAGCGCGAAACCAATAACGCCAGCAACAGCTACCATATACAAAGTCTGCCAAGTTGCTGTTAAAAGCAGGTCACCGTTTAGTGATAACCAGTTAGCAATGGTATTAAAGGACATAACCAAGCACCTCTACTTTTACTTTATTGTCACGAAGGTATTGAATTGCAGCGTTATCATTTTCTTCATCACCGAAGATTTCCGCTACCATCATGCCGAACTTCACACCGCCAGCATAATCAAGATCTGAACTCAAGATGCTGACATCAATGTTGAATTTGCGCGAAATTTGCGACATCAACGGTGCATCAACAGTTGCGCCGGTAAATTCCAAACGAACTAATGGGTAACTGCCTTGCACTCGTGTTGGCTGCAAACGTGCTTGGTAATCATCAGGAATCGATAAATCCAGTGTTGAACGAATGAACTGATGAGCAAGTTCTGTTTTTGGATGAGCAAAAATATCACCCACAGAACCTTTCTCTACTAATTCTCCGTCACCGATGATAGCCACTTCATGACATATACTTTTTACTACATCCATCTCGTGGGTAATCAACAAGATAGTGATGTTTAACTTACGGTTAATTTCTTTCAAGAGCTCAAGAATCGACTGCGTAGTCGCAGGATCGAGAGCACTGGTTGCTTCATCACACAGCAACACTTTTGGATCAGATGCCAGAGCACGAGCTATCGCAACACGTTGCTTTTGACCACCACTTAGATTTGATGGGTAAGTGTCACGTTTCTCTGACAAGCCAACCAACTGAAGAAGTTCAGAAACTTTCTTCTCAATATGACTAACACATTTACCAGCAAGCTCTAATGGCAGAGCTACGTTTTCAAACACTGTACGTGAAGAAAGCAGATTAAAATGCTGGAAAATCATGCCGATGTTACGGCGTGCTTCACTCAATTGCTTCGAGCTCAGCTTAGTAAGGTCAACACCATCAACAATAACGCTACCGTTAGTTGGGCGTTCTAACATGTTCACACAACGAATCAGCGTACTTTTACCAGCACCTGATGAGCCAATAACACCAAAGATCGTGCCTTGTTGGATGTTAAGGTTGATGTCTTTTAAAGCATTGATTTCTTTCGTGCCTTGATAAAACACCTTGTTGACGTGACTAATCTCAATCATTGAAAAACCTGCGCAGGGATAAATCTTGGTTGTTTTGTAACGAGTTACCTTTGTATTACTAAAAAAGAAGCAACAACAGAATAAAATATTTAACTCGTTCTAACTTGGTAGAGGATGCTATGGCTTAACTAAGTTCAAGTCAATAGATATTTTTACGTCTAGACGTCTAAATGGTTGTTTGAGTGATACTGTTAAGTAATTAGATAGTGATGAAAGAAATAAAGCGTGCAATAATTCGCGTAGTTTGACTTTAAAGAGATGAATATTTTGGCTAAACCAGCTGTGTTTTTAGACCGTGACGGCGTAATAAATGTCGATCATAGCTATGTAAGCGACGAACATGATTTTGAGTTTATCGACGGTGTTTTTGAAGCCGCGAAAACACTGCATGAAATGGGCTATCTACTTGTATTGGTGACCAACCAGTCGGGTATCGCTCGTGGCATGTTCAGTGAAGATCGTTTTCTGTCTTTAACACAGTGGATGGACTGGAACTTCGTTGATAATGGCGTTGAGCTTGATGGCATCTACTACTGTCCTCACCATCCAGAGCATGGTGTAGGCAAGTATAAAGAAGATTGTGATTGCCGTAAGCCAAAGCCGGGTATGTTTATCTCTGCTCGTGACTTTTTGAAGATCGATATGGCGAACTCTGTGATGGTGGGTGACAAAGCGGAAGACATGATGGCCGCAGAAGCAGCCGGAGTCGGTACCAAGATCTTAGTTCGTACAGGCAAGCCTGTGACTGAAAAAGGTGAAAGTTTAGCCACTGTTGTACTGGACAGTTTGCGCGAAGTGCCTAACTATTTAAAAGAGCGTAAATAATACCATTACTAGTAATCGGTAGTTGAGACATTGCTGGGGTTGGTATTAAGAGGTCGCTTAGGCGGCCTTTTTTATTATTTGAAGAGAGAATCATCATGAATAGAAACGATATCCTAGTCGCATTCTGCTTGGTGGCGCTACCCTTGACTGCACTAACGGCGTGTTCAAGCTCAACCGAAGTCGATGGACTTAAAGTTAGGGACAGTGATTTTCAACATTACCTTTGCGACGATGAGAAGCAGTTTGATGTAGCTTACGTATCAGAAGAAAACGCAGTGTTAAAGACCTCGGAAAGCCAGTATCGCTTGGTTCGTATTCCTTCCGGCTCTGGAGCGAAGTACATATTGGATGACCACACTTCTGCGGTAGTGAATCCTGTTACCTTGTTCACGAAAGGGGGTGACGCTAGGTTAGAAGTCAAAGGTATTATTTATAAAACTTGCCGGATTGAGTGAAATTTTGCTTATATATGGCCTTGAGTAGAAGTAGTGCGGTGGTTTTCCACCGCTTTTATCACCTTGCAGACCATATTTCATGAGCAGAAAACTCACCATCCTTGATATCGCAAAACTTTCCGGAGTCGGTAAATCTACCGTTTCTCGTGTACTCACCAATGATCCAAAAGTGAAGCCTGAAACTCGAGAAAAGGTTGAGCGCGTCATTGCTGAATCAGGGTATGTTCCTTCTAAATCGGCGCAGTCGATGCGCGGCGGTAGCCAGAAAGTTATCGGTGTGATTATTTCTCGCCTTGATTCGCCTTCTGAAAATCGTTCTGTCAGCAGCATGCTTGAGATTTTTTACGCTCATGGTTATGACGTCGTGATCATGGAAAGTCAGTTCGATCGGCAGAAAACCAACGAACATTTGGACGTCTTGCTAAAGCGCAATGTGGACGGTGTAATCATTTTTGGCTTTACGGATTTAGATGCGCAAGCTTTGGTACCTTGGCAGTTGAAATCGGTGGTGATAGCCACTCATTCAGAGCAGGTATCCTCAATTAACTACGATAACATCGGTATCATCAATCAGGCGTTGGATTACGTTAAGCAGCAAGGGCTGAAACAAGTCAGCTTTATAGGTGTCGATCCACAAGACGCCACAACTGGCGAAATGCGTTTGCAAGCCTATCTAGATTGGTGTCAGGAGCAACAAATCACACCCTGCTATCAAACGGGTAAATTGAAACACGAAAGTGCTTATCAATTGGTTGATAAAGTGCTGTCTAAAAATACTCAAGCCATCGTCTGTGCCAGTGACACCTTAGCGTTAGGTGTGATTAAGCGCTTGCAAGAGTGTCAGCGTGAAGATGTTGTGGTGACAGGTGTTGGCGGTAATGAATTACTGACTTTCTTGTTCCCTAAAGTCTACACTGTTGATCCTGGTTATCGGCAAGCAGGATCGCAGGCAGCGAATCTGTTAATTTCGCATCTTAGCGGTGATGTGCAACATCTGGTTCATCTCACTCAAGTTCCTGCCCTCTGAGTACCTGCGACATTAACCAATAGGGCGAGAAAGTCTTTTTTCGCCTTGAATGCTTCTCGTCTTGAAAGCCTTCCGCTTTGAATAGTATTCACTTTGATCACTTCTCTCTTTTACCACTTATTGCTTTGATCATTTCTCTGTTTTTACGTGAAAGCTTGCATATCTTTTGTTGAAAAAAACACCGCCTAATGTGATCGTTCTCAATTTATGGGACTGTTCCCATTTTAAGTCTGATTTGTATGTGCCACTATACTGAAAACTTAATGGGAATGTTCCCATTATCAATTAGACTAATATAAAAGCTATAAGTAACAGGGTGGACAAAGGTATGAGTAAGATAGCGAGACAAGATGTAGAACGTCTTGTTGAATTGGTTGGCGGTAGTGAAAACATCGCCAGTGTTAGCCACTGCCTAACACGTTTACGTTTTGTATTAAATGAACCAGAAAAAGCGGATAAGCAAGGTTTGGAATCGCTGAGTTTAGTGAAAGGTTGCTTTACTAACGCTGGGCAATTCCAAGTTGTGATCGGCACAGAAGTCGACCAAGTGTTTAAAGTGCTTTTGGATATCACAGGTCAATCTGGCGCTTCAAAAGACGATGCGAAACTTGCAGCACGTCAAAATATGAATCTTTTGGAACGCGGTATCTCCCATCTTGCAGAAATTTTCGTACCGCTGCTTCCTGCGATTATTACTGGTGGTTTGATTTTAGGTTTCCGCAACGTGATTGGCGACATCAAGATGTTCGACGGTCAGACCTTAACGGAAATCAGTCAGTTCTGGGCAAGTGTACACTCATTCTTATGGTTGATTGGTGAAGCTATCTTCTTCTTCCTACCGGTTGGTGTGTGTTGGTCAACTGTGAAGAAGTTAGGCGGAACGCCTATTCTTGGTATCACTTTGGGTGTAACACTGGTTTCGCCTCAACTGATGAACGCTTATCTGATTGGTAAACAAGTGCCGGAAGTCTGGGATTTTGGCCTATTCGTAATTGAAAAAGTGGGGTATCAGGCTCAGGTTATCCCTGCGATCTTAGCGGGTGTGATGCTTGCCTTTATTGAAAACACCCTAAAACGAGTGGTTCCAGCTTATCTCTATCTGGTTGTTGTACCGTTTGTTTCATTAATTTTGGCTGTCATCTTAGCGCATACGTTAATTGGACCGTTCGGCCGTGTATTAGGTAATGGCGTTGCCTTTGCTGCAAAAGCTGCAATGACGGGTGATTTCGCGGTACTGGGCTCGATGATATTTGGTTTCTTGTACGCACCACTGGTTATCACTGGTATTCACCACACCACCAACGCTGTTGATCTACAGTTGATGCAAGAGTTGGGCGGTACACCAATTTGGCCTTTAATTGCGCTTTCTAACATCGCTCAGGCTTCAGCTGTTGTAGGTATTATTCTGATCAGTAAGAAACATGGTGAGCGCGATATTTCTGTACCAGCGGCAATTTCTGCTTACTTAGGTGTGACTGAACCGGCTATGTACGGTATCAACCTCAAATACAAGTTCCCAATGCTATCCGCAATGATTGGTAGTGCTTTGGCTGCGGCGGTATGTGGTAGTGCTGGTGTGATGGCGAATGGTATCGGTGTAGGTGGTCTGCCGGGCATTTTATCTATTCAGCCTCAGTACTGGAGTATCTACCTTGTTGCAATGTTAGTTGCGATTGTGGTTCCAGCAGCACTGACTTTAGTAATGTACAAGCGTGCACAAGTCAAAGGCGATTTATCAACCGCTTCAGCATAACGTTTTTATGAGTGGCTTTTTGCCACTCTTTTTTCTGTTTTTGATTTTTGGTAAGTGAGAAAAGAATGGCCTTTGCTAATAGTGAATCCGACTGGTGGAAAACTGCATCTATCTATCAAATTTATCCTAAAAGCTTCTGTGACAGTGGCGCAAAAGGAACCGGAGATATACAAGGCATTATTTCTAAACTGGACTATCTGCAAACTCTGGGCATTGATGCCATCTGGTTAACGCCTGTCTATCAGTCACCAATGATTGATAACGGTTACGACATTGCGGATTACTACTCGATCAATCCTGATTTTGGCACCATGAATGACTTCGATAACCTGCTTGAGCTGGCTCATCAGAAAGGCATTCGCATCATTATGGACATTGTTGTGAATCATACTTCGACACAGCATATGTGGTTTCAGTCAGCGTTGGCAGATAAAGCTAGCCCTTATCGTGACTATTACATTTGGAAGTCCCCCGTTGATGGCAAAGCACCGAATAACTGGCAGTCAAAGTTTGGTGGCAGTGCTTGGGAATATGATGAAAAGTCGAACCAGTATTACTTGCATCTGTTTGCTAAGGAGCAAGCGGATCTGAACTGGGAAAATCCTCTGGTTCGAGATGAAGTAAAAGAAGTGATCAGCTTTTGGGCTGAGAAAGGTGTGGACGGCTTTCGTTTAGATGTTATTAACCTGATTTCCAAACAACAGGATTTCCCAAACGACGAAGTAGGTGACGGCCGCCGTTTCTATACCGATGGCCCGCGTGTGCATGAGTTTTTACAAGAAATCAGCCGCGACGTTTTCCAAAAATATGGCAGTGTGACGGTAGGAGAAATGTCATCGACAACATTGGAGCATTGTCAGCAATATTCGTCATTAGATAACAAAGAGTTATCTATGGTGTTTAACTTCCATCACCTGAAAGCGGATTATCCTAACGGAGAAAAGTGGACCAAAGCCCCCTTTGATTTCATACAACTCAAGCAGGTATTTAACCATTGGCAAACTGGCTTGAATGGGAAAGGTTGGGGAGCATTGTTCTGGTGTAATCACGATCAACCCCGAGTGGTCAGTCGTTTAGGTAATGATAGTGAGTACCGTGTTGAGTCGGCCAAAATGCTCGCAACATCAATACATATGATGCAGGGCACGCCTTACGTATACCAAGGTGAAGAGATTGGTATGACGAACCCAGGGTATACCGATATTTCGCAATACCGAGATGTTGAAAGCACCAATATGTACGACATTATGGTCAAGCAGAATGGTGTCAGTGAAACGGATATGTTGGCAATTCTGGCGCAGAAATCTCGTGATAATTCCCGAACGCCAATGCAATGGAATAGTCGTCAATATGCCGGTTTCAGTGCTGGAGAACCTTGGATTTCTGTTGCCAGCAATTATCCTCAAATCAACGCAGAACAAGCTTTGAGTGATGAGGATTCGGTATTTTATTACTATCAAAAGTTAATTCAGTTGAGAAAGGAGATTACCGTTATTACCGACGGTGACTATCAAGACTTACTGCCCGAGCACCAAGCCATTTTTGCGTATCAAAGACGAAGTGCTACACAGACGCTGGTGTGTTTGAATAACTATTATGATGTAGAAGCAGAGTGTGAATTGCCGCAAGAACTTGAACTGAACAATGCACGTTATCTTATCGGCAATTATTCAGACATTGAGAATCAGCTGGTTGAGTTTAAGCAAAGATTAAGAGCTTACGAAACCAGAGTCATTTTGATTGAGCACCCCCTGTAGTCTCAATAAACACAAGCCCCTATTATAGGGGCTTGTTCTTTTGTGCTAATGCTCTGATATTTTTAGAGTATTCTGAAATGAAAAAAGCCAGCTCAATGAGCTGGCTTTTCTGTATATGGTGGAGGGGGACGGATTCGAACCAT
>NZ_JAKKCI010000004.1:85500-548163 GCF_021726015.1 Vibrio sp. A1-b2
CGAAGGCGGAGCCGGCAGATTTACAGTCTGCTCCCTTTGGCCACTCGGGAACCCCTCCAGGGTGTTTTCCTAATCTTTTACAAGAGAAGGCTTGAATGAAGTTTTCCCAACGCATCAATCAAGTTTTGCTCTCATGAGAACTTATCGTCGCATAAGAAAATATGGTGGAGGGGGACGGATTCGAACCATCGAAGGCGGAGCCGGCAGATTTACAGTCTGCTCCCTTTGGCCACTCGGGAACCCCTCCAGGGTGTTTTCCTAATCTTTTACAAGAGAAGGCTTGAATGAAGTTTTCCCAACGCATCAATCAAGTTTTATTCTCGAGAGAACTTATTGTCTCAAAAGAAAATATGGTGGAGGGGGACGGATTCGAACCATCGAAGGCGGAGCCGGCAGATTTACAGTCTGCTCCCTTTGGCCACTCGGGAACCCCTCCAGGGTGTTTTCCTAATCTTTTACAAGAAGAGGCTTGAATGAAGTTTTCCCAACGCATCAATCAAGTTTTGCTCTCACAAGAACTTATCGTCTCACAAGAAAATATGGTGGAGGGGGACGGATTCGAACCATCGAAGGCGGAGCCGGCAGATTTACAGTCTGCTCCCTTTGGCCACTCGGGAACCCCTCCAGGGTGTTTTCCTAATCTTTTACAAGATAAGACTTAACTGACGTTTTCCCAACACATCAATCAAGTGCGGAGCGCATATTATCAAACTCGGACTTTGTGTAAACCCTTTTTTTGTCTTTTTGAATTGAATGCTGGCTTTTTGGGCAAAGATGGCCGTAATTCCCCATTTTCTTTTTGAAATAGTGGTTTGAAAAGGAGATGGAAATATCAAATTTACGTTCCTTTACGTTTCCACGTGCTATAACTCGTTATAATAAAAGTTCTTTCTTATATGCTGATGTGGTTTATGAAAAACGTTTCGATTCTTTCTGCTGTTCTTGCTATTGCCTTATTAAGTAGCCAAGGCGCTGTCGCTGCGGGGCCAAGAAGTGCACCTGCTATCTCTGTCGTCACTGATTTAGTGCAAGTTCATCAAATCTCTCAATCACTTGCTTTAGTTGGCAAATTGGAAGCTGAACAGTCAGTCATTATTTCGCCAGAAGTGGCAGGGAAAGTAGACGTTATTGCGGTCAAAGCCAATCAGGAAGTAAAGAAAAATCAATTATTGGTGCAGTTATCTGACGAAAAAGCTCGTGCTTCTGTCGCCGAAGCAAAAGCGTATTTGCGTGATGAAAAACGTAAGCTGGCCGAATACGAGCGTTTGTTAAAGAGAAGCGCCATCACTCAGACTGAAATTGATGCTCAGAAAACCAGTGTTGATATTGCTCAGGCGCGCTTAGAAGCGGCAGAAGCGAACTGGAATGATCTTCATATCAAAGCCCCATTTGCTGGCACTGTAGGTTTTATCGATTTCAGCCGAGGTAAGATTGTCAGTACCAGTACTGAACTGATGACGTTAGATAACCTTTCATTAATGCAGTTGGATCTTCAGGTTCCTGAACGTTATTTGTCGATGCTTTCTAAAGGCATGAAAGTGGTTGGGACAACACATGCTTGGCCGGGCAAGACATTTGAAGGCGAAGTGGTTGGTATCGATACTCGTGTAAATACTGAAACGCTGAACTTAAGAGTGCGCATTCATTTTTCCAATGCTGGTGGCTTACTTAAACCGGGAATGTTGGTTTCAGCGAACTTAGCTTTCCCAGCAATTGAAGCACCGATTATTCCGGTTCAGGCTCTCGAATACTCTGGCACCAAGCGTTATGTTTATGTTGTGAACCAAGAAAACAAAGCGGTTCGAACAGAAGTGCTTCTAGGCGCTCGTGTTGAAAACCAAGTGGTGATTGAGCAAGGACTAGATATTGGTGAGAAAGTGGTTGTTCAAGGTATTGTTAACATGCGTGATGGCGCTAAAGTGTCCGAAGTGACCGCAGAGGGCCTGCCAGTGAACAAGGATGACAACTAATGTTGATCTCTGATGTTTCTGTAAAACGCCCAGTTGCCGCGCTAGTTTTAAGTATGCTGCTGTGCGTGTTTGGCTTTGTCTCTTTTACTAAGCTTGCTGTGCGAGAAATGCCGGATATTGAAAATCCGGTTGTTTCTATTTCAACCCGATATCAAGGCGCTTCCGCGACCATTATTGAAAACCAGATTACTTCTGTTCTGGAAGAACAGTTAACGGGTATCAGTGGCGTCGACGAAATTACATCAGTGACTCGTAACGGTTCGTCTCGTATTACGGTCACCTTCAACCTTGGTTATGACCTGAATACCGGCGTCAGTGATATTCGTGATGCGGTTGCGCGGGCTCAGCGCTCTTTGCCTGAAGGGGCGGATGACCCTCTGGTGTTTAAGAACAATGGTTCTGGCCAAGCTTCTATGTACATTAACTTGAGTTCATCGACGATGGACCGAACTCAGTTAACCGATTATATGGAACGAGTTCTGGTTGACCGCTTTAGCCTGATTTCGGGCGTCAGCTCTGTGGACGTCTCTGGCGGTTTGTACAAAGTAATGTATGTACGATTGCAACCAGAATTGATGGCGGGGCGGGGTGTGACCACTTCAGATATTTCAGCTGCATTACGTCGTGAGAATATCGAAAGCCCAGGAGGTCAAGTTCGTAACGATTCTACGGTGATGTCGGTTCGTACCGCTCGAACTTATCAAAAGCCGCAAGACTTCGAGTACCTAGTGGTTAAACGCGTTAACGGATCGCCGATTTATCTCAAAGATGTGGCTGATGTATTTCTAGGCGCTGAGAATGAAAACTCGACGTATAAAACAGACGGTGTCGTGAACGTGAGCATGGGGATTGTTCCTCAGTCAGATGCTAACCCGCTGGAGGTGGCGAAACGGGTTCATCAGCAGGTCGATAACATTCAGAAATTCCTGCCTGAAAACACCAAGTTGGTGGTGAACTACGACTCAACCATCTTCATTGAACGCTCTATCGAAGAGGTATACAGCACCTTATTTATTACTGGTGGTCTGGTTGTTTTAGTGCTCTATATCTTTATCGGTCAGGCTCGCGCGACATTGATCCCTGCGATTACTGTACCTGTATCCTTGATCTCTTCTTTTATAGCTGCCTATTACTTTGGCTTCTCTATTAACCTCATCACCTTGATGGCACTGATTTTGTCGATTGGTCTGGTTGTGGATGACGCTATTGTGGTGGTGGAAAACATCTTCCACCATATTGAGCAGGGCGAGAAACCTTTGCTTGCTGCCTATAAAGGCACACGTGAAGTAGGCTTTGCTGTTGTTGCCACGACCTTAGTGTTGGTGATGGTGTTCCTGCCAATCTCGTTTATGGATGGAATGGTCGGTTTGCTGTTCACTGAGTTCTCGGTGCTGCTGGCAATGTCGGTGATTTTCTCGTCATTGATAGCACTGACCCTCACGCCTGTGCTGGGCAGTAAGATTCTTAAAGCAAATGTGAAACCGAATGGTTTTAACCGCTTTGTTGATAAGTTATTCGCAAAACTGGAATCGGCTTATCGCACTATGCTGCGTTTTGCTTTGCGCTTTAAATGGTTTGCTCCTCTAGTCATTCTTGGCTGTATTGGTGGCAGTTACCAGTTTATGCAGAGTGTTCCCGCGCAACTGACGCCGTCTGAAGACCGTGGGGTTATCTTTGCATTTGTACGAGGCGCAGATGCAACCAGTTACAACCGTATGTCTGCCAATATGGACTTAGTGGAAGCTCGATTGAAACCTTTGCTTGGGCAAGGCTTCTTAAGATCGTTCAGTATTCAGTCGCCAGCATTTGGTGGTAATGCTGGAGATCAGACGGGTTTTGTCATTATGACGCTGGATGATTGGAATCAGCGCAGCATTACTGCTCAAAACGCACTGGGTGAGGTAAGAAAAGCATTAGCAGGCATTCCCGATGTCCGTGTGATTCCATTTATGCCCGGTTTCCGCGGCGGTTCCAATGAGCCGGTACAGTTTGTACTTGGTGGCTCAGATTATACTGAGCTCAAAGAGTGGGCTGAGAAACTAGAAGCGGAAGCGGAAAGCTCAACCTACATGACGGGCGTGGATATCAACTATTCGGAGAAAACGCCTGAGCTGGTGGTGACGGTTGATAAACAAAGAGCATCGGAACTGAATATCAGTGTGCAAGATATTTCGGATACGCTGGAGGTTATGCTGGGTGGTAAGGCGGTTACAACCTTCGTCGAGCGTGGTGAAGAGTATGATGTTTATTTACGCGGTGACGAAAACAGCTTCAATAATGCTGCGGATTTAAGCCAAATCTATATGCGTACTGGAAACGGCGATCTTGTCACTCTGGATACCGTCACCAAAATCGAGGAAGTGGCGTCGGCGATTCGCCTGTCGCACTACAATAAGCAAAAAGCGATTACCATTACTGCGAACTTAGCCGATGGGGCAACCTTAGGTCAGGCTCTGGACTTTATGGATCAAAAAGCTTTGGAAATATTGCCAATCGACATCTCCGTCAGCTATTCCGGTGAGTCTAAAGACTTTAAGGAAAACCAGTCGAGTGTTGCGGTTGTATTCGCACTAGCCTTGTTGGTGGCTTACTTAGTGCTTGCCGCTCAATTTGAAAGCTTTATCAACCCAATGGTAATTATGTTTACTGTACCTATGGGCGTATTCGGTGGTTTCCTCGGCCTATTTATTATGGGGCAGGGGATGAACGTATATAGTCAAATAGGTATGGTGATGCTGATTGGTATGGTGACCAAGAACGGTATCTTAATCGTTGAGTTTGCCAACCAGTTGCGTGACCGTGGAGTTGAGTTTGAAAAAGCGATTGTGGATGCTTCTGCGCGACGCCTTCGTCCTATTCTGATGACAGCATTTACAACTCTGGCTGGTTCTATTCCTCTGATTGTCTCTACTGGCGCTGGTTATGAAAGTCGTGTGGCTGTGGGTACGGTTATTTTCTTTGGTATGGCATTCGCTACCGTGGTTACCTTGTTTGTTATTCCTGCAATGTACCGTTTAATTTCAGCGAAGACACAAGCTCCGGGGCATGTTGAAGCGGAACTGAACAGAGAGTTGGGGCACGATAACAAAGGCCGAACAACTCACTAAGCCCGTTTCCTTGAAGCCAAAATCAAAAAGCCCGCAAAATAGCGGGCTTTCGTTTTTCAATTCTTGTTCAACTTCGTCTAATTGTCTTTCACGGTGTCTAGATATATTTCACCGAGTAACGCGAAGGCTTATGGTTCATCGCTAATACGATGTTGAGTACAACAGCACCTGCGATAGACAAGATAATAATTGACGGTGTTAAGAAGAACAGCGAAGTAAACACAATGATGCAATCTAAAACGAGTTGTGTTTTGCCCACCGAAATGCCGAACTTGTCCTGAATAAACAGACATAGCACGTTAAAACCACCCAAGCTTGAGCGGTGGCGGAACAGAATCAGCATGCCTAAGCCTGTCAGTAGGCCGCCAGCTAGAGCGCAGTAGGCGGGATCAACGTGTTCGATAGTGATGAAATTCGACAAGTGATCAGTAAAGACAGAAACCAAAGCGCAAGAGATAGCCGTGTTGATCGAGAACCTAACCCCAAAGCGTTTCCACGCAAGCAGGTAGAAGGGCATGTTGACGAAGAAGTAGAGTGCGCCGAAGCTCCAAGGGAATACATGCGTCAGTAAAAGTGCTAAACCCGCAGTACCACCTGTGATCAAATTGGCTGCTTTTAGAAAAAATAGTCCCTGAGACACGATAAAGGTGCCAGTGAAGATCGCTACCCAATCTTCCTTCCGTGAATGTGTTTCCATTTAAGATGCCATTAATTGCTAAAAAATAAGTAATTGGTAAAGAATAAGTGGATACTAATTAAAACCTGATTTTTTCGGTAGCTAGCGAACAAAAATTAGGGTAAACCTATGTAATCCCAAATTTACATAGTGTAAAGAAAATGTAGACACTCATCTTAAATGCGCAAAAGATGAGCGGTGTTGTCAATCAACATGAAAAAACTGCATGATAATTTCTGTAATTTGGGCTTTATGATATAAATCAAATTATGTAGAATGCGCGCCATATTACGGTGACGAAAACGTTTGCTTTTGGTCGTTGTGTGGTTTTTTGCTACTTTCAGTCAAATCTGAGTCAGGAGATACAGATGCTTAAGCGTGATATGAACATCGCTGATTATGATCCGGAGCTATACGCTGCCATTCAGGAAGAAACTCTTCGCCAAGAAGAGCACATTGAACTTATCGCTTCAGAAAACTACACCAGTCCGCGTGTAATGGAAGCTCAAGGTTCTCAGCTAACAAACAAATACGCTGAAGGCTACCCTGGCAAGCGTTACTACGGCGGTTGTGAGTACGTTGATAAAGCGGAATCTCTAGCAATTGACCGTGCATGCCAGCTATTTGGCTGTGAGTACGCTAACGTTCAGCCACATTCTGGCTCTCAAGCAAACAGCGCAGTGTACATGGCTCTTCTAAACCCAGGTGACACTGTTCTAGGTATGAGCCTAGCGCACGGCGGTCACTTGACTCACGGTTCACCAGTAAACTTCTCTGGTAAACACTACAACGTGATTCCTTACGGTATCGACGAAGCGGGTCAAATCAACTACGACGAAATGGAAGCTCTTGCTCTTGAGCATAAACCTAAGATGATCATCGGTGGTTTCTCAGCTTACTCACAAATCGTTGATTGGAAACGCATGCGTGAAATCGCTGACAAAGTCGATGCTTACCTGTTTGTTGATATGGCACACGTTGCTGGTCTGATTGCTGCGGGTGTATACCCAACGCCAATCCCACACGCACACGTTGTTACTACTACAACTCACAAAACACTAGCAGGCCCACGTGGCGGTTTGATTCTTTCAAACGCTGGTGAAGAGATGTACAAGAAGCTGAACTCAGCAGTATTCCCTGGCGGCCAAGGTGGTCCTCTAATGCATGTTATCGCTGGTAAAGCGGTAGCGTTCAAAGAAGCTATGGAACCTGAATTCAAAGCTTACCAAGAGCGTGTTGTTAAGAACGCAAAAGCAATGGTTGCTCAGTTCCAAGAACGTGGTTACAAAATCGTTTCTAACAGTACCGAAAACCACCTGTTCCTTGTTGACCTAATCGACAAAGACATCACAGGTAAAGAAGCGGATGCAGCTCTAGGTGCAGCGAACATCACTGTAAACAAAAACTCAGTGCCAAACGATCCTCGTAGCCCATTCGTCACTTCTGGTATCCGTGTTGGTACACCTGCAATCACTCGCCGTGGTTTCAGTGAGGAAGATGCGAAAGCATTGGCTAACTGGATGTGTGATGTTCTAGACAACATCAACGACGAAGCGGTTATCGAAGCAACAAAACAAAAAGTGCTTGATATCTGTAAGCGTCTACCAGTTTACGCTTAATCGCTTGAACATATGGAAAAGGCCTGCAATGCAGGCCTTTTTTACATCTTTAAACTGGCGAACTCATTGGCTATATAACATCGCCATAGAACTGTAGTTCGTTCTATTTAGCCATGCTGATCAAAGTGCCGGATTTGCATTTGAACATGTAGTATTTGTTGCTTTCGGTAAACTTACCTAAGCCTTCACCATCACAATATTCAATATTAATCTCACGCATCACTTCGAGTGTATCTTCACTTGCCAAAGCAAACTTAGAACCATCTGAACAGACAATGCGAACTTTGCCATCGTCGCTGACAGAGTAGATATCGACTTCTGTATTACATAACTCGAAAGAAGCTTCGCGGAAGTTGTCTGTCTGAGAGTTCGAAGAACAACCGGCTGTAATTGCTGCTGTTGTCAGAGCGAAAGCGAGCATCGTTAAATTTTTCATTATCATTGTCCTTCATGATTTAAGAGTCAGTGGTTAGCCTATAAAACTATTTGCATCTATTCAATCATAGACACAAAAAAGGCGACATATCCGAAGACATATCGCCTTTTCATTGATTTAGTTGTTCAAGTATTGATTACTTTACTTCTAAACCTTGCGCTTGCATATCTGCGTGGTAAGAAGAACGCACAAACGGACCACAAGCCGCGTGAGTGAAACCAAGCTCTAGCGCGATATCTTTTAGCTCATCAAACTCTGCTGGTGGAACGTAACGTTCAACCGGCAAATGGTGACGGCTTGGCGCTAGGTATTGGCCTAGGGTTAGCATAGTAACGCCGTGAGCACGAAGGTCTTTCATCACTTCGATGATCTCTTCTTTTGTCTCACCTAGGCCCATCATCAAACCTGATTTTGTTGGAATCTCTGGATGCTGCTCTTTGAATTTTTGTAGCAGTTGTAGTGACCACTTGTAATTCGCGCCCGGACGCGCTTTACGGTACAGGCGAGGCGCTGTTTCCAAGTTGTGGTTGAACACATCCGGCGGGTTGTCTTTCAACAAGTCCAGCGCTACATCCATACGACCACGGAAATCAGGAACCAAAGTTTCAATACGAATATTTGGATTCAAAGCGCGAATTTCACGGTTACAGTCAGCAAAGTGCTGTGCACCACCATCACGAAGATCATCACGGTCTACAGAGGTGATAACCACATACTTCAGTTTCATATCACTGATGGTTTTCGCTAGCTTTTTCGGCTCATCGGCTTCAGGAGCAACAGGGCGACCATGGGCAACATCGCAGAATGGACAACGACGTGTACAAATTGCACCTAAAATCATGAAGGTCGCTGTACCGTGGTTGAAACACTCAGCCAAGTTAGGGCAAGACGCTTCTTCACAAACAGAGTGCAGGTTGTTCTTACGCATTGCTGATTTGATGTCTTGGATACGTTGGCTGTCTGCTGGCAGCTTGATCTTCATCCACTCAGGTTTACGCAAGATTTCTTTTTGTTCTGTCGGCATGTTCTTTACAGGAATCAGTGCCATTTTATCAGCGTCACGGTATTTGACGCCTTTTTCCATTTGAATGGGTTTGCTCATACTTTGTTACCGATTGAGGGTGCTTCAGTGCTGAATTCGACATGCTCGTAGCCGAATAGCGGTACGAGTTCTTGGATTAATTGTTTTTCTACTTGGTGGATATCTGCCGGGCCAACTAAGTTGCTTACTTGTACCATTTCCATGCCTTGGTAACCGCAAGGGTTAATTCGCAAGAATGGAGTGAGATCCATATTGACGTTTAAAGCTAGCCCATGAAATGAACAGCCTTTACGAATTCGTAGACCAAGTGAGCAGATTTTTCTTCCGTCAACGTAGACACCCGGAGCATCCGGACGCGCTGCAGACGAAATATTGTAAGCTTTCAGAGTATTGATAACCAAATTTTCAATATCCGTTACCAGATCTCTAACACCTAATTTTTTGCGTCTTAGGTTGATCAAAAAGTACACCACTAACTGACCCGGACCGTGATAAGTCACCTGACCGCCACGGTCACTTTGTACAACCGGAATATCACCTGTGTTGAGCAAGTGTTCAGCTTTACCTGCCTGACCCTGTGTAAATACTGGGTTGTGTTCGACAAGCCAGACTTCATCACGAGTCTCTTCGTCACGCTGATCGGTAAATTCATGCATAGCCTGCCAAACTGGATGGTAGTCTTGTCGACCCCATTGTCTGACAACAAGCTGGTTATCTAGTGTCATATTCCGTCAGTGGTTGTGAAAATTTTGGTGATTATAAACGCCTTAAGAGCGAGGAACTACTCATAGAGGGCATTTTTTTGACCATAATTTAAGTAATGTTTTCTTAACGGTTTGATAAATATAAAGAAAGCAGCTTAATGCTGCTTTCAAAAATATTTTAATTGATATCGAATTATTTGATTTGGTTCAGTTAAAGAACCATGCGTACAATTTCAATATCACCCAGTTCTTTATACAGGGTTTCCACTTGCACGATAGAAGTGGCGGTAATGGTCACTGACACTGAGTGATAGTTACCTTTCGCACTAGGCTTAACTCGTGGGTTGTAATCGCCAGGAGCGTGGCGTTGAATTACTTCCAGTACAAGCTCAGGTAATTCTGGTTTTGCATGGCCCATCACCTTGTAGGTAAAAGAACAAGGGAACTCAAGCAGGTCTTTTAATTTTGCATCAGAGTTGATGGTCAACATATTGGAAACTCCAAGTTTGGCATTCGATTAAGCGGTGCGGAATATTACAGCCTATCGACGTGGATCTCAAGTGAACAAAAAAGCCGCATTACTCTTCCTATTTGAAACTGCAGTGGCGTTGGCCGCACTCGTTCGCCCCAATCACATAGTTATCTATGCTTATGGGGACTCACTTATTTGCCGCCTACCTGCAGTTCCAAGTAGTTTGAGTAAAAAGCAGCTTCCCTGTCAAATTACTAAAATACTATACCCAATTGCTAGAATTGGTATTAGAACAAGCCTTTGAATAGTAGAACAATGTAGTCCCATAGGCGGCTGAACAAGCTACCTTCATTCACATCTTCTAGAGCTAATAGAGGGTACTGAGCAACATCTTCATTGTCTACTTGGTAGTAAAGCTTACCAACTACATCACCTTTCTTAATTGGGGCTTTTAGCTCTTTTTCAAGTACAAAGCTTGCAGTTAGGTTTTTCGCTTGACCACGTGGAAGAGTTACATAAGTGTCTTCATCAACGCCTAGAGCAACAGTTGACTTGTCACCCATCCAGATTTGTTCTTCAACAAAGGTTTCACCTTTCTTATGTGGTGCAACGGTTTCGAAGAAACGGAAGCCGTAGCTTAATAGCTTCTTGCTTTCAGATTTACGAGCATTCGCATCTTTAGTGCCCATTACAACGGCTACAAGACGCATCTTACCTTCAGTTGCTGAGCTTACTAGGCTGTAACCAGCGTTCGATGTGTGACCTGTCTTGATACCGTCAACGTTCATGCTCTTATCCCATAACAGACCGTTACGGTTGTACTGAGTGATGCCGTTGTAAGTGAATTTTTGCTCAGAATAAAGTGCGTATTCATCTGGCACATCACGAATTAGCGCTTGACCTAGCAGAGCCATATCGTGAGGTGTTGAGTAGAGATTTGGATCGTCTAGACCGTGTACGTTCGCGAAATGCGTGTTGGTCATTTTCAGAGAACTTGCCCAAGCATTCATTAAGTCTACGAAAGCATCTTCTGAACCGGCGATATGTTCAGCCATGGCTACACAAGCGTCGTTACCAGACTGAATGATAATACCTCGGTTCAGGTCACTCACTTTTACCGTGGTGCCGACTTCGATAAACATCTTAGAAGAGTCTGGGAAATTTTTAGCCCACGCGTTTTTACTAATCACGACATCGTCATTAGGAGAGATATTTCCACGCGCGAGTTCTTGGCCGATAACGTAGCTCGTCATCATTTTGGTCAAACTTGCAGGAGACAGCTTTGTGTCCATCTCTTTTTCAGCCAGAATCTTACCTGAATGAAAATCCATCAGAACATAGCCTTTTGCGGCGATCTGTGGTGCGTCTGGCATAACTATAGGTGCAGCTGCGGCTGTGAATGAGATAAGAGTAGAAAGCGCAGTGGACGACGCCAGAACAGAATTTAGAATCAATTTTTTCATGGTAAATGCGTGTTATCTAGTTGGTTTTGTATATCTTAACAGAAACGACTATTCAAACCAGAGCCGATATGCCTTGGCTCGTCAGTCATTACTGTGCAACTTGGTACTTTTTAATAAATGCGGTTTCGTAACCTAAGGACTTTACACGCTCTAATGTTTCTTGAGTCAGCGTATAGTCAGTAAAAGGGCCTAAAACAGCCCTATGGCTACCATTACCACTATCGATAAAACTTTGCACCGATAAGCTTTGTCCCAAATTTTGCGATAAAGTTCGAACTCTTTCTTCACTTTGTGAAGAAGCGACTTGAATTATATATCGTGGATCTGATTTTTTAACTTGGTTTGTCAGTGGTTTATCTACTTTGATGACTTCTATCGAGACGTTAGCAGTGCCTGTTTTAATTACATCTAACTTGTAAGCCGCCGCATAGCTTAAGTCAATAATTCGACCAGAATGGAATGGCCCGCGGTCATTGACTCGAACTATGGCTGTTTTATTGTTATCAAGATTCGTCACCTTAACGTAGCTAGGTATTGGCAGTGTTTTATGTGCAGCACTCATTGAGTACATATCATAAATCTCGCCGTTGGACGTAAGGTGTCCATGAAATTTTTTACCATACCAAGATGCTTGGCCTTGTTCTTTAAAGCCATCGGTATTTTTAACTATCTGGTATTTTTGACCACGTAATGTGTAGTCCTTATTCCCGCCTCGGCTATAAGGCTCATATTGTGGGTGTGCATCTTCAATATGTTCTACCGAAATTGGGGTATTGGGTGCTACATCATCTTTAATATCGTAGCGGCCGCCGGAGCTCGAACAGCCAGCTAAGATCATCAACACTAACAGCGGGAAAAAGAACGCTTTTAATTTCATCAAGTCGCCTTTGAAAATGCTTTTCTGTGAGTGTGAACCGACATTAAGATACCGAAGCCAGCCATTAGGGTAACCATAGATGTCCCGCCATAACTAATCAAAGGAAGAGGAACACCTACCACTGGTAGAATGCCACTTACCATGCCAATATTCACAAACACGTAAACAAAGAAGCTAAGAACAACACTGCCTGCCATCATGCGGCCAAAAGCAGTTTGAGCATTGCTCGCCAAATAGAGACCTCGTCCGATAATAAATAGATATACAGATAGAAGTCCTAAGATGCCAATCATGCCCCATTCTTCGGCGATAACTGCAAAGATAAAGTCAGTATGTCGCTCTGGGAGAAATTCTAGCTGAGATTGAGTGCCGTGCAGCCAACCTTTGCCTGAAATACCACCAGAACCGATAGCAATTTTACTTTGGATAATATGATAACCCGCGCCTAGTGGGTCGGACTCCGGGTTGAACAGTGTTCGTACGCGGACTTTTTGATACTCCCGCATCAGGAAAAACCACAATACAGGGATGAAAGCGCCTACGCCCACTGCCGCTGCAATGATAATTTTCCAACTGATACCAGCAAGAAAGATAACGAAGATACCCGATGCTGCAATCAATATTGATGTGCCTAAGTCTGGTTGCTTGGCAATCAAGATGGTAGGGACTAGTACCATCACAATCGAAGCAACCAGTGTTCGAAAACTAGAAGGTAGTGGACGCTTACCCACATAGCGAGCAACCATTAGCGGTACCGCCAGTTTGAGCAGTTCCGATGGCTGGAAACGCACAAATCCCAAGTTTAACCAACGCTGTGCGCCCTTGGAAGACTCACCGAAAAAGAGCACGCCTAAAAGCAAAATAACGCCCGCAAAATAAAGCAGGGGCGCCAGGCTTTCATAAGTTCGTGGCGATATCTGCGCTAGAGCAATCATGACGGTTAATGCCAATACCATGCGCATTGCCTGACGATCCATCATCGCCATACTCTGTCCACTGGCGCTGTACATAACCATGAGCGCAAAAACAAAAACGACTAAAATACCAATCAACAAAGGTAGGTCAATGTGGAGTCTTTCAAATAGAGCCCGACTTTGTCCGGTTGAAGGATCCAGTTTCATTATTCTTCGTCCTCTTGAGCACCCATTATGATGTGATCGAATATGTGTCTAACCACTGGTGCACCATTGGTTGAACCACCACCGGCGTTTTCTAAAACGATGGTAACAATTGCTTGGGGATCATCAACTGGAGCGAAACCAGTAAATAGTGCGTGGTCGCGTAAGTGTTCTGCCAGTTCGTCTGCGTTATATTCTTGTCCTTCCGCTAAACCAAATACCTGAGCAGTACCTGATTTACCTGCACTTTTGTATTTTAGATTCTGGAAAGCTCGTCTTGCTGTCCCTTTTTTACCGTGGTTTACCAGATACATACCTTCGATTGCCATTTCCCAGTATTTTTTAGGAACGCCGGTAATTGGCGGGTAGCTGACATATTCCGCCTCTTTCTGACGAGTGAATTCTTCACCGTTATTGATGGTTGAACGGAGTAAATGAGGCGCCCAAACTTCACCATGGTGAACCAATACAGAGGTCGCTTTGGCGATTTGCATTGGTGTCGCCGTCCAGTAGCCTTGGCCAATACCAACAGGGATCGTATCACCCTGATACCACGGCGTGCGATGACGAGACATTTTCCATTCTCTGGTTGGCATGTTCGCTTTACTTTCTTCGTAAATATCGATGCCTGTATAGTCACCAAAACCGAAGCGCATCATCCAGTCAGACAAACGGTCAATGCCCAAATCGTAAGCAATTTGATAGAAGAAGGTATCGACCGACTCTTCAAGTGCTTTGATGATATCGACTCTCCCGTGTCCCCAGCGCAACCAATCGCGGAATGGGCGTGTGGTTGAGTTAGGAATCTTCCAATAACCTGGGTCATTTCGGGTGGTATTGGGTGTAACCACGCCTTCTTTCAGGGCAGAAACCGCAATAAAAGGTTTAACAGTCGAACCCGGAGGATAAATACCTAGAGTTGTTCGGTTAACCAGTGGACGGTTCTTATCGTTCAACAGGCTACTGTATTCTTTACCGGAGATACCATGGACAAAGGCGTTAGGATCGTAGCTAGGGCTTGAGACCATCGCCAGAATGCCGTTGTCTTTTGGATCGAGAACAACCGCCGCTCCACGCCTTCCATCCAGCAGTTTGTGCACGTAAAGTTGTAAGTCGATATCTAGGTTAAGAACAATATCTTTGCCGGGAATTGGCGGAACATATTTGAGCGTGCGGATTATACGGCCACGACTGTTCACTTCAACTTCTTGATAGCCTGCGGTGCCGTGAAGTGTGCTTTCATAATAGCGCTCAATACCCAGTTTGCCGATATCACGAGTTGCTTGGTAGTTGGCAACTTGTTCGTCTCTTTCAAGGCGCTCGATGTCTTTATCATTGATGCGTGAAACATAGCCGATAACGTGAGTCAGCACTTCGCCATAAGGGTAGTAGCGTTTCAAGCTTGCAGTAACGGTAACGCCGGGAAATTTATGTTGTTGTACTGAGAATTTTGCAACCTCAGTTTCTGTTAACTGAGTCAGTAAAGGTACTGAGTTAAAACGACGAGAGTGGCGACGCTCTTTCTCAAACGTCGCTATTTTTTCCGGCGTTATTTCGAGGAATTCTTGCAAGCGAGCGATGGTGCCGTCGATATCTTTCACTTGCTCTGGCGTGATCTCCAAGTTAAACACAGGACGGTTTTCTGCCAATAGGCGTCCGTTTCTGTCGTAGATTAAACCTCGATTTGGCGCGATAGGAACAACTTTAATTCGGTTATCGTTAGATCGAGTTTTATAGTCTTGGTATTGGTTGACCTGAATGTTGTAAAGGTTCGCGATAAGAATGCCCATCATGAACACTATGCCAACAAACGAGACCACAGCACGGCTTTTAAAAAGCCGTGCTTCAGCAATGTAATCTCGAAACGGGTTACTCTTACGTAACATCGATGCCTATTCTCGGTGATATGGATGGTTGGCAGTGATACTCCACGCCCGATACAAGCTTTCGGCCATGACGACGCGAACTAACGGATGTGGCAAAGTTAAAGGTGATAAAGACCAGCTTTGTTCAGCCGCCGCTTTACAAGCTGGTGATAACCCTTCTGGACCGCCAATCAAAATGGATACGTCTCGCGCGTCTAGCTTCCAACTTTCGAGCTGGCCAGCAAGTTGCTCTGTATCCCAGCGCTTACCGGGAATATCGAGGGTAACAATTCTGTTGCCTTTTGGCACGGCAGCCAGCATAGCTTCGCCTTCTTTTTGCAGTATTCTTGCAATATCAGCGTTTTTGCCGCGTTTTCCAGCTGGGATTTCAACTAACTCAAGTGGCATGTCGTGAGGGAAGCGACGGCGATATTCTTGAAAGCCTTCTTCAACCCATTTAGGCATTTTAGTGCCAACGGCAATAAGCTGAATTTTCACCATTAGCTCCAAAGTTTTTCTAGTTGGTACATTTCACGCTGTTCTTCCTGCATGACGTGCACCATGGTTGTCCCCATATCGACAACAACCCATTCACCTTCGTTTTCACCGTCCATACCGAGCGGGTCGAAACCGATTTTCTTCGCTTCACTTGCGACGTGATCAGCAATCGATGAAACGTGACGTTTTGAAGTGCCAGTGCAAATGATCATGTAATCCGTCACACTTGATTTGCCTTGTACGTCTAGGGTGATGATGTCAACGGCTTTCATGTCGTCAACTTTATCTGCAAGAAAGGTATTTAATTCTTCGCGTTGCAAGGGGTATTCCTCTGAAATGGTCTATTGGTACTATTTTTACTATTTAGGCGCGCAGTATAACACTGTTTAAATTGGCAAAGGGATGTTTGCCTGAGGTACGGCGAACTCTACGCTTATTTGATGAAGAAGTGGCCAGCATGGCTGCTCGTATTGAGTTTTAGCCAAGACTTCAATTTGAGCAAGTAATCTAATTAGGTGCTGCAACTTGCTGAGCGATAGTCTTTGCAGAGCCTCTGAATACAATGGGCGTTTATTCTGCCAGACGCGGTGTTTGTCAAAAACAGCACCTATCCCGATGGTGTTAAGTTGCTGTTTCATTTGCAGTAACAGAAACAGTTCCTTTTGCAAGGTACGCATCAAAATGATTGGTTCAATTGCTTCCGCTTCAAGTTGACGCAGAATTCTTTGTGCACGGTTGGCTTTACCTTCAAGCAACGCATCCATCCAATGAAATGGCGTGAAATGGTTATGTCGATCAAGTGATTCCTGAAGGCGAACAAGGGTTAACTGGCCATCAGGATAATTGAGTGCCAGTTTTTGCAAGCTTTGCATCAACGCAAATAAATTGCCTTCATGCCATTGTGCCAGCATCTGAACCGCTTCGGCATCAGGGGTTAAACCCAATGTGCGGCAACGAGCCATAACAAACTGCGGTAAGCGAGATAATTCGGGTGTTAAGCAGTTAACCAGACAGCCGTTTGCCATCAGTGCTTTAAACCAAGCCGTGTTTTCTTGAGCTTTGGTCAGTTTATTGCCCATGACAATCAAAACAATATCTGGATTGAGGTAATCAGAAACAGTCGCTAGAGATTTAGACAAGGCGGCATTAAGTCCTGATTCTGCAATCTCCAGTACGATAATTTGTCGGCTACTGAATAGGCTCAAGGACTGGCAGCAGTCATAAACTTGCGTCCAATCCAAATTGTTATCGACCGTAAAGTGATGCTTTTCTTCAAAGCCTTCACTGTGAGCTTTGGTTTCTATCGCTTTGACCGATTCTTGAGTCAGCAGTGGCTCGCCACCAAAGATAAGATAAACGGGCAATAACGATCTTTGTAACGAATCGGCAAGTTTATCGGCGTAAACTCTCATTGTTTCAATTACTCAGCAGTTGTTTGAGCCGACGGCTCTTGGTGAGTTTCGATAGTGTCAATGAGATACGATTCGTTTGTCGCAGGTATTTTAGCTGGCTCTTCAGCTTCTGAAATTTCATCCATAGTACCAGCCTGAATCGACGCTTTTAGTCGACCCATTTGGCGAACGATTTGTGTCGCGGCCAGTTTACGCATTTCGCCTTCAATCATGTCGCGCTCAACAGATTTCGCTAAAGCCGTAAGAGGGTTATCTAAGTAACTACGCGTAACACTAGTTGAAAATGTTTTAGTGCCCAATTCTGGAATGGTCACTCTGTAACTTGCAACGAAGGTTAGCTCAATTTCCGCTGCACGGGTTGTTTGGTAGAGCGATAGTGTACGTTCGCCTGTACCTTCGCTAATCAAATGAATATTAGGTACATCATCAGCTGGCTGTACGATTTCAATTTCATTCATGCGTAATTGACGTGTCACTATGCGAGTAAAGTTACTGTACTGGTCGTAACTGGTAATAGACAGTTTGCTCAGTTCATCTGGCACATCGTAATCACCGCGCAAGTGAAAGCCGCACGCACTCAGTAAGGTCGCAGAGAGGAAAACCAGTGACAATTTCAAGAAAGATGAACATGTAAAACGCATGGGATTATTATTCTCGTTAGATTACTTATGTTAGAACACAAAGGTTTATGTTCTAACATAAGTAAACAGGGCACAAAGCCCTGTTTACAGACAACATAAGTACGAATTAGTTCGCTACGATATTCAGCAGCTTACCAGGAACGTAGATAACTTTACGTACGGTTAAACCTTCAGTAAATTTCACTACGTTTTCGTCATTTAGACCAAGCTCTTCGACTTGCTCTTTAGTCGCATCAGCAGCCACGGTGAGTTTGCCGCGCAATTTGCCGTTTACCTGAACAACGATCAGTTTTTCATCTTCCACTAACGCTGCTTCATCGAACGTAGGCCATGATGCACTATCAATCTCTGATTCGCCAAGAGCTGTCCACATTTCAAAACAGATGTGTGGTGCGATAGGGTAAAGCATCAGCGTAATCGCTTTTACTGCTTCGTCCAAAATTGCACGATCTTGTTCTGATTCCTGTGGTGCTTTAGTCAGCTTGTTCATCAGTTCCATGATTGCTGCAATTGCCGTGTTGAACGTTTGGCGACGAGCGATATCGTCCGTTACTTTTGCAATTGTTTTGTGAACATCACGACGAAGTGCTTTTTGGTCTGCACTTAGTGCGCTGGCATTAACAGCTACAGCTCCACCTTTCGATGAGTGCTCACGAGCCAGTTTCCAAACACGTTTTAGGAAGCGGTTAGCGCCTTCAACGCCAGATTCTTGCCATTCAAGAGTCATGTCTGCTGGAGAAGCAAACATCATGAACAGACGTACTGTATCTGCGCCGTATTTATCAACCATCTCTTGTGGGTCAATACCGTTGTTTTTCGACTTAGACATTTTGATCATGCCTGAGTGTTCAACGCTGCGACCTTGGTTATCTACTGCAGAAGTAATGTTACCTTTACCGTCACGTTCAACTTTCACTTCAGTTGGTGAGATCCACTCTTTTGTGCCTTTTTCGTTTGTCAGGAAGAAAGCATCAGCCAGAACCATGCCTTGGCAAAGTAGCTGCTTGAATGGCTCGTCAGACGTTACATAACCCGCATCACGTAGCAACTTGTGGAAGAAACGAGAGTACAACAAGTGCATACACGCGTGTTCAATACCACCAATGTATTGGTCTACTGGCAGCCAGTAGTTTGCTTTTTCTGGATCTAGGATGTCATCTGCTTGTGGAGAACAGTAACGAGCGTAGTACCAAGAAGACTCCATGAATGTATCGAATGTATCGGTTTCACGTAGTGCTGGTTCGCCGTTGAAAGTGGTTTTTGCCCACTCTTTGTCTGCTTTAATTGGGCTGGTAACGCCATCCATAGTCACGTCTTCAGGCAGAATCACTGGTAGTTGATCTGCTGGAACAGGATGAACTTGACCATCTTCAGTCGTCACCATTGGAATTGGCGCACCCCAGTAACGCTGACGAGAGACACCCCAGTCACGTAGACGGAAGTTTACGGTTTTAACGCCTTTACCTTCTGCTTCAAGTTTCGCAGCAATAGCGTTAAATGCTTCTTGGAATTCAAGACCGTCAAATTCACCTGAATCGAACAATACCCCTTTTTCTGTGTATGCCGCTTCAGAAATGTCTAGCTCGCTACCATCAACAGGTTTGATTACAGGAACAATGTCTAGACCGTATTTAGTGGCAAATTCGTAGTCACGTTGGTCATGTGCTGGTACTGCCATCACAGCACCTGTTCCGTAATCCATCAGTACGAAGTTTGCTACGTAAATCGGTACTTCACGACCGTTCAATGGATGAATCGCAGTAAGGCCCGTCGCCATACCTTTCTTCTCCATTGTCGCAAGTTCTGCTTCTGCAACTTTGGTGTTTTTACACTCATCAATGAAAGTCGCTAGCGCTGGGTTGCTTGCTGCTGCTTTCGTTGCTAAAGGATGACCTGCAGCGATAGCTACATAAGTTACGCCCATCAGTGTGTCTGGACGAGTGGTGTATACTTCGAGATCTTGAGCTTCATCTTTTACTTCAAACTTAAGCTCAACACCTTCAGAGCGACCGATCCAGTTGCGCTGCATGGTTTTAACCATTTCTGGCCAACCTTCAAGCTTGTCTAGATCGTCTAATAGCTCTTGTGCGTATGCAGTGATTTTAATGAACCACTGAGGAATTTCTTTTTGTTCAACTGGAGTATCACAACGCCAACAACAACCATCTTCTACCTGTTCGTTAGCCAAAACAGTTTGGTCGTTTGGACACCAGTTTACTGAAGATGTTTTTTTGTAAACCAAGCCTTTTTCGTAAAGCTTAGTGAAAAACTCTTGTTCCCAACGGTAGTACTCAGGACGACAAGTTGCGAATTCGCGATTCCAGTCATAGCCAAAACCCAGCAGTTTAAGCTGGTTTTTCATGTATTCGATGTTTTCGTATGTCCAAGGTGCTGGTGCTGTCTTGTTTTTTACTGCAGCATTTTCTGCTGGTAGACCGAACGCATCCCAACCGATTGGTTGCATAACGTTCTTGCCTTGTAAACGTTGGAAGCGAGAAACAACATCACCGATAGTGTAGTTACGAACATGACCCATGTGCAGTCGACCACTAGGGTATGGAAACATAGACAGACAGTAGAATTTTTCTTTGTTTGGGTCTTCACTTACAACGAAAGTCTTGTTGTTATCCCAGTGCTGTTGAACTTTTTGTTCAATATCTTGCGGGTTGTATTGCTCTTGCATCGATGATATCCGGTTCTCTTGGAATTTGTGAGTTCAGTTTGAACAGACTCTTATAGATCGACATAGAATACATAAAGGAGCACAGCACAACAATAGCCAATCCGATTTGAAAGAGAGGTCTTATGCCAAAACAAAAATCTGGTTATGAAGCATTACTGAAAGATGTCGTTGAAACTCTCAAGCATAGCCGTGAGGAAGTCAGCCATATTGTCGAAACTTCTGGCAAAATTGTCAGTGCGGCTAATGATCTAACTAAAGATGAATTATCCCTTATTTCTGAATATGTTAAGTCAGATTTAAAAGAATTCGCTGAAAGTTATGAAGAGAGTAAAAGTGGCCCATTTTACCTGATGATTACCGACTCCATCTGGCAAGGCTTGCTTGATATCACCGACAGAACCAAAGTGGAATGGGTGGAGCTGTTTCAAGATCTAGAACACCAAGGTTTGTATCATGCAGGAGAGATGATAGGGCTTGGAGTGCTGGTATGCGAAAGTTGCGGTCACAAGGTGCAATATAACCACCCTTCAGAGATAGTTCCGTGCATTCGTTGTGGGAATAAAGTGTTTGGACGCTTACCACTGAAACCTTAGCGAACCTTGTATCTTCTTGAGGTAATAATACAAAAGAGCCTTAAGGGCTCTTTTGACGTTTAATTAATGACGGTTCTTTCGTTGGAGAATCAAGCCTAAGGCTAATCCGAGCAACGCCCACAAGTAAAGCGGCCAGCTACCAAACCTATGGTAAGGTGTTTGTCCGCGAGTCGGGGTCACGTCCGCTTTAAGCACACCTGTTTCAAACTGAGGGATCTGCTTGATGATGTTGCCTCGGTAGTCCGTCACTGCGGTTACACCATTGTTGGTGGAACGAACGACAGGTTTACCCATTTCTAACGCTCTCATTCGAGCGATTTCCATATGTTGCAATGGACCAATGGACTTACCAAACCAAGCATCGTTAGACAGCGTCAGGATGAAGTCGGTATCTTCATTGACGTTTTCTCGCACTTGCTCGTTGAAAATAATTTCATAACATAATGCGGAAGCGAACTTATGACCGTTAACGTCGATGTTTGGTTGAATGTAACTGCCTCGGCTAAACGAAGACATAGGTAAGTTAAAGAAAGGCGCAATCGGCCTTAGAACCTCTTCAAATGGCACAAATTCACCAAACGGAAGCAGATGGTGTTTGTTGTAGCGTCTCGCTGTCTCATACTGATATGCAGGGTCATTGGTTCCACCGAGAGCTAACACACTGTTATAGAAAGCTTTGTTTTCGTCTTGATTAAGAATACCAAGGATAATGCCGCTGTTATTAGCTCGAGCAAGTTCATCAAGACTTTTCAAATAAGAAGGCAGCTCATATTCAAAAGCGGGTACGGCGGCTTCTGGCCAGATGATAATGTCAGCGTCCCAATTCTCTCGGCTAAGATCCGTGTACTTCATTATGGTCGGCCAGCGATGAGAAGGTACCCATTTCAGTGCTTGTTCAATATTGCCTTGAATTAAAGCAACCTTCGTTGAACGATCGGCTTGTGGTGTGACCCAATGCGCAGAGCGCAAACCGTATCCAGTGGCAAAGATAACGGCAGGAATTATCAACAAAGACCAAGACTTATTGATAAACGAATACGCCAAACAGCCAGAGCACACCAAAACAAGTAGTGTCAGAAGCTCTACGCCACCAAGGGGAGCAAAGTTAGCGAGTGGGCTTTCGATTTGACTATAGCCTAACCACAGCCATGGGAAGCCCGTCATAACCCAACCACGTAACCAGTCAAAGATGAGCCAAAGAATCGGTGCGGCAAGCAGTACTCGAGTTCGGCTATTTGTTTGGAAATAACGATTCAGTACCCATCCGAACAAAGCCGAATAGATTGCCAGATAAGCGACTAAGAGCACCATCAAGAAGATGCTGGCGATTTTAGGCATGCCACCAAAGGTATCAATACTGACATGAACCCAGCTAATCCCGGTGGCAAATTGTCCGATTCCCCACAAGTAGCCTATCCATGCGCCTTGTTTTGCAGACTGTTTATGTAGAAGAAGTAACAGCAGAGCCGGACTGATAAAGGCGAGCGGCCAAATTTGATATGGAGCGAAAGACAGGGTAGTGAGAGCGCCAGCAAAAGCGGCCGCAAGCGGCCGCATCAGGCGATGAGTAAAGTTATTATTCATCTGCTACTTTTAATAGACTCTTAGTTGGTAAGAGACAAAAAGAATTATTCTTCAGTAATTTCAGGCATCGATTCCAAATCTGGAATGGTGACCTGAAGCTGGATAACCCGACGGCTATCAGCTGCGGTAACTTTAAAGCTGTAATTGCCAATTTCAACCACTTCGCCGCGAGTCGGTAAATGACCAAATGCCGTCATCACCATACCGCCGACCGTATCTACTTCGTCATCACTGAATTGTGTTTTGAAAGTATCGTTGAAATCATCAATCGTCGTCAGCGCTTTAACGGCGTAAGTGTGTTTGCTTAGCTTACGAATTTCCAGCTGTTCTTCGTCATCTGTCTCGTCTTCGATTTCGCCGACAATCTCTTCAAGAATGTCTTCGATTGTAACAAGGCCAGAAACGCCGCCGAATTCATCAACAACAATCGCCATGTGGTAGCGTTCCTCACGGAACTCTTTTAGTAGACGGTCTACCCGTTTACTTTCAGGCACGACGACTGCTGGACGTATCACCTCTTCGATATCGAAGGGAGTACTATTGGAACCTAAATACTTGAGTAAGTCCTTCGCTAGCAGAATACCTTCAACATGGTCTTTATCTTCACTGATCACCGGGTAACGAGAGTGCTGTGCATCGGTGATAAGTGCAATCAACGTATCGAGATCGTCGGTACGTGAAATTGTGACCATTTGAGAGCGAGGGATCATAATATCTCTGACTCGCATCTCTGAAATTTCCATAACACCTTCGAGCATGTCGCGGGTGTCGTGGTCAATTAAGTCATTTACTTCAGAGTCTCGAATCACATCAACCAATTCTTGGCGATCTTTCGGCTCTCCCTGAAACATTTGACCCAGGCGTTCAAAGAAGGACTTTCTACTCGGACCTTCAGACTTTTCTTTTTTGCCTTCGTTAGAAGGGGGCGAATTGTCTTCGTTCATTATTTCTCAAATTATTAACGCTACCAAAGTGTGGTAGCTCACAAATAAATATAAGGCCAATTTGACCTTATATTTACACTTTTTCTGCCAAATAGGGATCTTCAAAACCCAATTTTTGCATCAATTCTGTTTCGAGTGACTCCATCTCTTCGGCTTCGTCATCCTCGATATGGTCATAACCTAACAGATGAAGGCTTCCATGTACAACCATATGCGCCCAATGTGCTAGCAGTGGTTTGTTCTGCTCACTGGCTTCTTGTTCAACCACTTGGCGACATATGACTAAATCACCCAGCAGATCCAGCTCCATCCCCGGAGGTGCTTCGAAGGGGAAGGAGAGAACATTAGTCGGTTTATCTTTACCACGATAATCCATGTTGAGTTGGTGGCTCTCTTCGCTATCGACGATGCGAATAGTCACTTCAGCTTGCTCTTGAAATGGAGTGATCGCCGCTTCTAACCAAGTGGCAAAGTTCGCTTCACTAGGTAAGCCGTTTTCATCTTCAACGGCTAATTGTAAATCGAGTTTAATACTCATTGTTGGTCAGACTCTTTTATGGATGAACTAAGTTCTTCTTTCTGAAGTTCAAGCAGTTTAGACTCACGCTCTTCTCTACGACGTTTTTCGTACTCTTTACGCTCTTTCTGATCTTGTGCTTCCCATTTCTCATAAGCGTTAACAATACGAGCAACAACTGGGTGGCGAACCACATCGTCAGCAATAAAGAAGTTAAAGCTAATTTCTTCTACTTCACTTAATACTTCTACCGCATGACGAAGGCCGGATTTCGCACCGCGAGGTAAGTCGATCTGGGTAACGTCACCCGTGATCACTGCGCGAGAGTTGAAACCGATACGAGTCAGGAACATTTTCATCTGTTCAACGGTCGTGTTCTGGCTTTCATCAAGAATGATAAATGCATCATTCAGAGTACGACCGCGCATGTAAGCGAGAGGAGCAACTTCAATAACGTTACGTTCGATAAGCTTTTCTACTCGCTCAAAACCAAGCATTTCAAACAGCGCATCGTAAAGAGGGCGCAAATAAGGGTCGACTTTCTGGCTTAGATCGCCTGGTAAGAACCCCAATTTTTCGCCAGCTTCAACCGCTGGACGAGTTAGCAGGATACGACGAATCTCTTGACGCTCTAACGCATCAACGGCCGCTGCTACCGCAAGGTAAGTTTTACCAGTACCTGCTGGTCCAATACCAAATGTGATGTCATGAGTGGCCATGTTCATCAGGTACTGCGCTTGGTTTGGTGTGCGAGGTTTGATAACGCCTTTCTTGGTTTTCACAAACACTTCTTTGCCGTGAGTAAACTCTTCAGCGACGTCTGTGTTTTGCTCTAACACGCCGGATTCTTTAATCGCGAGGTGAATTTGTTCCGGTTCAATATCTGGAATTTCACCACGAACAGGTGCGGTATCAACATAAAGAGATTTGATGATATCAAGTGCTGCTGCCGTCGCATGAGGTTTACCCACAATGGTAAAGAACTGGCTGCGATGATTAATTTCAACGCCTAAACGACGTTCTAAATGCTTGATGTTGTCATCGAAAGGACCGCATAAACTGGCAAGTCGGCGGTTATCAGAAGGTTCGAGATTGATCTCTAGGGTAACAATTTTATTGCTCAAATTAGCCTCTCAGTATGGTCATATCAAGGTGTCCGATTTCGACCGGACACCTTATGACTGTTAAAGCTTATGGAGTAAACGTCGCTACTCCTAGCTCATCTTCACGTTTTGTTTTTGCCATCATTTCTGATGGAGAAGTGACAACGCGAAGGTTCATTTCTTTTTCTGTACGAATCAGTTCACCACGAAGTGAGTTCGGGAATACATCAACGATTTTCACGTCAACGAATTGACCGATTAAATCTGGTGAACCTTCAAAGTTTACAACACGGTTGTTTTCTGTACGACCACGAAGTTCCATCAGATTCTTCTTAGAAGTACCTTCAACCAGAATGCGCTGTTCTGTATCCATCATTAAACGAGAATAGCGCATTGCTTGAGAATTGATCTGCTGTTGTAGCTCATATAAGCGATCTTTTTTCTCTTGCTCAGTCAGATCACATGGGTAATCCGCTGCTGGCGTACCCGGACGAGGAGAGAAAATGAAGCTAAAGCTCATATCAAAATCCACTTCGCGAATCAGTTTCATTGTGTCTTGGAAATCTTTATCTGTTTCGCCTGGGAAAGCAACAATGAAGTCAGAACTGATCTGAATATCAGGGCGTGCTTTGCGTAGTTTACGGATAATAGACTTATATTCGATTGCGGTGTGCGGACGCTTCATCATCGTCAGAATGCGGTCACTACCGCTTTGAACTGGCAGATGAAGGAAGCTCACTAGCTCTGGCGTATCTTCATAAACAGCAATAATATCGTCAGTGAACTCAAGCGGGTGGCTTGTGGTAAAGCGAATACGGTCAATACCATCGATGGTAGCTACTAAGCGCAGAAGTTCAGCGAAAGAACAAATAGTACCGTCATGCATTGGGCCACGGTATGCGTTTACGTTCTGACCTAACAGGTTTACTTCACGTACGCCTTGCTCTGCAAGCTGTGCAATTTCAAATAGCACGTCGTCCATAGGACGGCTAACTTCTTCACCACGAGTGTATGGTACAACGCAGTAAGTACAGTATTTTGAACAGCCTTCCATGATTGATACGAAAGCGGTTGGCCCTTCAGCGCGAGGCTCAGGAAGACGGTCGAATTTTTCGATCTCTGGGAAGGAAATATCCATGACAGGTGCTTTGTCAGTGCGAGACTGTTTAATCATCTCTGGCAAACGGTGTAGCGTTTGTGGGCCAAAAATAACGTCTACGAAAGGAGCTCGTTCGCGAATGTGGTCACCTTCTTGAGTTGCCACACAGCCACCGACGCCGATCACAACGCCTTCTTTTTTGTCTTTCAGCGTTTTCCAACGACCAAGCTGGTGGAAAACTTTCTCTTGTGCTTTTTCACGAATCGAACAGGTATTAAGTAAAAGTACGTCTGCTTCTTCTGGATCTTCAGTCAGCTCATAGCCGTTGGCAGCGTTAAGCAGGTCGGCCATTTTAGATGAATCGTATTCGTTCATCTGGCAACCCCAGGTTTTAATTAGCAGTTTCTTACTCATTTTCACTTTCGCTCGTGTTAATTCTTAAATAAATCTTGAACGTTTTAGAGAGTGTAAACCCTTTGTGTATTCAAAGGTAAACAGCTCTCAGCTCAAATTATAGCCGCCATCTCGGCGGTAAGCCGCGTATTGTACTGCTTTAAAAAGTCACTGACTAGTGATTGGGTGAAATCTCTTAAATCCATTGCTACATCAGGCTTTTTACCCTGTTAACTCTAAGGTTTTGTGACAAAAACGTTCGCAAAAAAAGTGCTGTTCCGTACAATAAGCCACGTTAACGAATTGAGATAATAGTTGGAAAGATGAACGATTTTGACATTGTTGTGATAGGTGGTGGCATGGTGGGTGCCGCAACTGCGATTGGTTTTGCGAAACAGGGCCGGAAAGTCGCAGTTGTAGAAGGTGCAAAGCCGCAGACGTTTGAACCTTCTCAAGCGATGGACGTTCGTATTTCTGCTATCTCGCAGACTTCCGTTAATTTATTGGATTCACTGGGAGCATGGGAAAGCATTGAGGCCATGCGTGTGTGCCCTTACCGCCGTCTGGAAACTTGGGAACATCCTGAATGCCGAACTCGCTTCTCAGCTCAATCACTAGGCTTAGAACAGCTAGGCTATATGGTTGAAAACCGAGTTATTCAGCTGGGCTTATGGAGCAGTATGGAAACGTATTCGAACATAACCCTGTTTTGTCCGGATAAGTTATCCAATATCCAGTTCGGCGAGAGACAATCCATAGAGCTGGATTCGGGCGCTCAATTGGTTTGTGATTGGGTGATTGGTGCAGATGGTGCTAACTCGCAAGTCCGTGCTAGCGCTAATATTGGTGTAACGGCCTGGGATTATCGTCAGCACTGCATGTTGATTAATGTTGAAACTGAAAAGCCACAACAAGATATTACTTGGCAACAGTTTTCCCCATCAGGCCCTCGCTCATTTCTACCATTGAATGGCAATCAGGCTTCTTTGGTCTGGTATGACTCTCCAAGTCGCATAAAACAGTTAGGCATGATGACAAATGAACAACTGAGACTGGAAATTCTTAACCACTTCCCGCAAGAGTTAGGGGATATTAAGGTTCTACAGAAAGGTTCTTTTCCATTGACGCGTCGTCATGCTCAGACTTACGTAAAGAATCATTGTGTATTGGCGGGCGATTCAGCGCATACCATTAATCCGCTAGCGGGGCAGGGAGTTAACTTGGGTTTCAAGGATGTCGCCACATTACTGGATTGCACCAATACTTTAGAAGAGCTAACGACAGGTGCGTTTCGCAGTTACGAACGCAAAAGAAGACCTGACAATTTATTGATGCAGACGGGAATGGATTTCTTTTATAAGACGTTTAGCAATGACATCCCACCGCTCAAATTTGCTCGCAATGCTGCATTAAAACTGGCGGAACAGGCAGGTCCTGCGAAAGAACAGGTACTACGTTACGCGTTGGGTTTGTAGATGGATCTCAATTCACATTGGTAGGTATTTCAATACCAAACGCAAGATACAAAAAACGCTGCACTAGGCAGCGTTTTATATTCAACGAACTAACTATTTCTCTTTCGAGTTATTTAGTTACGCGAAGAACGGCAGTTTCACCAACAGAAACAGTACCAGAAAGCTTGTTCAGCTCTTTGATTTCGTCCATGTTAGAGATAACAACTGGAGTTAGAGTAGATTTTGCTTTTTCTTCTAGTAGAGCTAGATCGAATTCAATGATAGTGTCGCCCACTTTCACTGATTGACCTTCTTCAGCAATACGTTTGAAGCCTTCGCCTTTAAGTTCTACTGTATCGATACCGAAGTGAACGAATAGTTCAACACCATCATCAGACTCGATAGAGAATGCGTGGTTAGTTTCGAAAATCTTACCAATAGTACCATTTACTGGAGCAACCATTTTGTTGCCAGATGGCTTGATAGCGATACCGTCACCAACGATTTTCTCAGCAAACACGACATCTGGCACATCTTCGATGTTTACGATTTCACCAGAAAGTGGTGCGATGATTTCAATTGCACCAGCGTCAGCGCTGTCATCAGAGACTAGCTTTTTCAGTTTGTCAAACAGACCCATTGTGTCATGCTCCTAACGTTTTAAAATATTCTGTCGAAGTATAGTATACCAATCAAAAACAATAGACGACTACTTTTAGTCGTCTAAATCATTGGTATTCACAGATTATTGTGTTTTTTCAGCGATGAATTTTTCAACGCATGCTTCGATTTCTGCAGCAGTTGGTAGAGAAAGCGCTTCCTCAGCCATTGCTTTAACTTCTGCGAAGTTAGAGTTACGAACAACTTTTTTCACTTTAGGGATAGAAATACCGCTCATTGAGAACTCATCTAAGCCCATACCTAGTAGAAGAAGTGTTGCGCGTTCATCACCTGCTAGCTCACCACACATACCAGTCCATTTACCTTCTGCATGTGATGCATCGATAACTTGTTTGATAACAGTTAGTACTGCTGGAGACAGTGGGTTGTATAGGTGAGAAATCATCTCGTTACCACGGTCTACCGCTAGTGTGTACTGAGTCAAATCGTTAGTACCGATAGAGAAGAATGACACTTCTTTCGCTAAGTGGTGCGCAATTGCAGCCGCTGCTGGCGTTTCAACCATTACACCGATTTCGATGCTTTCATCAAATGCATGACCTTCTTCGCGAAGTTCTGCTTTGTATTCTTCGATGGCTTCTTTAAGAGCACGGATCTCTTCAACAGAGATAATCATCGGGAACATGATACGAAGTTTACCGTGTGCAGATGCACGTAGGATACCGCGTAACTGGTCACGTAGAATTTCACGACGATCCAAGCTGATACGTACTGCACGCCAGCCTAGGAACGGGTTCATCTCTTTTGGTAGATCCATATATGGTAGATCTTTATCACCACCGATATCCATAGTACGGATAATGACAGCTTGACCTTCCATTGCTTCTGCAACTTCTTTGTAAGCTTGGTACTGCTCTTCTTCAGTAGGAAGAGACGTACGATCCATAAATAGGAATTCTGTACGGTACAGACCAACACCTTCGCCGCCGTTGCGTAGGATACCGTCACAGTCTTTCACTGTACCGATATTGCCGCATACTTCTACTCGGTGTCCGTCTAGAGTCTCAGCGTGAAGATCTTTAAGTTTCGCTAGCTCTTCTTTTTCATCGATGAAAGCTTGCTGTACCTTTTCTGCTTCAGCTAATTCAGCAGCAGTTGGATTAACAAAAATCTTGTTGTTAATTGCGTCAAGAACCAGCATGTCACCGTTCTTAACTTGTTTAGTAATATCGTTGGTACCTACAATCGCTGGAAGTTCTAGAGAACGAGCCATGATTGAAGTATGAGAAGTACGACCGCCGATATCACATGCGAAACCAAGCACGTAATCAAGATTGATTTGCGCAGTTTCAGAAGGTGTTAGGTCATTAGCAACTAGGATAACTCGCTCATTGATGTTAGCGAGTGAAACTACATTGATGCCTAGTGCGTTCTTAACAAAACGAGAACCGATATCACGGATATCTGTTGCACGCTCTTTTAGGTATTCGTCGTCTAGAGACTCAAGCGCAGAAGCTTGCTCTTCGATAACAGTGTAAATAGCGTTATCTGCTGACAGCTTATCGTTTTTGATGAGTGCTAAAATTTCTTCTTCTAGCTCTTCATCTTCAAGCAACATGATGTGGCCTTCAAAGATGGCTTCTTTTTCTTCACCAAACGTTTCAAGCGCTTTTTGCTTGATTACTTCCAACTGTGCAGAAGCTTTGTTGCGAGCGTCGTAAAAACGAGCAACTTCAGATTCTACTTGATCGTCAGAAATGGTGTTTGTATTTAGGACAATTTCATCTTCTTGAAGTAGTAGTGCTTTACCGATAGCAATACCTGGAGATGCTAGGATACCTGAAATCATAGCTTTACCTTAAATTGGTCAACTGTAAACGGGAGATAAATGGACGCAGGCGCTAAAGATATTTTTAGCTTATTCTTTGAATAATATCCAACAAAGCCACTTTGGTTGTCCAAAATGGCTTTGAATTGGAATAGACCTGATTAGTGAAGTTGGTCCATTAGTGCTACTAGGTGGTCAACAGCTTTTTGAGCTTGAGGACCTTCTGCAGAGATAGTTACTACAGTGCCTTTAACTAGACCTAGTGTTTGAAGCTTGAATAGGCTCTTAGCACTAGCACTTTTGCCGTTAGAAGTAACAGTGATATCCGCATCGAAAGCTTTAGCTTCTTTAACGAATTGTGCCGCAGGACGAGTGTGAAGACCGTTTTCTGCAGTAATTTCTACTTTCTTCTCGTACATGTGATATACCCCAATAATTTATTTTTTGTAAGTTTATTAACCAGTTTTAGCTTAACCTTAGAAGCGCGTTTCTGCTAGCAGAGTAACGTGCTTTTCGTGTTAGAACTGATACTGATCTAAAATTCGTCAATCGTATTGCCTGTGAGTTGGCGATTACCATTGAACTGGAATTTTTATTGCTTCTTTATTTTGAAGCTAAAAATAAAACAGGGTGATATTACCAAAGGTAGAAATAGGATCAACAAAAAAGCCCCATCAAGGGGCTTTTTTAAATGAAAAATTGATTTAACCACATATTACTGTTGGTTTTCTTTTTCCGTGAAAATGCCAGCAAATAGGGCTGTACTTAGGTAACGTTCACCTGAACTTGGCAGTACAGTTACAATTGTTTTTCCTTCAAATTCAGGGAGTTCAGCCAAACGGTTAGCTGCAACGACTGCTGCACCTGAAGAGATACCTGCAAGGATACCTTCCTCTTCCATTAGGCGACGAGCCATATCAATTGCTTCGTCAGAAGTTACTGTTTCAACGCGGTCAATTAGGTCTAAATCTAGGTTACCTGGGATAAAACCAGCACCGATACCTTGAATTTTGTGTGGAGCAGGCTGAATTTCATCACCCGCAAGCGCTTGAGTTATGACTGGAGATTCGGCTGGCTCAACAGCAACAGAGATAATTGCTTTACCTTTTTCACCTTTAATGAAACGGCTTGTACCTGTTAGCGTACCACCAGTACCTACACCTGCAACGAACACATCAACTTGGCCGTCAGTCGCGTCCCAAATTTCAGGGCCTGTGGTTTTTTCATGGATCTGAGGGTTTGCTGGGTTGTTGAATTGTTGTAGAAGCAGATACTTTTCTGGGTTGCTTGCAACAATTTCTTCCGCTTTAGCAATAGCGCCTTTCATGCCTTTTGCTGCTTCAGTCAGCTCTAGATTAGCACCTAGTGCTTTAAGTAGTTTACGACGCTCTAAGCTCATTGACTCAGGCATAGTCAGTGTCAATTTGTAACCGCGAGCAGCAGCAACAAACGCAAGAGCAATACCAGTGTTACCACTTGTTGGTTCTACTAATTCAACGCCAGGCTTAAGTGTACCTTGTTTTTCTGCTTCCCAAATCATGTTGGCACCGATACGGCATTTAACGCTAAAGCTTGGGTTGCGAGATTCAATTTTCGCTAATACTTTTCCTTTGCTGACTTTATTTAGTCGTACTAGAGGAGTGTTGCCAATAGTAAGAGAGTTGTCTTCGTAGATTTTGCTCATTGTTATATTCCTTCATTACGCATGTTTGGGTATCGGTATAACGATACGTTAGCGGATACAAAAAGAGCATATGTGCTCACTTAAAAAGGTAAAAGGATTAAATCGTTATATCTTATAGATAGAAGAGATCTTTCAGCAGTTTACCTAACTTAAGCGATGACATTGCCTTATTAACTTTTGTAGTTGCGTTTAAATTCATTCACCCACATCGCGGTTGCGCCGCAAACAGCGACAGGCATTACGATTAGATTAATAATAGGTATAGTTGTAAGAAAAGCGACCAGAATACCGAAGCCATAAGCTTTGCTTTGTTTTTGTTTCAAACTGTTTCTCATGTCCTGAAAGGACACTTTGTGGTTATCAAACGGGTAATCACAGTATTGAATGGCAAGCATCCAAGCAGTGAAGATAAACCATGCAAAAGGGCCTATGGTTTGCCCAACAGCAGGAATCAATAGCAGGATGAATAACCCAAGCGCTTTAGGTAATACATAAAGCAGCTTTCGCCATTCGCGAGCCATAATTCGCGGAACGTCTTTGACGAAATCTAACACTCCGTCATCATTCACTTTGTCTCCAATCATTTTCTGTTCTACTTTTTCAGCCAGTAACCCGTTGAACGGTGCGGCAATAAAGTTAGCTAATGTGCTGAAGAAGTAAGAAAACGTTGCAAGAATCGTAAGTACTAGCAGCGGCCACAGAATGTAGCTTAGCCAAGATAGAAAACTAGGAATGTGACCCATCCAGCTGTTAATCCATTCATCTAAGTGGATGAAAAGATAATATAAGGCTCCGCCTACTAATAAAATGTTGGCCAGCAGTGGTAGAATCACGAAACGTCGAATGCCGGGTGATACCGCCAGTTCGAATCCGTAGAAAAAATAACCCAAGCCTGAGCGCTGTTTCAAATGCATAGCTTATTCCGTGTCTTATTAAAGTGTCATAAGGATGAGCATTCTATTGTAACCAAGCTAAATCAGAATGAAAGAATGCTAAAAATCTCATTGTTATCTCAACTTATAACATTAAGTTGTTCTAAATCGGGGTAGAGTTTTGGTAGAGTATCTGGATATAAGAAATTTTGCCTCTGGTTGACGTTCTTAGAAAGCGTGAAATTCAGGACATCAAAAATCGAGAAACCGAGAGTTTAAGATGCAGGAATTGCGATTCGTACTCATTATTGTTGGCGCGCTAGCGATAGCCGCTTTGCTATTTCATGGTCTGTGGACCAGTAAGAAAGAAGGGAAATCCAAGTTCGGTGATAAGCCACTTGGTAAATTAGAGGTTGAACAAGAAGATACAGTACCTTCTCGTGCATTTGCTCCTGAAGATGACTACGAGATCATTCGTAAGGATCGTAAAGAGCCTGATTTTGGTTTGTCCGATACTGCAACTGAAGCTGATCCTTTGATTTCTGATTACGAACCAACCGTTGATGCTACAACTGCTATTAATACTGTTGAAGATGAGATGGAACTTGATGTGCCTTCTATGGTTGTTGAGAAAGACAACGATGAGGCAGTGACTGATTCAGTAACTGAAGAACAGCCTTCAGCAACGGATAACAAAGAGCCGAAATCGGATGAAATGGAAGTCATCGTTCTAAATGTCCATTGTGCAGGTAACGAACCGTTTGTGGGTACTAAGCTGTTCGATAGCATGCAACAAAACGGTCTACTTTACGGTGAAATGGATATCTTCCATCGCCATGCTGATATGTCTGGAACGGGCAAAGTGCTCTTCAGCGTTGCAAACATGATGCAACCTGGAACACTAAAGCACGATGACCCAGCGGAGTTTACGACTAAAGGTATTTCATTCTTTATGACTTTGCCTTGTTTCGGTGACCCTGCTCAGAACTTCAAGTTGATGTTGAAAACAGCACAGCAAATAGCAGATGATCTGAGCGGTAACGTACTGGACGATTCTCGTAACATGATGACTCCAGATCGATTAGATGCTTATAGAAAACAAATTCAAGATTTTAAGATCAAAGCTGCTCAGCAGTAAGTGAACAGTTATTATTAAAAGGCTCCAAGTCGGAGCCTTTTTTCATGATTCGAGAGAATAAGAATGCAAAACGTAGAGCAAAGACTAAAAGAACTAAGAGAAACGCTACATATTCACGCGATTCGCTATTACGTTGAAGATGATCCGACCATTCCTGATGCCGAATATGACCGTTTAATGCGTGAATTACTCGATTTAGAGGAAGCTCATCCAGAGTTAGTTACTGCTGATTCGCCAAGCCAACGAGTAGGTGGAATGCCATTAAGTGGGTTTGAACCTGTGACCCATGAAATTCCGATGTTGTCTTTGGACAATGCATTTGATGACGATGAGTTAAACGCATTTAATCGTCGAATGGGTGACCGTGTTGCTGCTGCCAAGCAAGCTGAATTTTGTTGCGAGCCTAAGCTCGATGGTCTTGCGGTTAGCCTGCTTTATGAAAATGGCGTTTTAGTCAGAGCAGCTACTCGAGGTGATGGCGCTACGGGCGAAAACATCACTGAAAACGTGCGCACTATAAAGTCTATTCCTTTAAAACTGCAAGGTGATTCATGGCCGTTACGCATAGAAGTGCGTGGCGAAGTGTTTATGCCAAAAGCGGGTTTTGAACGCATGAATGAGCTTGCGGTGAAAAAAGGTGAAAAGGTATTTGTTAACCCTCGAAATGCAGCAGCAGGGAGTTTACGTCAGCTTGATTCACGCATTACGGCAAAACGTCCTTTAGCTTTTTATGCATACAGCGTAGGTGTGATTGAAGGCGGAGAGCTTTCATCGAGTCACTACGATCGCTTTATTCAATTGAAAGGCTGGGGGCTACCAATGTGCCCGGAAACCAGGAGAGTTCAGTCTCTTGATGATGTAAAAGCTTATTATCAAGATATTTTGCAGCGTCGATCTGAGCTACCTTATGAAATTGACGGTGTTGTGATCAAGCTGGATGATATTGCGCTTCAGGAACAGCTTGGTTTTGTTGCTCGTGCACCACGCTGGGCAATTGCGTACAAATTCCCTGCTCAAGAAGAAATGACAATCTTGAACGATGTCGAGTTTCAGGTCGGTCGAACAGGCGCGATTACGCCAGTAGCTAAATTAGATCCAGTATTTGTCGGTGGGGTGACAGTCAGTAATGCAACCCTACACAATGCCGATGAAATTGAGCGTCTAGGCGTGAAAGTTGGTGATACCGTTATTATTCGCCGCGCCGGGGATGTGATTCCTCAAATTGTATCTGTTGTGCAAGAGTTACGTCCTGAAAGCGCTCGAGAGATTATTTTCCCTGTTACTTGCCCTGTCTGCCAATCAGCGGTTGAACGTGTGGAAGGCGAAGCCGTTGCGCGTTGTACTGGCGGATTAGTCTGTCAAGCGCAGCGCAAAGAAGCGCTCAAGCACTTTGTATCCCGCAAAGCTTTGGATGTTGATGGGTTAGGTGACAAAGTTATCGAACAACTGGTAGATAAAGAAATGGTGGTGACCCCTGCTGATTTATTTAAATTACGAGCAGGTGAGCTAACCATTTTGGAACGCATGGGGCCAAAATCGGCGCAAAACATCGTCAATGCGCTTGAGAAATCCAAGCAAACTACACTACCACGCTTCCTCTATTCGCTGGGTATAAGGGAAGTTGGTGAAGCGACAGCGTTGAACTTAGCTCAATACTTCTCAAATCTAGGGGCGATTAGCCAAGCTTCGGTGGAGCAGTTAATCGCAGTACCTGATGTTGGCAATGTGGTTGCTAATCATATTCACAGTTTCTTTGCCCAAGAGAACAACAATAAAGTGATTCAGGAATTGATTGAGCTTGGTGTTGAGTGGAGTGATATAGAACCTCAAAGCGAAGACGCCCCTCAGCCATTGGCAGGAAAAGTGGTTGTCCTAACAGGCTCTCTGTTGCAACTTTCTCGCAATGATGCCAAAGCCGCTCTTCAGGCTTTAGGTGCGAAAGTGACAGGAAGTGTTTCCAAGAATACAGATATACTTTTTGCGGGCGAAGCGGCTGGCTCGAAATTAGCAAAGGCGCAAGAGCTTGGTATTGAGATTCGCAACGAACAAGATTTGTTAGACTTAATGAAGTAACAACAGTTATTTATCAAAAAGCCTCTGTAATTTATTACTGAGGCTTTATTTTTATGCGTAAAATAACTTTAAACATATCCGTTACAACCGCAACTCTCTCCCCCAGTCTGTCAAATGTAACAGTTTGCATCTTTATGAAATCTTCTTGAAAAATATGCGATGTAATTCAACTAATATAAAATTGAATTTATTTAAGTGTTTGTTTTTAAATTAAATATGTATTTGTTTCATATTGTGTATTTGAGATTGAGATCTCGATCACTTACTCGATTAAAGTTTGCTCAAGTTCATATTTTTTTAGTCGAAAATTAAGTTCTCATTGATGTTTTACTCCATAAAGTTAGTCTAGTTGCATGAATGTACTCGTGCATTCAGAGTTTTTAGAGCGAAGTTAATCGCATTAAAGCTCGAAATATAAGTCTTCTCTTCGGCGGCCAACTTAAGAGAGACGAAACAAACAGCTATGTCTATTTTTAGGAGTTTTTCCATGGAAAAAGTATTTAAACGCACGCTTATCGGTGCGGCAGTCGCTATCGCTTCAACTTCGGCATTCGCAGAAGGCGAAACAGGTCAAATCGGCGTACTTTCAGATTTTAATGTTCAAGCATACGGTGTTGCGGCTATCTCTGCATTCTATCAAGAAGATGGTAATGGCTATGACTATGAGAACGAATCGCGTATTGGTTTCCGTGCTAGCAAAGATATGTTTGATAACGTTAACGTATTCATGCAAATCGAATCAGGTTATGTAGGCGAAGATGGTAAAGGTTCTACACTTGGTGCTCGTGACACTTTCTTAGGTTTGCAAGGTGACTGGGGTAAAGTTCGCTTCGGTCGTATGCTAACACCTCTATACGAAATCGTTGACTGGCCATACTCAAACCCAGGTCTAGGCCGTGTGTTTGACTGGGGCGGTGACGTTAAAGCTCACTATGACCGTAAAGGCGATATTGCACGCTATGATTCACCAGCATTTGGTGGTTTGACTTTTAATGCGTCTGTTGGTCGTGGTGATAAAGATGTAGATGGCTCGAACCACGTAGGTTTCGGTGTTCACTATAATGTTGCTGATATAGTGACATTACATGGTGGCTATGAGTCGAATTCAAAATACAATGGCACAGCCTTTGATTCAACAGCATACATTGTTGGTTTTGAACTGCCTCTACCTGCTGGTTTTGGTTTAGCTGGTGCTTACAAGTTTAGTGAAGGTGAGTCTAAAACTGTTGCTGGTCAGGAAGGTGAGCAGGGTCAATACTCTATCATCGGTCAATACTGGAACGGCCCATGGGGCGTGAAAGTAGGTTACGCGGCTAACCTAGATTCGGAAGTGGCTAGCACCAAGCAAAACGATGACGATGAAGTTTTGTCTGCTCAGTTAATGTATGTGAAGAACGGTTTTGTTCCTTACCTACGTGTGGGCCAACATGACGCTTACAACTCTGACGACAAGAAAGCATTTGTACGTATAGGTATGGAGTACGGCTTCTAATCGTAGCTAATTACCTTTCTTAATAAAAACGCCGGCCTAGTGCCGGTGTTTTACCTAGCTCCCAAGGATAATAAGTATGAAGAAAAATAAAACATCATTGATAATTTCAACTGTGTTGATTCTAAGTGGCTGCAGCACTTTAGATAGTTCTAGTACATTTGATGATGTCGCGAGCTCGGTCAAAGAGAGACATAACTATGTTCAGGTTGTCGCAAAAGAAATTATGCCGGATACCAAAGCGGTTACCGGTGCTGATGTTGTAAAATCTTCACTCTTCTATGTTGGCAATTATGCAAAAGAAGCCAATGCAGATGTAAAAGGGTCGTATGTTGATATGAGTGTTACAACATTTAAAAGCTACGACCGTTTCGATAACGTTACTGTGAGTAATGAAAGCAATTCTATTGTTGATTATCGCCCTGTAGCGGAAACTTGTACTGAGCATTGTACTGTTACCCAGTGGTTCCAATTCCCTTTGAGTGAAGAAAAAATATCCCAGTTCACAGGCGATGAAGTTGAGTTCACCTTAGCTTCTAAGACTGACAAGAATGTTGTGCAGTTCTCTGTGCCTAAAGCCTATTTTGAAGCGGTAAAAAATGAAGCGGCTTATGCAATGAGTAAACAACCTCAGCAAGTCGTTCCGGTCACCACGCTACCAGCCGAGATTAAGAGTCAATCTCAAGACATGGTTCAATACTGGTTCAATGAAGGTACCGCTGAAGAGCAAAAACAATTTGCAGACTGGGCGTTCAGCCAAAGAACGTCTGTCACGAACATGATTAAGACCGATAATAAGCCCATGGAAATGATGGCTTATTGGTATGACAAAGCAAGCAAGGCTGAGAAGTCAGAAATCTTAGCTTGGTTAATTCGTCAGGAGTAATTGCTATTTCGACTAATTAGAGGCATGGTTTAACCATGTCTTTTATTAGTAATAGTTGAACAATGAACATCAGTGAAGTCTCAAAAAAGACAGGTCTGACAGCTAAATCGATCAGACTGTATGAAGAAAAAGGGTTAATTAAACCGCCACATCGCTTGGACAATGGCTACCGAGATTATCATGACCAACATGTCGCCGATCTCAACCTGATTGCTCGATGTAAGGGTGTTGGTTTCAGTCTGGATGAGTGTAAAGCGATGCTCAACTTGGCCAATGACCCTGAAAGAAGTAGTTTCGCGGTGAAAGAAAAAGCACAGCAGAAGCTAAAAAATGTTGAGCAGAAGCTGAAAGAGCTGACCGTTATAAAACAGCAATTGGAACTATGGATTCAGGAATGCCCCGGTGATGAGGGGAGTGAATGTCCGATCATTGACGATTTGAAAGGACAATGCTGTAAAACGAAATAATGCAAGCCAACACATAAGCTGTAGGCTTGCATTTTTTGTTTTTAGACAAAGGTTTACTTTTGTTTAGATTGGTTCAACTTTCACGACAATACCATCTACATGGATAACTTTGACTCGCGTTCCTGCTTTTAGCGGCACATCGCATTCTGCTGTCCATGTGGTGTCACCCAGAATCAAGCGAAACTGACCGGCTTCAACATCCTGTTCAACAACCGAAGTTTTGCCGATGAGTTGCTTGTCTTTCTGATTAAGTTCTCTGTGCGCATCGTCTTCCTTGTCTGTAGAGAGTTGCTTCCTCCACCATAACCAGGTGGTGATTAATGAGAAACTCGCGAATGACATCCATTGCAGTTGCCAACCAATCGGTAGGAAAACGACAACAACTCCCACAATAAGCGCCGAGATCCCCAACCAAAGAAAATACCCTGCGGTTCCAATCAGTTCGACGGCTAACAGACATAAGCCAAGAGCTAACCAATGCCAATGGTTTAGCTGAGTTAAAAATTCAATCAAGAATCAGCCTCTTTTTTGTTGGTTTGTTTAAACATTTCGGCAATACCAGCCACGGAACCCATCAAGCCAGTTGCTTCTAGCGGAAGCATAATGATTTTGCCATTCTCTGCCTGACCGATAGCTTTTAGAGCGTCAGTATATCCTTGTGCAATGAAGTAGTTCACCGCTTGCATATCACCTTGTGCGATGGCTTGAGAGACCATTTCTGTCGCTCTTGCTTCTGCCTCAGCTGCACGCTCACGGGCCTCTGCCTGTAAGATGGCTGCCTGCTTTTCACCTTCCGCTTTTAGAATTTCAGATTGTTTTTGACCTTCTGCTTTCAATATTTCAGCTTGGCGAACACCTTCAGCTTCTAATATGGAGGCTCGTTTCATCCGTTCTGCCTTCATTTGCGCATTCATGGCTTCTGTCAAATCGGTTGGTGGCTGAACATCTTTGATTTCTATACGTGTGACTTTAACGCCCCAAGGGTTAGTTGCTTGGTCAACAATTGACAGCAGTTTAGTGTTGATCATATCTCGCTGACTGAGCATCTCATCAAGTTCCAAAGAACCCAGTACAGTACGCATGTTAGTCAAAGTCAGGTTACGAATCGCGTTTTCTAAATCGTTGACTTCATAAGCAGCTTTAGCGGCATCGATGACTTGAACAAAGCAGACCGCATCGATTACAACATTTGCGTTGTCTTTACTGATGACTTCCTGAGCTGGAATATCAAGCACTCGTTCCATCATATTGATTTTACGGCCAACTTGATCGATGAACGGAATAATGATGTTGAGCCCCGGCTTTAGGCTATGAGTGTAACGGCCAAAGCGTTCTACCGTCCAGTTGTTGCCTTGAGGTACGGTTTTAACTGCTGAAAAAATAAAAACAATTGCTAGAAAAACAAACACACCGATAGCAATGAGTGAATCAAAAGCCATAACACATGTCCTTAATAAGTTAATTATGTAAGAAGGGATGGAAACTCCCTAAATGCAGTGTGTGGTATAGAGAAGAATTGAACAATATTTAGGCATGGGTTTTGTAGTAAAGTTCAGAAAAAAGGCAGGTATTATTAACCTGCCTATCTATAGTGCTGACTAGTAAAGAAGTGAGTATAACTGACGGCGATATTTGCTTGCGATGCTATTGCCTTGGCCTATAGCACTGAGTATGTCCATAAATGTCTTTTTCATCTCTCCATCTAAGGTATTCAGATCCGATTTTAGGAATCGCCATAATAGTTCTAGGGCATCTTCATCTCGTTTAACTTGATGATACTGAGTGGCCAGTTCAACTGCGATTTTTGCATCTTGAGGGTTTTCTGATAATGCCGCTTCTAATGCTTGAATTTCTGGGCTGTTAGACGCTTGATCATGCAGCTCTAGTTTAGCCATTAAGCTTTTGTAGTAACCGTCTTGATATTCCAATGGGATGAATTCCAGCTCAGCTTTTGCCGCTTCTATCTGACCTGATTCAATAAAACAATCAGCAAGAGCAAGTTTTACATCGCCTTTACTTTTTAGTTCTTCTGGCAGTGAAAGAAGCAGAGGAAGAGCTTGTTGGTGTTGTTGTGCTTGCACCAGCTCTAATGCTTGGTTCAGCGTCATTTCGTCTTGGCTAGGTAAATGACGGTTAAGCATTTCTTTCACGACTTCAATTGGCTGAGGTCCACCGATACCATCAACAGGCTGACCATTGATAAATAAAGCGATAGTCGGTAAAGACTGAACACCAAATTGGGCAGCAATCTCTTGTTCATCCTGACAGTTCAGCATTGCTAGTGTAAATACACCATTGTATTGCTGAGTGAGTTGTTGCAGCGCCGGAATCATCTGCGCGCTTTCTTGGCTTATCGGCGCCCAAAAGTAAAATAGAATTGGAGTAGATGCTGAACTTTCGAGTACCTGACGAAAGTTTTGTTGATTAACGTCAACGATAAATGGTGACTGCATGGACATTCCTTTTCGCTCCTGAATCTTGAGCACTGTAGTATGTACTTTACATTGGGGCACTATGAAGAATTTCAAGCCACTAATTACAAGATGAAGGCTAGAATAGAGAAACAAAAACGCCACCTATTGGTGGCGTTTTTGTTGATATAGCAGGGTATTAGAGCGTCACAATTAAAATGAGTGCAATACAAATACCAAGCCAATTACACTGGTTTAATGTCATAGATGAACTCAACACACCTTACTCAATACAAATAATTTGCTTAATATCTGCGCAGTATCAATGGTAAATGTTGCGAATAAATGACAATTCTATTTTTAACAAAAAAGTTTTGATTAATTTCACGCCGCTTTGTAGAGCAATTTGTCCAACATCGCGCCGGGTAACACTCGCTTTAAAATTGCCGCAACTTTGGTTGGTGTTGTTACCCTATAACGTAATTTTGGCTTGGCAGACTCTAAAGCATGGATCAAAGGTTCTAAGCAGGCCTCTGGGGGAAGTACGAAACGATTATTGGAAGTCCCTTTAGCTAAACGAGCCAACTGAGCTTCATATTCAGAGTGATGAACACTCTCTTGTATGTTTATCCATTGTTTAAATGCTTGTAATGCATTTGCTCTAAATTCAGTTTCTATTGGTCCCGGTTCAATAATGCTAATTTTTATGTTGGTATGTCTTAACTCAAGACGGAGAGTATCTGTCCAACCTTCTAGAGCAAACTTCGAGGTATTATAAGCGCCTCTGTATTTCATGGCGGCAAAACCTAAGATCGAGCTGTTTTGTACAATGCGCCCATGTCCTTGTTGGCGAAAGTGAGGCAGTAGCGCTGTGGTTAGTGTATGCCAACCGAATAGGTTGGTTTCCAGCTGCTGGCGTAATGCTTGGGTCGGTAAATCTTCTAATGCACCTGGTTGACCATAGGCGCCGTTGTTAAATAAAGCGGAAAGCTTGTGGTTTGAAAGTTCAAGTGCTTGTTCTACCGCTTGTTTAATACTCGCTTCATCAGCCAGATCGAGTTGGATACAGGTTAGTCCTTCGTTGTTGAGCCTTTGTACATCTTGTTGTTTTCTGCAAGACGCAATCACTTGATACCCTCGTTTATGCAAGGCGTGAGCCGCCATATAACCTATGCCCGAAGAGCAACCTGTGATTAATATTGAATGCGTCATGAATATTCCTAAATAAAACTAATTGGCGTACTGAAGTAGGTTTTTTAGTGCGGGTTCAATGTGGGAAAACTGAAACTGGAACTCTAGCTCAGTCAGTTTTTTGGGCTTTGCACGCATGCTATCAATCAACAGTTCAGAAGCTTCACCCATGAGTAATTTTATCGCCCATTTAGGCGTGAATAAAAAGTGCGGGCGTTTAATTGCAGAGGCTAAACATTGGCTAAACAGTGCATTAGTTGCAGGGTGTGGAGCGCATAAGTTAAATGCACCTTGAGCATGCTCTGTCCTCAACAAGAACACAATAGCCTGCACCATGTCTGTCATATGTATCCAAGGGACATATTGTTGTCCAGAGCCAATAGGACCGCCTAATCCCAACTTATATGGTGGGAGCATTTTCTGTAGTGCGCCACCCGCGGGGGAAAGCACGACACCCGTTCTCAATAAGCATACTCTTGTCCTGTCTGATTGCGCTCTCAGAGCAATTTGTTCCCATTTGTCACACACTTGATGGGAAAAGCTTTGATGGTGGACATGCAGACTTTCGTCAAAAGGATGAGACTGTTGGTCTCCGTAATAACCGACGGCAGAGCCACTGATCAATACTGCTGGTGGTTTGGTGCTGGCATGAATCAGCGACACCAGTTGCTCGGTAATGTCCCACCGACTGCGGCATATGCGTAACTTTTGTTTTCGGCTCCAGCGTTTATTGGCAATGGGCTCGCCAGCCAAGTTGATTACTGCATCGAAATGATTGAGGTCTTGTAAATCAAGCAAAGAGTTAATGAAGTTGAGATTGCCACTCCGAATATGACTTAACTGACGCTTTGCATTTTCTGTGTTGCGCGTTAATACGGTTACTTGTTCGGTCATCAGTAGCTTTAACAATTCACGCCCGATAAAACCAGTTCCGCCAGTGATAAGTATATTCATAGCCTCTCCTTTGCTACCTAAGTATAGGCAGTATCTACAAGCTCATTCGCAGCACAGCTGTTGTTACCAGAGTACGAGATCCAGTGAGAACTTCCAATACACTGTTTTTACTTGTGATAATTTTTTACTCAGCCCTGTACCTAGGTCACACCAACTTTAGGGTTCTTTTGCCATGATGAGTCATAACAATTGTTATGGGGGAAATATGTCAGGATTGACAGCACTATTTAAAGCGATGTTAGCGAGTATGCGAGACCTGATGCCAATCGTGATGGTTATAGCCTTTTTTCAATTGTTTGTTTTACAAGATGTTCTACCTAATTTCTTAAGCGTTTTATTTGGACTGGTCCTTGTCGTTTTGGGGCTTACTTTTTTTATATTTGGTTTAGAAATGGGGCTGTTTCCGATAGGGGAATCGATGGCTCAAGCGTTTGCTCGCAAGGGTAGCGCATTCTGGCTGCTGGCATTTGCGTTTTGTCTTGGCTTCGGAACGACGATTGCTGAACCAGCACTTACCTCCATTGCAACAGAAGCCGCCAAAGTGGCCGCCGAAGGAGGGATGATTACACATTCAGAGCAAGAAATGGAAAGATACGCTAACGGACTTAGGCTAACCGTTGCTTTATCTGTGGGTATTGCCATTGTGATAGGAGTCATTCGCATCGTTAAAGGCTGGCCGATTCATTACATGATAGCGATAGGTTACATTGGAGTTGTGGTAATGACAGCTTTTGCTCCACCAAGCATCATCGGTATTGCCTACGATTCTGGTGGTGTCACTACTTCAACCATTACTGTCCCCTTAGTCACAGCGCTGGGGATTGGTCTTGCTTCTGCTATTAAAGGCAGAAATCCGATGCTTGATGGATTTGGTCTTATCGCGTTTGCCTCTCTATTGCCGATGATTTTTGTCATGGTATTCGGCATGGTGATGACATGATTTCACTTGGCACTTTTTATTCCACACTCATATCCACTCTTCAGGATGTCTTTCCGATAGCCGTGATCATTGCAGGCTTTCAATTTGTTGTTTTGCGTAAACCACTCGCGAACCCAATGAGAGTGTTAATCGGATTCGCCTATGTGATTTTGGGTCTTACTCTGTTCCTTCTAGGGCTGGAGTTTGCGTTATTTCCTTTAGGGAAAACCATGGCGATGCAATTAACCTCGCCCGACTTGCTGACCGAATACCGGTTGAGTATTGGCGAAAAATTGCAATGGGTTGATTACTACTGGGTATATTTGTTTGCTTTCAGCATTGGTTTTAGTACCACCATTGCTGAACCTTCGTTGATAGCCGTTGCTATCAAAGCAAATCAGGTATCAGGTGGTGCAATATCGGTCAATGGTTTGAGAATGGCTGTGGCGCTGGGTGTTGCGGTAGGTATTACCCTTGGCTGTTATCGGATTGTGGTCGGAGACCCCATTCATTACTACATTATCGCCGGGTACATTGTGGTGGTGATTCAGACCTTTTTCGCACCTCAACTGATTACCCCTTTAGCTTATGACTCTGGAGGTGTAACGACTTCCACTGTAACCGTCCCGATTGTTGCAGCATTGGGACTTGGGCTGGCTTCGACAGTTCCAGGACGAAATCCGATGATTGATGGTTTTGGTCTTATCGCATTTGCCAGCTTATTTCCTATTATTTCGGTAATGGGATATGCACAAATTACTCAGTGGCTTAATCGAAAATCTGAGTGCACAGATGCAACTAGAAAGGAGAAAGACAATGCGGTTTAAGTTAATTCTGGCATTTGTCGAAGATGCAAAAACGGACTTAGTGCTTGATGCCGCAAGAGAAGCGGGGGCAACTGGCGCTACGGTTATTAATAACGCGCGAGGTGAAGGTTTAAATAAGAAGCGAACGTTTTTTGGTTTGACTTTAGAAGTTCAAAAAGACGTTATCTTGTTAGTTGTTGAAGAGCATTTAGCTCGGCATATCCTCGAAACAATCAATGAAGTGGGCGAATTTGATGCGACTTCAGGGCAGGGCATAGCTATTCAAATTGATATTGAAGATGCCGTAGGTGTAGCGCATCAGGTTGAACGTTTAACGAAAGTGGTGGAGGAAAATCTATGAATCGAGAAGACAAAGTTCGCGTCAGAGATGTTATGGCGGGCACGTATGTAATGGTTGATGGATTGACCACGGTATTTGAAGGTATATGCCTTGCTAAAAAGCATCAGGTGAAAGCCCTTATCGTCGATAAACGCCATGAAGATGATGAGTATGGAATTGTGCTGATGAATGACATCGCCAAAAAAGTTCTGGCGAAGAATCGCTCGCCTAAGCGAACCAATATTTATGAAATTATGACCAAACCAGCGCTGTCTGTTTCGCCAGATATGAATGTGAAATATTGCGCGCGCCTGTTTGAACGCTTTGGTATAAGTCGAGCGCCAGTCATTGACGGAGGGAGAATCATTGGCATGGTGAGTTATAACAATATTGTGGTGAATGGCATGGTAAGAGATGACGACTAGTTGCTAAACCATTAAACTTATGTGGTTTTTGCTATGAGGTCTACGATGAAACTGTTTTTTGCTTCCGATTTGCACGGTTCTCTTCCTGCAACTGAAAGAGTCTTGTCTTTGTTTGAGCAATCAGAGGCGACAACGCTCGTCTTGCTAGGAGACCTTTTAAATCATGGACCTCGTAACCCGATACCTGAAGGATACAACCCAGCAGCTGTAGCGGAGCGACTTAATCACTATGCTGACAAAATAGTAGCCGTACGAGGTAACTGTGATAGTGAAGTTGACCAGATGTTGCTGTCATTTCCGATGATGTCTGACTACGCATGGGTGATACTTGAATCTGGACAAAGAATCTTCCTCACTCACGGCCATCTTTACAACCAAGAAAATTGCCCTGCGATGGGGCAACGTGACATTCTGGCTCACGGACATACCCATATTCCATTTGCTCACGAGTGGGAAAAAGGCTTTTTCTTCAATCCGGGATCAGTAACTTTCCCAAGAAATGGCTTTGCACCCAGCTATGGATTATTCGAAGAAAACCAGCTTATGGTTAAGTCTCTTGATGGTGGTGAAGTGATTGCTCAAGCAGACATTTCAAAAGAAACTGTTGACCCGTCCTGATATGGTTTGAAATAAAAGAAGAGCTCAAATGAGCTCTTCTTTTATTTTCTGTCTGAGTGGCCTAAGTCACGTTCAGGATCAATAAGATCTCTAACGCGCTGTTTTAACTCTTTTGCTTCTGGGAAACCGCCATCTTTCTTGCGTTCCCAGATCTGTACCCCGTTACAGAAAATCTCATATCTGCCGCCTGTATCTGGGTGGAGCGATACGGTTTCAATTTCTTCACTGAATGTGTGCAAAAGCTCTTGGCTTATCCAAGTTGCTCTTAGCATCCAGTTACATTGGCGACAGTAAAAAATGTCTATTTTTGCTTTGTCCATATGTTCCTTAGTTGCTGAACAGTACGGTTGAACCGTGGTTCAAGCTTGTTAGCAGCAAAGTCTTGTTATTGACAATATCAACACGTCGGCTTTGCTGAGCTTCCATTTTGAAAAACTGCGTTGCCAATTCAAGTTCTTCTTTGGTGAATTCTTGGTTCTGGCTTTGTGAAACATTCCTAAACTTAGTTGGCGAAACCAATAAGTAGTTATCGCTGACATCCCACTTACCTGTTTCCGAGATATTCATGATGTTCTGCGGGTCATCATTGTTTGCATATAAAATTACATTAGACACACGCACATAGGTACCATTAGGTAAATATTTCACATTTGAAGAAATATCGACGCGACGTAATGGGCCTATAGGCTGATGAGTGGTTGTGTTCTCAATCAAAGTGACCGTTTCTGATTGCCACTCTCTTGAAGATAATTCCTGTTCAATTTTTAAATCACTTCCCCAATAGAGCCAACTGCTGAATGCTACTGAAACAATGCTCATCACTACCGCAATTCTTCTAATCATGATGACTTACCTCGCTGGCAAACTTTGTTTATTTCATCTTGATTCGCCACAATTTTTAACGTGATGTTGGCTGATGAATACTCAGGTTTATGGATGTAATTCAAAGTCAGCACATCATTGTATCCGCCAGTTGCAATAACTTTATCGAGAGCAAATTCGCCTTGGTACAGGGTTATGTATTGATTGATACACAGTTCGATAGAAGGTAACCATTCCGTTATGTCAGGGTGGTTTTGGGGCGTGTCTACCACGACACCTTGGTAGCTCGCGAGCCTTCTGAATTCGGACTGAGTAGGATTAGTAAACATCACTGCAAATATTGGTAGCAGCACTGAGAATAAGAACAACAGCTTAGTCACTAGATCAATCGATTGCTTAGGCGTAACAGGTTGCTGTGCAGCTGCAGTTACTTCGTCATCATGAGATACACTATTGTCTGTCTCCATATGTGTTACAACTTCAAGCTGAGCAGCTTGATCTGAAACATCACTACGGTTTTCTTGTCCATCCCACTCAAGATTTTCTGGTTCGTTGACATCAGCACTTACGTCGAACTCGGAAATATCTGTGACTGTAGAAATTAATTGATACCCACGCTTAGGCACAGTTTTCACAAACTGTGGCGACTTAGTGGAATCCTTAAGCTGTTTACGCAGGGTAGAGATAGCTTGAGTTAAGCTGGAATCATCTACTTCAAAGCCTTGTTCTCTCCAGACGAAATCATACAGTTCGTTACGAGAAACGACTTCATTTGGGCGCTGGCAGAATAGAAGTAGTATTCGACTTTCATTGCTGCCCAAACGAACAAGTTCATCGTCAAAAATATTATCAATCAGAGTGTTGCTGATTGAATCGAAAGTAAATCTGTCTCCGAGAAGAAATTTATTGCCTATGCCCGTCATCGATATCTTCTTCATTTATTTTTAGAGTCTTAAATCACGGCTAACTGGAGGATAGTTTCCATGCTAACGAGTTAAGGAGGAGTTAAGACTGCAATGAATATTTATCTTCCTTGATATAAAACTGTGCCAAGCATAATCAATAAAAATAAAAAAAACAGTGTTTTTTGGCCATGCTGACCTTGAATTTACATTCGCCGACCCTACTTATTTAGCAAATTGGTTATCTTTCTAGTCTGGCTAATTTTTGTGCAATGTGACTGGAAATCTCTAATGTGATGTTATGGAGCTAAAATGAGCGAAACAACGACAGCAAATAAAGAAACACGTGGCTTTCAATCGGAAGTGAAGCAACTACTTCATCTTATGATTCACTCTTTGTATTCAAACAAAGAGATCTTCCTACGTGAGTTGATTTCTAATGCTTCAGATGCTGCAGATAAGTTGCGTTTTCAAGCATTATCAAATCCAGATCTTTACCAAGGTGATGCAGATCTTGGCGTTAAACTGTCATTCGACAAAGAGACAAAAACGATAACGATCTCTGATAACGGTATCGGTATGACTCGCGAGAACGTGATTGAGCATTTAGGTACTATCGCGAAATCCGGTACGGCGGAGTTTTTCTCTAAGCTTTCTGAAGAGCAAACCAAAGATTCTCAGTTGATCGGTCAATTCGGTGTTGGTTTTTACTCTGCATTTATTGTTGCTGATGCGGTAACGGTTCGCACTCGTGCTGCTGGAGTAGCAAGTAGTGAAGCGGTTCAATGGCATTCGAAAGGTGAAGGTGAGTACACGGTTGAGTCAATTGAAAAGGCAAGTCGTGGTACGGATATCATTCTTCATCTTCGCGAAGAAGGTGAGGAGTTCCTTTCTGAATGGCGTCTTCGCGATGTGATTTCAAAATACTCTGATCATATCGGTATTCCCGTCTTTATTCAGACTGAAGAGCGTGATGACGAAGGTAAAGAGACAGGCAACAAGAAGTGGGAACAAATCAACAAGGCGCAAGCACTTTGGACTCGCAGCAAATCTGATATCACAGATGAAGAGTATCAAGAGTTCTACAGACATGTATCTCATGATTTCGCTGAACCACTCGTTTGGAGCCACAATAAGGTTGAAGGTAAGAACGATTACACCAGCTTGTTGTATATTCCTTCTAAAGCGCCTTGGGACATGATGAACCGCGACCATAAGTCCGGTCTGAAACTGTACGTCCAACGTGTGTTTATCATGGATGACGCAGAGCAATTTATGCCGTCTTACCTACGTTTTGTTCGTGGTTTGATAGATTCAAATGATCTGCCGCTAAACGTTTCACGCGAAATCCTGCAAGATAACAAGGTTACTCAATCTTTACGTAATGCATGTACTAAGCGTGTACTTACTATGCTTGAACGTATGGCAAGTAATGATGCCGAGAAATATCAGTCTTTCTGGAAGCAGTTTGGCCTTGTGATGAAAGAAGGCCCTGCTGAGGACATGGCAAATAAAGAGAAAATTGCCGGCCTACTGCGTTTTGCTTCGACAGAAGTGGATTCTTCAGAGCAAACTATTGGCCTTGCTTCTTATGTTGAACGAATGAAAGAAGGTCAAGACAAAATCTACTACTTGACGGCGGACAGCTATGCGGCAGCTAAGAATAGCCCACACTTAGAACAATTTAAGTCTAAGGGTATCGAAGTTATTCTGATGTACGATCGCATTGATGAGTGGTTGATGAACTACTTAACAGAGTTTGATGGTAAGCAGTTCCAGTCAATCACTAAAGCGGGTCTAGACCTAAGTAAGTTCGAAGACGAAGCAGAAAAAGAGAAGCATAAAGAGACGGAACAAGAGTTCAAGTCAGTTGTGGAGCGTATTAAAGGCTACTTGGGTGACCGAGTGAAAGATGTGCGCACTACATTCAAGCTTGCGACTACTCCTGCGGTTGTTGTAACAGATGATTTCGAAATGGGTACGCAAATGGCGAAGCTTTTGGAAGCGGCCGGTCAGGCTGTGCCAGAAGTTAAGTACATCTTCGAGATCAATCCTGACCACGCTTTGGTTAAGATGATGTCTGACGAGCCAGATGAAGAAGCATTTGGACGCTGGGTGGAAGTGTTACTGGGTCAAGCAATGTTGGCTGAGCGCGGCTCTATGGCTGATCCTTCTCAGTTCTTGACGGCTATGAACAAACTTCTGACTAAGGTTTAATAATCTTAATGAACAAAAAGCTCGCGAAATGCGGGCTTTTTTATTGAAAAGTGAGCTAACGTCGTTTATTTGTGTCGATTTGTGTTAAACAAGCTCGAGGTTTGAGTGCCTAGTTGCATTCTTTAGTCTTAGATTCGCCTGAGAGACAAATTTATGTGATAGAATGCGAAGCTTGAATATGGTTATCAACGCGTGTATTTTGCACGCCAGCTTGCATTCGCTAGCTGTATCAACTGTTATACCGAAACTTACCGTTCCCCTATCAAGGATGTTCCTCAAGAGGATCTTGCCCTAAAGGATATAGTGAGCTTCGGTATAAATATTATTTTCTAAAGAGGATTAAACATGCGCATCATTCTTCTAGGTGCTCCAGGTGCTGGTAAAGGTACACAGGCTCAATTCATCATGGAGAAGTTCGGTATTCCACAAATTTCTACTGGTGACATGCTACGTGCCGCTATCAAAGCAGGTACAGAACTTGGTAAACAAGCTAAATCTGTTATCGATGCTGGTCAGCTAGTTTCTGATGAAATCATTCTTGGTCTAATCAAAGAGCGTATCGCGCAAGATGATTGCGAGAAAGGCTTCTTGTTGGACGGTTTTCCACGCACTATCCCTCAGGCTGATGGCCTAAAAGAAATGGGTATCGATGTTGACTACGTGATTGAATTTGACGTAGCTGACGATGTAATCGTTGAGCGTATGGCTGGTCGTCGTGCTCACCTTGCTTCTGGCCGTACTTACCACGTAGTGTACAACCCGCCAAAAGTTGAAGGTAAAGATGACGTAACTGGTGAAGATCTTGTTGTTCGTGATGACGATAAAGAAGAAACAGTACGTGCACGTCTAGGTGTATACCACAACCAAACAGCGCCACTTATCGAGTACTACGGTAAAGAAGCTGCAGCGGGTAACACTAAGTACCTGAAATTTGACGGTACTAAGCAAGTTGCTGAAGTTAGTGCTGATATCGAAAAAGCATTAGCTTAATAGATAATACCTATTATCAAAATTTTTAATAATTTTGTTATAGTTAAGCGGCCGAAAGGTCGCTTTTTTTATACCCAAACGACTTGAAGCTACAGCAGTGTTATCTACGTACATTCGAGTAAATGCATCTCAAGTTAATTGGGGTATACACCCATTTTCTTTAAGTCTTAAGCCGGAATACTAGAAATAGACAAAAGGACGCTATGAAAACTATAAAAAAACAAGGTGTCTTGTTAGCCAACTTAGGTACACCTCAAGCTCCCACAGCCGTTGAAGTTAAACGCTTTTTGGCTGAATTTCTTCATGACAAACGTGTTGTCGATATGAGTCGCTGGTTGTGGTGTCCGCTTCTGCACGGAATCATTCTTCCGATTCGCTCTCCTAAAGTAGCAAAGCTGTATCAGTCGATATGGTTTGATGGTGGCTCACCTTTGATGGTGTACTCACAGCAACAACGTGACAAGCTGCAATCATTGCTGGATATTCCTGTTGAGTTAGGAATGACTTACGGCGAACCAAGTCTAAGTAGTGGCTTAGATAAACTTCTGCAACAAGGCGTTGAAGAGGTTACTGTTCTTCCGTTATATCCTCAGTATTCATCGTCAACGACAGCTGCTGTCTTTGATGCGCTGGCAAAAGCGATAAAAGGCATCCCAACCATGCCTCAGCTTACGTTTGTCCGTGATTACTACAGTCACCCTCTCTACATACAAGCGCTCGCGAGCAGCGTTCGCGCATCATGGGAACAAAATGGTCAAGGAGACTTATTAGTTTGTTCCTACCACGGTATTCCTAAGCGATACGCCGATAATGGTGATGTTTATCCTCTGCATTGTGAAGAAACGACTCGCCTTCTTGCAAAAGAGCTGGGGTTAGCTGAAGAAAAAGTACTGATGACTTACCAATCTCAGTTTGGTAAGGAAGAGTGGTTACAGCCATACACCGACAAAACGATGGAATCACTGCCTGAAAAGGGTATTAAGAAGCTTGATATCATCTGTCCGGCATTTTCTGTCGATTGTTTGGAAACTCTTGAGGAAATAGCAGGAGAAAACAAAGCGCTGTTTATAGAAGCTGGTGGTGAGACGTTTAATTACATTCCATGTCTGAATGCAGATGATGCTCACATTGAGATGATGAAAGCACTTGTAACGAACTAAGTTCGAATGTTTCGAGAAACAAAAAGGACCACATCAAGTGGTCCTTTTTACTATTCAAACAGTATTAAGCTGGTTGTACTTCAGCTTGCTTCTCGTCAGCTTCAGTCTCAACATAGCCTTCTGCTCCGTGCATCCAAAATACTAGCTTGTTTGCAAACAGCAGTAGAATGACACCAGAGACAGTTGCAGTAACCGCAATACCACTGAAGATGGCCATTGCGCCTAACTCACCGACATGAGAGCCAACATAGCCAGCAACGTAGTTTGCAATCGCGTTACAACCAAACCATGCACCCATCATTAATGATGCAAGACGTAGTGGAGCCAGCTTAGTTACTAGTGATAAACCGATTGGAGATAAACACAGTTCGCCCAAGGTATGGAAGAAAAATGCACCCACTAACCAAAGCATCGATGTTTTAACTGTGGTGTCTCCGCCTTGTTGCAGTACCGCACCAACCATACATAGGAACCCAAGCGCTAAGAAGAACATCGCAAGAGCAAATTTAACGGGAGAGTTAGGTTCACGTTTGCCCAGTTTTACCCAGAAAACAGCTAGTACGGGTGCTAGAGTAATAATAAAGAATGGGTTAAGTGACTGGAACCAAGCCGCAGGTATTTCAAAGCTACCAATCATACGATCGGTGTATTGCTGGGTGTAGATGTTCATCAGACCACCGGCTTGTTCAAAGCCAGCCCAGAACACTATGGTAAACAGACTCATGATTAAGATGACTTTAATACGGTCAAATTCTTCTTTCGTAAGCGGCTGCTTAGTCTGAGACTTGTTTTTTTCCATTGCACGTTTAGCAGCTGGCACTCTACCGATATCACCAAGCCAAGATTGAGCAAGAGAGATTTGCATTACTAAACTGATAAGCATGCCGATACCTGCCGCGACAAAACCTGCTTTCCAACCGAAAGAGTTTGTTACTGAGCCTGCGACAACACCAGCAAGTAGAGCACCAATGTTGATACCCATATAGAAAATGGTAAAAGCACCATCACGACGATGGTCGCCTTCTTGGTATAAGTCACCAACCATTGTTGAAATATTTGGCTTAAACAGGCCGTTCCCAGCAATCAGCAGCCCAAGACCAAGGTAAAAAGAGTGCATTGGTGAAATACCAATCGCCTCAGCTGGCATTGCTAGGGTGAACTGACCAATCGCCATCAATGCACCACCGATCAGAATTGAACGGCGTTGACCAAGATAGTTATCCGCTAGGTAGCCGCCGATAAGTGGAGTGATGTATACCAAGCCAGTATAGATACCGTAAAGATCGAGAGCGTCTTTTGTTGACCAACCCATACCTCCGTTAAGAGTCGCGTCAGTCAAGTAAAGAACTAGAATCGCTCTCATTGCATAGTAGGAGAAACGTTCCCAAAGCTCTGTGCTAAATAAAAGGAATAAGCCACGTGGGTGACCAAAAATTTGTTGTTGGTTTTGCATATTAGATACTAAAGTCATCATTATATTTTTAGTGGCCGATAGATATACATTGGTCATTAAGATATTTCAAATGATTTAATTTTGTAAATTAGTATGTTTGTTGGGCTTTCTCTCTGGTTGGTGTTATTAATTCAGGATATTTGAAAAAGCTATCATTTGTGAAAACTAATTTTGCGCTGGGGGTCTTTAGTCAGGAGTAGTGCTTGTTATCTCGTCAACTGAGAGAGGAGGTGTGATTGTTTGCGTCTTTAATCATGACTATACATAGTCATAGTGATAGCATTGCCAAAAAAATTATTGGTTAAGAATATGAAACGTTGGTATCTACTTTATTGTAAACGAGGTGAGCAGCTTAGAGCGAAAGCTCATCTGGAAAATCAAGGCGTTGAGTGTTATTACCCGGAAGTCACGATAGAAAAAATCATGCGAGGAAAGCGTCAATCAGTGAAAGAACCGCTTTTTCCTTGTTATATGTTCGTGCGTTTTGATTTTGAAGCAGGCCCCACTTTTACCACGGTTCGATCAACTCGAGGAGTGGCTGATTTTGTCCGCTTTGGTAGTCAACCTAAAGAGTTACAGGGTGATCTGATTTATGAACTTAAACAGATGGATACCAGTGAGCAAAGTTTGACTGCGTCTAAAGTACCTACGCAAGGACAAGTTATGAAAGTGACAGGCGGTCAATTTTCCGGAATAGAAGCCATTTATCAAGAATCGGATGGGGAAACTCGATCATTAATGCTGATTAAACTCATCAACCAACCAGTAGTGATGAGTATTGATAACAAAGATTTAGATCTTAAGTAAAGTTACTCAGCATGTTCATACAACAAAAAGGCGCTCTAGGCGCCTTTTGTCTTTCTTGAAGCTTAGTAAGCTTCGTTGTGAACCGCTTTGACTGCACGGCCTGATGGGTCGATACAGTTTTTGAATGATTCGTCCCATTCAACTGCTTTTGCAGAAGAACACGCCACTGAAGGACCACCCGGAACACATTGAGCCGCTGACTCTAGAGGGAACAACTCCTCAAAAATTTCACGATACACATAGCCTTCTTTGGTTGTTGGCGTGTTGTATGGGAAACGGTATTGCGCGGTTTCCATTTGTTGATCGGTTACTTTCGCTTCAGCAGTTGCTTTTAGCGTGTCGATCCAGCTGTAGCCTACGCCGTCAGAGAATTGCTCTTTCTGACGCCATGCGATGGATTCAGGCAGGTAGTGTTCAAAACACTCGCGAAGGATGTGTTTTTCCATCTTGCCGTTGCCACACATTTTATCGGCAGGGTTTAGACGCATTGCTACATCAATAAACTCTTTATCTAGGAAAGGCACGCGACCTTCAACGCCCCATGCTGCAAGCGATTTGTTTGCACGTGCACAGTCAAACATGTTTAGTGCAAGCAGCTTACGAACGGTTTCTTCGTGGAACTCTTGAGCGTTTGGTGCTTTGTGGAAATATAAATAGCCACCAAAGATTTCATCTGCACCTTCACCAGAAAGAACCATTTTAATACCCATAGCTTTGATCTTACGTCCCATGAGGTACATAGGGGTAGAAGCACGGATGGTTGTGACATCGTAGGTTTCAATGTGGTAAATCACATCACGAATTGCATCAAGACCTTCTTGAATGGTGTAAGTCATCTCGTGGTGAACAGTACCAATTTTCTCAGCTACTTCACGTGCTGCTTTAAGATCCGGTGCACCTTCAAGACCTACTGCGAACGAGTGAAGTTGTGGCCACCAAGCTTCAGATTTTTCATCATCTTCGATACGCATAGCAGCATAGCGCTTCGCTACGGCTGAAGTGATGGATGAATCCAAACCACCAGACAGAAGAACACCATATGGTACGTCTGTCATTAATTGACGCTTAACAGCAGCTTCTAGTGCAGCTGTCAGTTCTTCTTTGCTCGTAGAGTTACCACTTACCGCTGCATATTCGTTCCAGTCTCGCACGTAGTAACGCGTTGGCTCTTTGTCTTGAGAACTGTAGTAGCTACCTGGAGGGAACTCGCTCAGGGTCTTACATACAGGAACCAGCGCTTTCATTTCAGAAGCAACGTAGTAGTTGCCGTGCTCATCTTGACCTTGGTATAGCGGGATAATACCGATGTGGTCACGACCTACCAAGTACTCGTCTTTCTCTTCATCGTAAAGAACGAAAGCAAAGATACCGTTGAGTTCTTCAAGAAGATCCGCGCCTTTGTCTTGGTATAGTGCCAAGATTACCTCGCAATCTGAGTCTGTTTGGAACTCGTATTTACCTTCGTAACGAGCACGAATTTCTTTGTGGTTATAAATCTCACCGTTTACTGCAAGGATAAGTTTCTTATCAGGGCTGTATAGAGGTTGTGCTCCACTATTTAGACCAACAATAGCCAAACGCTCGTGTGCCAGAATAGCTTTGTCAGATGCATAGATACCGGACCAATCAGGACCACGGTGGCGGAGTTTTTTCGACATTTCCAATGCTACTGGGCGTAGCGCAGCCGCATCACTTTTGATGTCCAAGATGCCAAAGATAGAACACATACAACTTCCCTTAGTAAACGAGTTTTAATCAGATGACTCCAATTTGCCATTTTGATTAAAAAAAACAACCCATGATTGGTAAATAGTTTAAATAAACTTGCTATGAGTGAATTTTATTTATCAAAAGGTTTGCTTTGGTGGATGGGGTTTAAATAATGATGAAAAAAACACCGCTTGGAATAAAAAAAGAGCACTTGGTGCTCTTTTTCTTTAAGTGGATGAATGGATTAAGGCTAGTGTTTTACAAATTCAGGCTTCAGTTGTTCACAGACATGGCGAGCAAAACCAGAGCCGGCTTCTCGATAGATGTTAAATGCTGCGTGCGCGCCTTTTTCGAGAAGGTTATCTAACTGATCTGGATATTCTGCAATAGCTGCAATTTGTCCGTTGAATGAGCGCTTTTTCAACTGCTCTAGAGCGATCTGGTTCGCCTGATGGTGTGGCATTGCTAACAGCACCATTTTAACGTTACCAGTATCTAGTATCCTTTCCCAAAAGTCGGGGTCGGTGGCATCTCCAGAGATCACGTTTCGACCTTCGTTTCTGTGCTCCTGAGCCGTATCTTCTCTTAGCTCAACGCCTAAACAGATATTGCCATAGCGTGAATGGAACTCATCGTAAGCACCAGTGCCGATACGTCCCATTCCAAGAATGATCAGTTGAGAGCTGCCCGGATTGATAAACCTATCTCTGATATTTATTCGTTCGGCGGTTTGCTCTTTTAACCAATGAGCTGAGTAATGGTAGATCTCGTGTCCTTTACGCACAATTGGAGCGGTGACTATAAAGGATAGGGGCACCGAAATGGCTAAGGCGACAAGTATGTCCCCTGATAACCAGCCCATTTTAAATGCCAGTCCGCCGACGATCAGGCCAAACTCACTGAAGTTGAACAGAGAAATGGTCGCGAGCAGTGACGTTCGGACACGGAAGCGGAACTTGTTTAACACTAAGAAGTACAACACGCCTTTGAGTGGAAGCAACAGTAGCAATAATAGAGAGAGTAAGAAGCCTGTGACAGTCGGTTGTTCTGATAAACCAATGTTCAAGAAGAAGCAGACCAAGAACAACTCTTTCATATTAAACAGTGATTTTGAAAGCTCTGAAGCTTTAGTGTGTCCGGCTAACATCATGCCTAGAATGAGGGCGCCTAAATCCGGCTTCATGCCAACGAACTCAAATAAGCCTGCCCCCACAACTAAAGCAAAGAAAATCCCCGCCAAAACGAGCATTTCACCATGTCCAACCCAATCAAGTACTTTGAAAAACAAAGGACGTATCAATGGGAGCAAGAAAAGAGCAAGTGCATACCACTCTGGAATTTTACCTGTTGAAACCGTTAAGAAAATGACGGCAAAGATATCTTGCATAACAAGAATGCCGATGGCGATGGTGCCATAGGTAGCATTCATTTCTCCCTTTTCTTGAAGAGATTTTACGGCAAAAACGGTACTTGAAAAGGAGAGTGCAAAACCAAGTAAAATAATGCTTGAGATTGAAACGAGTGCGAGACTGTCTAATCCTAGATATTTGAAACCAATAAGAACAATACTAAATACTGCTGTTGATAATAGATTATGTATCGTTGCCCCTGCCCAGATTTCTTTTGCCAGCAGTGTTTTGATATCCAGCTTCAAACCGATAGTAAACAGCAGTAGCGTAACCCCGAGGTCGGCCAAAACGGAGATAGTCTCGTTTGATTCAAAACCAAAAGCGTGTAACGCAAAGCCGGCGATAAGAAAGCCCACAAGGGGAGGGAGATTGCACTTTAGCGCAATAAAACCAGCGATAAATGCCGTTGTAATTAGAATAATTTCCATTGGTAATATTTGCTTCCCAGAAATAAAAAGGCTGTGTCTAATTAATAGACGCAGCCTCGTATTATAGGGTAATCAGTTGCTTATACCAATGTGGATAAGTCCTAATCTTCCAGAAGTTTTTGTAACAATACACCATTCAACATTGCACGCTTGATCATAGCAAATGCGCTTAATGTTGGCTGTTTATCTAACAGTGAAGCTTCAATGGGTAAGTTAGTATGGAACGATTTGAGAGACTGATTCTCTACATTTCGTTGAATCGCTGGGAACAGAGTGTCTTTTGCTTCTGTAATCGCGCCAGCAATAATGATTTTTTGTGGGTTAAACAAGTTAATGGTAATCGCAATCGCTTTACCTAATTGATTCCCGACACGCACTAAAGCTTGTTGAGAAAGCTCATCGCCGTTATTGGCGTGCTCACATATATCATGAATCGTAATACCATCGACTTGAGACAAGCTGGATTTATATCCTTGAGCTATGAGTTTATTCACACGATTGACGATCGCAGGGTTTGCTGCAACGGTTTCTAAGCAACCAAAATTGCCACATTGACATTGGTCACCCAATGGATCGATTTGTATATGGCCAATTTCACCCACGTTGCGATTGAAGCCTAAGAATACTTGTCCATTGACTATGATGCCCGCACCTGTACCTCGGTGAACACTGACCAATATTGAATCCTGACAATCCTGACTGACACCAAAATAGTGTTCAGCCAATGCCATTCCTCTAACATCGTTACCAACAAAACATTCTACGTGGAAATTGTCTTTGATGATTTCACCGAGCGGTAAAGCATCAATCTTGACATTTGGCATATATTCAACAACACCAGTTTCTGGGTTAACCAAACCTGGTAAAGCGATACCAATCGCGATGAGCTGGCTAATAGAAGAGGTATGTTGATTAGTGAAATCTTTAAGATATTTGAGAAGGCCATCCACCAACTCAGTCTGACTGGTATAGAGAAACTCTTGAAAATCCGAAGCGATCTCTTTCGCTCCCAAGTCAAATAGACTGAACTGAATGTAGTCGCGTCCTAGGCGTACTGCAATAGAGTGAAACGGAGCCACTTCAGTGGTCAAAGATATTGCTCTTCGACCTCCTGTAGAAGCTTGTTGGGCGACCTCTTTGATAAGGCCGCGCTCTAGAAGTTGGCGGGTTATTTTTGTCACACTTGCTGGAGCAAGCTGACTCACATCGGCAACCTGGATTCGAGAAATAGGACCTTGCTGGTCTATTAAACGATATACTGCAGCGCTGTTCAGCTGCTTGACTAAATCTACGTTACCTATTTGTCCGCCATTCATTATTACTTATGCTCGTATTGTCCGTTAACCACAGTCGCTTTTACATTGAAGTCACGGTCAAAAACAGTCAGGTTGGCAATCATGCCGTTCTTAATACGACCCAATTTATGGTCAACCCCAATTGCTTTTGCTGGATACAAAGTAGCCATTCTCAGTGCTTCATCTAAAGCGATGCCGACATGCTCAACCGTATTTTGAACTGCTTCAATCATTGTAAGGGCTGAGCCACCAAGTGTGCCGTTTTCATCGATACACTTGCCATCTCGGTAATATACTTTCTTACCGACAAAAATAAAGTAATCCATCTCCGCGCCTGCAGGAGCTGTGGCATCTGTCACTAATACGAGCTTTTCGCCCTTGATTTTATGCGCGATACGGATGTTTGCGTAATCCACGTGGAAACCATCAGCAATAATACCTGCGTAGACTTCTGGTGTGTCAAAGATAGCACCAACAACACCAGGCTCACGGCCTTGCATTGGTGTCATTGCATTAAACAAATGCGTTGCGAAAGTAATACCTGCTTCAAAGCCTTTACGAGCTTCTTGATAGGTGGCGTTTGTGTGACCAATTGATACCACAATGCCTGCTTGCGCCAGTTTTTCAATATGTTGAGGGTTATTGTTTTCTGGCGCCAACGTTACTTTAGTAATGACATCACTGTTCTGACACATGAAATCGATCATTGCTTCATCCGATTCGCGAATAAAGTCAACGCTATGAATACCTTTTCTTTCGATATTCAAATACGGACCTTCTAGGTGAAGACCTAAAGAGTGGTGGCTGTACTTTTGGCGGTAGTCACGCTCTGCTGCGATAGCTTGACGCATGTTTTCATCAGAGGAGGTGATGAGAGTGGGTAAGAAGCTTGTACAGCCTGATTTAAGGTTAGCTTGGTGCATCGTATGGATTGTATCTGCCGTTATTTCATCGTTGAACATAACGCCACCACAGCCATTGAGTTGTAAGTCAATAAAACCCGGGCTTAGGTTTGCACCATTGAGATCTTTGCGCTCTATGTCACTCGGAAGATTTTCTTCAGGGATAATAGCGTGAATTGTATCAGCATTAATGACAACAGCATGGCCAGTTAGTACATCGCTGCCTGTGTATACTTTACAGTTAGTTAGTGCGTACATAATTAACGAATCCTCGTCGATAGACATTCTATAATTTTAGGAGCGATAAGCTGATATGGTCTCTAAAGAGTATGGTACGAACGGACTCTTTGCTAACTTTTATCAAATCGCGAAATATCTTTGTGCTCAGCAGTCACTCAAATGGTGCTTCAAGCTGATTATTCGGTACTATTTTTGTTCTGGTTTTGTCACCGGAAAATAGGTTTATTAGCAGCTGTAATCTCTTTTGCTATAAGACATTACATCACTTATTTATTAGACGAATAGTACCGTTAAATTCATGTTTTTTTATATTGTAAAATAAGTTTTATGATCTCGCTAGCAAAAACCTCGAATTATGCTGCTCTGAGGTGATTACGGTCACAATTGATGAGCTTTTAATTTGCGGAGCAAAATTATTGTCATACACTGATTATGACTAAATTGGGCGACTAAAATAAGTTTGCCGATATTTATAAAATCCTATAGGGGGAACTTACGGTGAATATTCTTGGATATGCGCAAAAGTTAGGTAAAGCATTGATGCTACCTATCGCAACGCTACCTGTTGCAGCGATCTTATTACGTCTAGGTCAGGGCGACCTACTAGACATTCCATTTATGGCAGAAGCAGGTGGTGCGATTTTTGGGCAACTACCTCTTCTATTCGGCCTTGGTATCGCAATCGGTCTTTCTAAAGACGGTTCTGGTGCTGCTGGTCTAGCTGGTGCAGTTGCATACTTCGTACTGACAGCAACAGCAAAAACAATTGATCCTTCAATTAACATGTCGTTCTTCGGCGGTATTTTTGCAGGTATCATCGCGGGGCACGCTTATAACGCTTTTCACGCTACTCGTCTTCCAGAATGGTTAGCGTTCTTCTCTGGTAAGCGTCTTGTACCTATTATGGCAGGTCTGTTTGCACTGGTTGCAGGTGCAATCTCTGGTGTTGTATGGCCAAGCATCCAAGGTGGTCTTGATACTCTAGCTCACGCAGTATCAACTTCTGGTTCAGTAGGTCAGTTTGTTTACGGTACTCTTAACCGTGCTCTAATTCCTGTTGGTTTGCACCACGTGCTTAACTCATACTTCTGGTTCGGTATGGGTACGTGTCAAGAAATCGTGGTAACGGGTGCTCAAGCGGCTGGTCAAGCACTACCTGCATTACAAAAATTATGTGTGGATCCATCTATTGCTAAAGCTCTAGTGGTTGGTCAAGAGCACACATTTAACTTCCAAAATGCAGTGAATCCTGAGATCACAGCTGTTGTTAAAGAAGTGACTGAAACAATGAAATCTGGCGACCTACACCGTTTCTTCGGTGGCGATAAGAGCGCTGGTGTATTCATGAATGGCTTCTTCCCAATCATGATGTTCGGTCTACCTGGTGCAGCACTAGCTATGTACTTTGCAGCTCCTGTAGAGAAACGTCATCAAGTTGGTGGTGCATTGTTCTCTGTAGCATTCTGTTCATTCCTAACAGGTATCACAGAGCCTCTAGAGTTCATGTTTGTGTTCCTAGCACCTGCACTATATGCAATGCACGCAGTGTTTACTGGTCTAGCTCTAGTTGTTGCTAACATGTTTGGTACGCTACACGGCTTTGGTTTCTCTGCTGGTCTAATCGACTTCGCACTAAACTGGGGTCTAGCAACTAAACCTGTAACTCTACTTATCATTGGTCTAGCGTTCTTCGCTCTATACTTCTTCACATTCACATTCGCAATCCGTACTTTCAACTTGAAGTCACCAGGTCGTGAAGATGATGATGAAGCTGTTGCAGCACCTTCTAGCTCAAGTGGAGACAAGAGTGATCTAGCGCGCCAATACCTAAAAGCTCTAGGTGGTCACGAAAACCTAACCACTATCGATGCTTGTATTACACGTCTACGTCTAACACTGAAAGATCGTTCAGTAGCTGACGAAGCTGTATTGAAGAAACTAGGTGCTAAAGGAGTGGTTAAGCTTGGCGAAAACAACCTTCAAGTTATCCTAGGCCCACTAGCGGAAATCGTTGCGGGCGAAATGAAAGCAATCAGCGCGACTGAAGATCTATCTGGTGTGAAACTGCCATAATAGATTAAATTCTTTAGCTGAAATGAAAGCCTTCGCTATATGCGAAGGCTTTTTGCTTTGTAAGACGTTGGCTACAGAACAAGCGAAGTAAATATTATTTCCTAATAAATCCGCAGTTTTTATTGTGAAAATGCCCAGAATTGTGGATCATTGAACGCAATATTTCTGTGGATTGCGGCTAATTTGGCCCAGACAGGAAAACTTTCTGCCAGTATTAAATTATTTTGAGGTGCTATAGATGAGTGAAGCTGAGGCTCGTCCATCGAACTTCATTCGCCAAATCATAGATAAAGATTTAGCGGATGGTAAACACACTAGCGTGCATACTCGTTTCCCGCCAGAGCCTAATGGTTATCTGCATATCGGTCACGCGAAGTCGATTTGTTTGAACTTTGGTATCGCTCAAGACTATCAGGGCCAGTGTAACTTACGTTTTGATGACACAAACCCAGAGAAAGAAAACATCGAATACGTAGAATCAATTAAGAAAGATGTAAGTTGGCTGGGCTTTGAGTGGTCTGGTGATATTTGCTATTCATCTGACTATTTTGACAAGCTGTACGAATATGCGCTGGAGCTTATCAACAAAGGTTTGGCTTATGTTGAAGAGCTGACTCCAGAGCAGATCCGCGAATACCGCGGTACTTTGACTACACCAGGTAAACACAGCCCTTATCGTGATCGCAGCGTAGAAGAAAACTTAGCTCTATTTGAAAAAATGAGAGCTGGTGGCTTCAAAGAAGGTGAAGCATGTCTGCGTGCTAAAATCGATATGGCTTCGTCATTCATCGTAATGCGCGATCCAGTGATCTACCGTGTTCGTTTTGCTGAGCATCATCAGACGGGTGACAAGTGGTGCATTTACCCAATGTACGACTTTACACACTGTATTTCGGATGCGTTGGAAGGTATTACGCACTCTATCTGTACTTTGGAGTTCCAAGATAACCGTCGTCTGTACGACTGGGTGCTGGATAACATCACTATTGATTGCCATCCTCGTCAGTATGAGTTCAGCCGCCTGAATCTAGAATACACAGTAATGTCTAAGCGTAAGCTAAACCAACTTGTGACTGAGAAATTGGTTGAAGGTTGGGATGATCCTCGTATGCCTACCATTTCTGGTTTACGTCGTCGTGGCTTTACTGCTGCTTCTATCCGTGAATTCTGTAAGCGTATCGGTGTTACTAAGCAAGACAACATGATTGAGTTCAGTTCACTTGAATCATGTATTCGTGACGATCTAAACACTAATGCACCACGAGCAATGGCTGTATTGGACCCTGTAAAGGTTGTTATCGAAAACTTCGATGCAGAGAGTGTTGAAGTTCTGAATCTTGCTAACCATCCAAACAATCCTGATATGGGTTCTCGTGATGTACCATTTACCCGCGAAATCTGGATTGAGCGTGAAGACTTCCGCGAAGAAGGTAACAAGAAATACAAGCGTTTGGTGTTAGGTAAAGAAGTTCGTCTACGCGGCGCTTATGTCATCAAGGCAGAGCGTGTAGAGAAAGACCAAGATGGCAACATCACAACGATATACTGTACTTACGATCCTGCGACTCTGGGCAAAAACCCAGAAGACGGCCGTAAAGTGAAAGGTGTTATCCATTGGGTGTCCGCTGATAAAGGTTTACCTGCTGAATTCCGTCTTTACGATCGTCTATTTACTGTACCTAATCCAGCAGCAGCTGATGATTTCGCTGCAACGATTAACCCAGAGTCACTGGTTAAGGTGAATGGTTTCGTTGAACCTAGCCTTGCGACAGCAGAAGCTGAAGTGGGTTACCAGTTTGAGCGTATGGGGTATTTCTGTGCAGACAACAAAGATTCAACGCCTGAATCTCTAGTGTTCAACCGTACAGTTGGCCTACGTGATACTTGGGCTAAAATCGAGTCTGAGTAATATCTGACAAAGTAAAACGATGCAAAAGCCAGCTTAAAGCTGGCTTTTATTTTTTGAATCGTCATTATGGTATCGGACGTGAGTAGCAAAAATGGATTTTTAGTGTGAGATTGCTGCGATTATTACGGTACGAACACATTTTTTGCGTTATCTCCTATAGTTTTGCTCCTCTTATCCGATATATTTAACAGATTGTTATCTTTATTAATTCATAGCACCTAGCTGAGCCTTATATGCGTCAATTTTTTAAACGCCTGTTACTGCCAATCGCTGTAGCGGCCGTGACTCAGACTTCTTTCGTTAGTGCAGAGAGTATTCGCCTTATTGGTCCGACTGGCGAAGTTCAGTCAGCGCCGCAATATAGTAGTGATATTGTCCGTAATCGAACAACAGCAACGGCAGAGCCTTCACAGGTTATTGGCCCTACTTCTGAAAAAGACACGTTATGGTCGATTGCGTCACGTATACGTCCCTCAAACCAAGTATCTGTACAGCAGACTCTACTGGCAATTTATCGTTTAAATCCTCAAGCGTTTGAAAATCAAAATATTCATAGCCTAATTCCTGGTAGTACATTACGCATTCCTTCTCTTGCTCAAGTGAGCAGTGTTTCAACGGAAGAAGCGGTCAAAGTGATGGCTGCGCATAAAGCTCGTCTCGCGCAACAGCCTGCTAAGCCAGCAACACCCGTCGTAAACACTCCAAAAGCAGAACCGAAACCGACAGTACATGTGAAACCAACCGCTGTTGCTCCTGCTGAAACACAGACACCAGAAGCCCAAGTAACACCAACAGAGCCTGTCGTTGCAGAAAAGCCTGTTGTGGAAGCGAAAAATGATGGCAGTATGAAAGCGTCATCAGCCGACCAAAATGAAATTCAGGCACTGGAAGAAAAGAACCACAGACTGCGTTTGATGCTCGCCGAAGTACAATCTGAAGTGAGTGGTTTAAAACAAGAGTTGGGCGATGAAAACCGCATTCGTTCTGAAGTTGAAAAACTGCTGGCTGAAGAGAGAATTAAACGCGAAGAAATGCAACGTCTCGCACCGTCTAAGTTGGATGAATTATTAGCGAACAACTGGATGGTAGCAGGGTTAGCTCTTATTCCGGGCTTATTAATCGCCTTACTCGTAGTGCTATTTTTAGGACGTCGTTCGGGTTCAAATCAAGCGTCAAATTCACCTACTCAAGAAACAGTACTTAATGCGAATTCTAGTGCTGAAGCTGCTGCTCCACTAGCGGTTGGTGATCAGTCGCTTGAAGATTTAGATGATGAGTTGCTTCTGGACGATGACCTGTTTGGCAGCATGGATGACAACGACTCACTCTTTGGTGAAGAGAAGAAAGAAGAAACATCAGAAGAAGATGACGGTGATATTTTTGCTGGCCTAGACGAGAGCGATTTAGACTTCGACTTAGAGGGTGAAGACGGCGAAGATTTATTTGCTGCTATTGATGACTCAGGCGACCTTGATACTGACTTTGGTGATTTGTCTTCTGGTAATAACGACATCACTGTCAATGGGGATGAGAAAGCTCTTGGTTTGGAGGAAATGGAACGCGCTCTAGACCAGGCATCACAAAACTATGATGAAGACGACGAGATCGGCTTTGACCTATCTGATGATGGTGAAATGTCGCAAGCCGATATCGAATCTTTGTTGGCTGCGGATGATTCTGAAGAGCTGGATTCACCTTCTCTTGACCAATCTATGTTGGATGAACTTTTTGCTGCACAAGAAGATGATGAAACAAGCTCAGAGTTGTTAGATTTCGACAGCTTGCTAGATGAAGAAAAGTCCCAAAGTAATCCGGATCCAGAGGCGGCTAAGTTCACTTCAGATGAAGAGTTAGACGACTTATTTGCAAACATAGAAGCTCAGGCTGACTTGGAGTCTTTAGAGGCGAATGCAAAAGATGAGACGGCATTACTAGACGAGTTGCTGTTAGAAGATGAAGAAGACGAGCCTGAAATTGAAGCTAATAGCACGGCGCTGCTAGACGAGCTTTTAAATGAAAACGGTTTTGACGAAGCTGATTCTGAACAAAATGTCGCCGATGAGATGATGCTGGAACTGGATGAACTGCTGGGAGATAGCGGTGATTCAGATATTCCTGAGATTGATGAAAACAGTACTGATCTGCTCGATGATTTTGTCGGCGAGCTTAGTGAAGAACCGACAGGTTACGAAGACTTCTTGGCTGATGAAGTCACTTCAGAATCGGAAGACACAGAAGAGAAAGATGAAAGTTTAGAGCTTTTTGATGAGCTGCTGACCATCGAACAAAACGCGGAATCTGAAGAACTGGTTGAAGATTTCAATAGTGCAAACTTCATTGACGACCTTATTACCAATGCACCTAAGTCTGATCCGTTACTGGATGAAGAGTTTGAATCTATTTCAGCACTGAATGAAGACGACTTTGATCTGGATGACTTCGAGTTCAATCCGGAGATTGAAGGTGGAGAGAAGTCGGAAGAAGAGCAAGCGGAAACGGAAATAGAGCAAGAGCAAGTTGTTGCGAATGAATTCGGTGTTCCACAAGATGACGATTGGGTTTTTGATGGCCTAGAAACAGAAACAGAAACAGAAACAGAAACAGAAACAGAAACAGAAACAGCGGATATTGAATCTGAAGCCGCAGAAACGGAAGCTTTTGAAACGCAAGACGAAGCGGAACCTGCTGAGGTTTTGGCAGAAGAGTCTGAGTCTGAACAGCCAGAGCAAAATATTGCCGCTCAATTCGATGAGGTAGATCTTCCAGAGTACACCGAAGAAGACGCGCTGGCAGATGTTGAATCTGAAGTAGCAGAAACGGATGCTCTGGAAACGCAAGACGAAGCGGAACTTGCTGAGGTTTTAGCAGAAGAGTCTGAGCCTAAACAGACAGAGCAAAATATTGCCACTCAATTCGATGAGATAGACCTTCCTGAGTACACAGAAGAAGATGCGCTGGCGGATGTTGAATCTGAAGTAGCAGAAACTGAAGCTCCAGAAGCGCAAGACGAAGTGGCACCTGCTGAGGTTTTGGCAGAAGAGTCTGAGCCTGAACAGCCAGAGCAAGACTTTGCCGCTGAGTTCGATGAGTTAGATCTTCCAGAGTACGCAGAAGAAGATGCGCTGGCAGATGTTGAATCTGAAGCAGCAGAAACGGAATCTCCTGAAGCGCAAGACGAAGTGATACTCGCTGAGGTTTTAGCAGAAGAGTCTGATTCTGAATTGCCAGAGCAAGACATTGCAGAGGCATTCGACGAGTTAGATCTTCCAGAGTACACAGAAGAAGCGCTGGCAGATGTTGAATCTGAAGCAGCAGAAACGGATGCTCTGGAAACGCAAGACGAAGTGGCACCAGCTGAGGTTTTGGCAGAAGAGTCTGATTCTGAATTGCCAGAGCAAGACATTGCAGGGGCATTCGACGAATTAGATCTTCCAGAATACACAGAAGAAGATGCGCTGGCGGATGTTGAATCTGAAGTAGCAGAAACTGAAGCTCCAGAAGCGCAAGACGAAGTGGCACCTGCTGAGCTTTTAGCAGAAGAATCTGAGCCTGAACAGTCAGAGCAAGACATTGCCGCTGAGTTCGATGAGTTAGATCTTCCAGAGTACGCAGAAGAAGATGCGCTGGCAGATGTTGAATCTGAAGCAGCAGAAACGGAATCTCCTGAAGCGCAAGACGAAGTGATACCCGCTGAGGTTTTGGCAGAAGAGTCTGATTCTGAATTGCCAGAGCAAGACATTGCAGAGGAATTCGACGAATTAGAGCTTCCAGAATACACAGAAGAAGACGCGCTTGCGGATTCTGAGTTCGCCGAAGAGTCAGACTTACCAGAAGCCGCTGCAGAGCTTGCGGATGTAGAAATTAATGATTCTGATCTGCCTGAATATACGGAAGAAGATGCTTTAGCGGATATGTTCTCCCAAACGGATGAGCTGTCGGATGAATCAGAAGACGATCATTTAGATGATTCTTCACTGTATGCAGAAGCTGAGCCGGAGACAACAGAAGTTAATCTCAGCGATGTTTCTAAACAAGAGTTTGATGAACAAGCGCTGTCCGATTGGTTGTCTGATGAAGATCGAGCAGAAACAAGCTTTACCTTTGATAAGCCTATTGATGCGAAGTCCGTTGACAGTGCCGGTATGGACATTGACGCCATGCTGGAAATGGGCGGAGAAGATTGGAATGGCTTTAATTTAACGCCTGATCAAAAAGCGACAATACCTGACGAAGTACCAGAGACTGAGAAGGACGTGTGGCATCCTGAGATTCAGGTCAAAGAGCCAGAAGTTGCCCAAGAAAACTGGGGTAATCAGGAAGAGTTTGCTGAATTCGAGCCTGCTAGTCGTCAATTTATGACTATCGACGATTTAATGGCTCAGGTTGAAAATGATGATGGCAGTACTCTTAATCTTGATAATGAAGAGTTAAAGCTAGATGTCGGCCTCAACGAGTTCCCAGATGTGATTGGTGATGTCGGTGATATCGATGTAGACAGTAATTCAGAAGCCGCAGGCAAGCTGGATTTGGCGAAAATCTACATTGAGATGAACGATGATAAAGGTGCGATTAAGCTACTCGAAGAAGCGATCGTGGATGGTAGTGATGAGATAAGGCAGCAAGCGAAACACCTTATTGATGTCATTAACGGTCGAGTGTAAACAGTAATAGTAAAAGAGGCAGCATTGGCTGCCTCTTTGTTTATTCAGCTATCTTAAATAGCAGGTATGATCTTACCGTTGTAAGCATTTTGCGGGTTAGAAATCTTAAGCGATTGATATTATACTGCCCGCCCCAAGGTCTTTAGACCTATAGTTTTTAAGAGTGATACACCATGAGAATAGCGTTGGGTATTGAGTATGACGGTACTCATTACTTTGGTTGGCAGCGTCAAAGAGAAGTCGCAAGTGTTCAAGAAGAGCTAGAGAAAGCTCTGTCTGTCGTCGCCAACCATCCTGTTGAAGTTCAGTGTGCAGGACGCACAGATGCTGGCGTACATGGCACTGGGCAAGTAGTGCATTTTGATACAACAGCGACACGCAAAATGGTTGCTTGGACGATGGGAACCAATGCGAACTTACCGAAGAATATCGCGGTGCGTTGGGCAAAAGAAGTGCCTGACGAATTTCACGCTCGCTTCACAGCAACAGCACGTCGCTATCGCTACGTGATTTATAACCATGAATTTCGTCCGGGTATATTGGCTTCTGGTGTGAGTCACTATCACGGGGAACTTGATGCAGAAAGAATGCATCAGGCTGGTCAATATTTGTTGGGTGAGAATGATTTCACGTCATTTAGAGCTGTTCATTGCCAGTCACGTAGTCCGTGGCGTAATATTATGCACTTAAATGTTACCCGCCATGAACGTTACGTAGTGATTGATATTAAAGCGAATGCTTTCGTTCATCACATGGTTCGCAACATTACTGGTAGCCTTATTGCTGTTGGTCGTGGTGAGAAGGAACCAGAGTGGATCCAGTGGTTACTGGAAGCGAAAGATCGCACATTGGCAGGTGCAACCGCAAAAGCGGAAGGCTTATATTTGGTGTCTGTGGATTACCCACAAGAGTTTGATTTACCTCAACCACCTTTAGGGCCGCTATTTTTACCTGATCATTTGAACTAATGTTGAACTAAAGTGTAGTAATTGGCTCAAAGTTATCAGTTGATTAGCATTCAAAACGAGCAGAATTAGGTGTGTGGGGCTGGTGCAAGAAATAGGTACAACCAGTTTTTTGTCTACAGTTGGCATTTTCTATGCTTTAATCCCCACGCATTATTGTCGAATTTAAATCTTTCGCATTGAGCGGGAGAGCACAGAGTAAAAGGTCTTCTATGAGTTGGCTTGAAAAGATTTTAGAAAAAAGCAACATAGTTACTTCACGTAAAGCATCGATTCCTGAAGGTGTTTGGACGAAGTGTACATCTTGTGAGCAGGTACTCTACCACGCAGAACTTGAGCGCAACCTCGAAGTTTGTCCTAAGTGTAATCATCACATGCGTATGAAAGCGCGTCGTCGTCTTGAAACATTCTTAGATGAAGACAATCGTCAAGAGATTGCACAAGAGCTTGAGCCTCAAGATAAACTGAAATTCAAAGATTCTAAGCGTTATAAAGAACGTCTTGCAGCGGCACAAAAGAGCAGCGGCGAGAAAGACGCTCTTATCGTTATGAATGGTGAACTGCACGGTATTCCACTTGTGGCTTGTGCTTTTGAATTCTCATTCATGGGCGGTTCTATGGGCTCGGTTGTAGGTGCTCGTTTTGTTCGTGCCGTTGAATCTGCAATTGAAAGAAACTGTGGTCTAGTATGTTTCTCTGCAAGTGGTGGTGCTCGTATGCAAGAGGCTTTGATGTCTCTAATGCAAATGGCTAAAACCAGTGCGGCGTTAGAGCGCTTGTCAAACAAAGGTCTACCGTTCATTTCGGTAATGACTGACCCAACAATGGGTGGTGTTTCTGCAAGTCTTGCAATGCTGGGTGATATCAACATCGGTGAGCCAAAAGCACTGATCGGTTTTGCTGGCCGTCGCGTTATCGAACAAACTGTACGTGAAGATCTTCCAGAAGGTTTCCAACGCAGTGAATTCCTGCTAGAGCACGGTGCGATTGATATGATCGTAGACCGCCGCGAAATGCGTCAACGCATTGCTGGCTTACTAGCGAAGATGACCAACCAAAAATCTCCACTCGTAGTTTCTGTGAACGATGCTCCACAAGAGGAAGCATATTCAGTACCAGAAGCGAAGAAAAAAGGGTAAAGTAGGCGCTAACTAAACCAAAGAAAACAATGGTTCTACGTTAGATGAAACAAAACCCAATTCCTCAAGCCACATCCCCACTGTCGATGTGGCTTGATTATTTAACCCATATTCATACTTCTGCAATTGATTTGGGCTTAGACCGCGTTCAAGCGGTGGCTAACAAAGCCTCTCTCACTAAACCCGCTCCAACCGTTATCACTGTTGCCGGAACCAACGGCAAGGGTTCTACCTGTGCGTTAATGGAAAGTATTCTTCTGGATGCTGGTTATTCGGTCGGTGTCTACAGTTCTCCTCACCTTATCAGCTACAACGAACGTGTACGTATTAACGGCGTTGATGCTCGTGATGAACGACACACAGAAGCTTTTGCTTATATTGAACAACAGCGTGGCGAGATCAGCCTAAGTTTTTTTGAATTCGGAACATTAGCGGCTCTTCGCATTTTCCTAACTGAAAAAGTCGATGTTGTGCTGTTAGAGGTCGGCCTTGGTGGTCGTCTAGATGCGACTAACGTGGTTGATCACGATGTATCGGTTATTACCAGCTTAGCGAACGATCATGTTGACTGGCTGGGTGACGACATCAATGTAATCGGTTTTGAGAAAGCGGGTATTTTCCGCTCAGGCAAGCCTGCTATTTGTGGTCAGCCTAAGCCTCCGTCAACAGTTGCCGCTCACGCCGATGATATTGGTGCGGATTTCTATCAGGTTGGTATCCAGTTTGATTATGAAAAAGTGTCAGACACGGTTTGGCAGTGGAGAAGCGGGCCTTTTGATCTCACCGATCTGCCAGTGCCAACTCTTCCTCTTGCTAATGCCGCAACGGCGTTGATGGCTCTGGGATGTTCAGGTTTAGAAGTCAGCGATGTCAATATTGTCGAAGGTCTGCGCAAAGCGAAATTGGCGGGACGCATGCAACGTATTAGCGATAAGCCAATAATATTGCTTGATGTGGCTCATAACCCTCATTCTGCAGAGTATCTCGCTAGCCAGATTCGTACTCAGTTCCCTGAGCAAACCGTACATATGGTGCTTGGTATGCTGCATGACAAAGATATTAAGTCCACCATTGATGTGCTTAAACCGCTGGTCAAGCATTGGTATCCAGCTTCTTTGTCTGGCCCGAGAGCGGCTTCTGCGAGTGAACTGTGCCAGCACCTTGAACAAGGTCAGGTTGAGTATGCAAACCCTGTTAGTGCATTTGAAAGTGCGATGACAAGTGTTACGGATGGTGATGTCATAATCGTTGCTGGGTCTTTCCACACAGTCGGTGAAGTGCTTGAGCACTGGAAAAATAAAGGAGCGTAAATGGCGAGTAAATTTCAAAGCCGTTTAGTAGGTACTATTATTTTGGTAGCGATAGGTGTCATCGTTTTGCCTGATGTTCTTGATGGCAAAAAAATGCACTATCAAGAAGAGATCACAAGCATTCCGATCAAGCCTGAGCTTAATAGTGATGTAGAAAAGTTCGAAATACTTGAGCCTGTTGAAGATCAAGCTGCTTTACCTGAGTCTCCAGTTTCTGTCACTGAACAAACGACTCCGTCTTCAAACTCTTCCGCGAAAGTCGATAAACCGATGGAAACCGTCGTCAAAGAAGTACCTGAGAAAAATGACTACCAAGACAGCGCGTGGATCATTCAGTTGATGGCATTGAAGAACGCAGAAAACGCAAAAAACGTTGTGAGTGATTTACAAAAACGCGGTTATCAAGCTCACACAAAACAAGAAAACGGTTTTACAAGAGTGATCATCGGACCTGATGTCTCAAAAAGTAAGCTTGAGAGACAACTACTGGAATTAGAGAAAGTTACAGGTTCAAAAGGTCAATTGCTCAAATTTAAACCACTAAACCCATAAGAAAACGTTTGCGTCGCGTTTTTTTCTGTTAAAATGCGCGCCAACTTAAGATGTAAGAACTCATGAATTGGTTAGATATTGTCATTTTAAGTGTGATCGGCTTGTCAGCTTTGATCAGTTTGGTACGTGGCTTTGCGAAAGAAGCCTTGTCATTAATTATCTGGTGTGGTGCATTTTTTATTGCTTCACAGTACTACGCAAAACTGGCGGTGTACTTTACCAACATTAAAGACGATTTGATTCGCAACGGCGCCGCCATTGCTGCACTTTTTGTAGCAACTTTAGTGGTGGGGGCGATTGTGAATTATGTGATTTCGCAATTGGTTCAGAAAACAGGTTTATCAGGTACGGATAGAGTCTTAGGCGTTGTATTTGGCGCATTACGTGGGGTTCTAATCGTAGCGGCAGCTCTGTTTTTTGTGGATACCTTTACTGCATTACCAAGCTCAGAGTGGTGGAAGAGCTCGCAATTAGTACCGGAATTTAGCCGTGTGATTGCGCCTCTCTTCGAACACATACAAGCAACATCAAGTTTTCTATCTGACGCGATATAACGCGTCAGTTACTGACGCAAATCGAGGAATAAGACATGTGTGGTATTGTTGGAATCGTGGGCACAACGCCTGTAAACCAGTCTATTTATGACGCTTTAACGGTATTGCAGCATCGTGGCCAAGATGCCGCTGGTATTTGTACCATAGATAGCAATCGTTTTCGTCTGCGCAAGGCGAACGGTTTAGTAAAAGATGTCTTTGAAGCCAAACACATGCAGCGTCTTCAAGGTTCTGTGGGTATTGGGCACGTTCGTTACCCAACTGCAGGCAGCTCAAGTGCATCTGAAGCTCAGCCTTTTTACGTAAACTCTCCATTTGGTATCACGCTTGCTCATAACGGCAACCTAACCAATGCGAATGTTGTACGTGAAAAGTTATTCGAAAAAGATCGTCGTCATATCAATACCACTTCAGATTCTGAAGTACTGCTAAACGTATTGGCGCATGAGATTGATACTGTAAGAGGTAATGTTACTTCTGAAGATGTCTTCCGTGCAGTGGCAAACGTGCATCGCACTATTCGTGGCGCATACGCAGTAACCGCTATGATCATTGGTCACGGTATGATTGCGTTCCGCGACCCACATGGCATTCGTCCACTTTGCCTTGGTAAGCGTGAAGTGAATGGTCGTACTGAGTACATGGTTGCGTCTGAATCGGTAGCACTTGATGCTGTAGGTTTTGACTTTGTACGTGATGTTGCACCGGGTGAAGCTATCTACGCAACGTTTGAAGGCGAGCTGTTCACTAAGCAGTGTGCTGATAGCCCAAGTCTTACTCCATGTATTTTCGAGTTTGTTTATTTTGCTCGTCCAGATTCATTCATCGATAAAATCTCTGTTTACAGCGCACGCGTTGAAATGGGTAAACGTCTTGGTGAGCGTATTAAGAATGAGTTTTCTGACTTGGATATTGATGTTGTTATTCCAATTCCAGAAACGTCAAATGATATCGCGCTGCAAATCGCTCAAGCGATTGATAAACCATACCGTCAAGGTTTCGTGAAAAACCGTTATGTTGGCCGTACATTCATCATGCCGGGTCAACAGCTACGTAAGAAATCGGTTCGTCGTAAACTGAATGCTATCCGTTCTGAATTTAAAGATAAGAATGTACTGCTTGTTGATGACTCAATCGTGCGTGGAACGACGTCTGAGCAGATTATCGAAATGGCTCGTGATTCTGGTGCAGCGAAAGTTTACATGGTATCAGCAGCGCCTGAGATTCGTTTCCCGAACGTATATGGGATCGATATGCCAACAGCAAACGAGTTGATTGCTCACGGCCGTGATAATGCAGATATCTGTAAACAAATCGGTGCTGATGCACTTATCTTCCAAACTCTCGAAGATTTAGAAGATGCAGTGCGTGCAGGTAACCCTGATATCGCTAAATTTGAAGCTTCAGTATTTAACGGTGAGTACGTGACAGGTGACATCGACCAGCAATACCTAGACTACCTAGAATCGATGCGTGGTGATGATGTTAAGGCACAACGTGAAATTCAGGATCTAGCAAGTTTAGAACTGTACAACGAAGGTGCTTAATTACTTTTACCGTTAGCATTTTGACGTTGATAGTCAGTTAATAGCAAAAAGGCTTCCCGAGGGAAGCCTTTTTAATGTCTTGCGTTTTATCAACCCCACCATTTCAGTATGTGGAGTTGAAAGCAAATCGGTTAAAGCACCATTGCCGCAATCCAACCAAATGCAACTAACGGCAAGTTGTAGTGGAGGAAGGTCGGTACAACGGTTTCCCAAATGTGCTCATGCTGTCCATCGGCGTTTAGACCAGAGGTTGGACCTAAGGTTGAATCAGAAGCTGGTGAGCCAGCATCACCCAATGCAGCAGCAGTACCAACGAGTGCTACGGTTGCCATCGGAGAAAAACCAAAAGCGATACACAAAGGCACATAGATGGTCGCGATAATTGGAATGGTTGAGAAAGACGAACCGATACCCATAGTCACCAGCAAACCCACTACAAGCATTAGTAATGCTGCTAAAGGCTTGTTGTCACCAATACTGGTTGATAACGCGCTAACAAGAGATTCAACACCGCCAGTATTTTTCATTACAGCGGCAAAGCCTGCTGCAGAAATCATGATAAAGCCGATCATTGCCATCATGTGAACACCTTTGGTGAACACATCGTGCGTCTCTTTCCATGCGATAACACCGCCGAAAGTAAACACCATAAAGCCCGCTAATGCACCGATGATCATTGAACCTGTTGCAAGTTGAACCGCTAGTGCAACCACGATACCGACAGCAGCAATGCCAACGTGTTTCTTGTCGATTTCGTTCGCTTGATGATGAACAACAGTCAGCTCTGTTTCTTGATACTCACGCGGTTTGCGGTAGGTGAAAAATACCGCAATCAATAGACCAGCAATCATACCAATAGCAGGTAGTAACATCGCCATAGGTACCTGACTCGCTGTGATGTTTTCCAGGCCGTTTTCACGTAGGTTCTTAAGCAGAATGTTGTTGAGGAAAATACCGCCAAAACCCACAGGTAGCACCATGTAAGGAGTGATCAGACCAAAGGTAAGAACACAGGCTACTAAGCGACGGTCTAGCTTGAGTTTTGCAAATACGCCTAATAGAGGCGGAATTAAAATTGGGATAAATGCAATGTGTACCGGAATGACGTTTTGTGAAGAGACGGCCATCAACAGCAAAGCAATCAGAACAGCGTATTTCAATCCGGTTGTTGCCGCACCATGCTCTTTGCCATGTATACGTTTGATCACGCTCTGGGCTAACAGGTCAGTGATACCAGATTTAGAAATCGCAACAGCAAACGTCCCCAGCATTGCGTAGCTAAGTGCGATAGTCGCACCACCACCAAGGCCGCTTTCGAAAGCTGCTACAGTATCATTTAAGCTCATACCTGCCACTAAACCGCCAACAATGGCGCTGAAGGTTAGGGCAACCACAACGTTTACGCGCATCAGTGCTAGAAGCAGCATGACGCAAACGGAAATGACTACAGGATTCATATAATTCTCAATTCAAGTCGTGTTTGGTTTTAGTTGTTTTCTTGGTTATCAACAGCAGGCCAGCCACCAAGAGCTTTCCATTTGTTGACGATTCCGCAGAACAGCTCTGCAGTTTTTTGTGTATCGTAAAGCGCTGAGTGTGCTTCACGATTGTCAAATTCCATTCCAGCTGCTTTACACGCTTTGGCGAGTACCGTCTGTCCGTAAGCAAGACCACTTAACGTAGCGGTATCAAAAGTGGCAAAGGGATGGAAAGGAACGCGTTTAAGTTTACTGCGCTCGCTTGCTGCCATAACAAAGCTATGATCGAAGTTGGCGTTGTGCGCGACGATGATCGCTCGGCTGCAATCAGAGTCTTTCTGCTCTTTACGAACCAGCTTGTAGATCTCTTTTAGCGCATGATCTTCAGACACTGCGCCACGAAGTGGGCTAAATGGGTCATAGATGCCAGTGAACTCGAGTGCCGCTTTTTCTAGATTGGCACCTTCAAAAGGCTCAACATGAAAGTGAATGGTAGAAGCAGGTTGCAAATCGCCGTTTTCGTCCATACGCAAAGTCACTGCGCAAATCTCTAATAAAGCATCGGTTTGGGCATTGAATCCAGCGGTTTCAACGTCAATTACGACAGGAAAATAACCACGGAAACGCTCTTTTAATGTCTTTGCTTCTTTTAAATCAGTCATGCTGGCTCTAGTTATTGTGACAAGGGCGGCATTATTGCATGTTATGACTATAAGAAAAACCTGAGCACTCTATTTAGAAGGAATTAATTGGTCCACTATTCGGTGGTATCAATTTAGGCTTAATTATCGGTTCTCAATCGATTTGAGATTAAAGAGTTAGGGGTAAGCTGGCGAGATTTTTGCATTACTCTGTTCAGATTTACGTTGGTGGCAATGTGTCGCCACGATGACATGCAGTATTAAGAGATAAAAGTCCTTATGAATAAATGGCTTGTGACAAGTTTAGCCGCTGCCACTCTATTGACGCCTGTTGCCGCTTCGGCACTAGAAAAGCGTTATGTGGCAACGCCACAGCAGTCCACTTGGCAGATGGTGGCGAACACACCACTCGAGTGTCGGCTTGTTCATCCTATCCCCAATTACGGCGATGCGGAGTTTTCTGCGCGTGCCAGTAAGAAAATGAATTTGGACTTTGAACTGAAAATGCGCCGCCCGATGGGGGACACACGTAACGTAAGCCTAGTTTCAATGCCGCCAGCATGGAGACCGGGTGAAAGCGCTGACCGCATCACTAATATTCAGTTCTTTAAACAGTTTGATGGTTATATTGGTGGCCAATCGGCATGGACACTATTAAGTGAACTGGAAAAAGGCCGTTATCCGACATTCAGTTATCAGGATTGGCAAAGCCGTGATCAACGCATTGAAGTGGCGCTCTCTTCAGTATTATTCCAAGCTCAATACAACGTATTCAGTGACTGTATTGCCAATTTACTGCCATACAGTTTCGAAGATATCTCGTTCACGATTCTTCATTACGACCGCGGTAACAGTGTCGATCTGAACAAAGCGTCTCAAAAGCGTTTAGAACAGATTGCCGAATACATTCGTTATAACAAAGATATCGACCTAGTGTTGGTAGCGGCTTATACAGACTCTGCAGACAGCAAAAACGAGAGCCAAAGCCTGTCGGAGAAACGCTCGGAAAGACTGCGCAATTACTTTAAGTCACTCGGTTTGCCTGAAGACAGAATTCAGGTGCAGGGCTTTGGTAAACGTCGTCCAATTGCCGACAACGAATCGCCAATAGGCAAAGATAAGAACCGCCGTGTGGTGATTTCACTCGGTCGTACGCAAGTTTAGTACTGAACTGTCGCTTTAAAGAGATAAACAAAAACACCGCCATCTGGCGGTGTTTTTGTTTATCGTCAGTTTAAAAGAAGGTTTAACCTTCTAGGCCTGCACTTGCTTGGCGGTTTTGGATAAGTTCAATCATGTAGCCATCTGGGTCTTTCACAAAAGCGATGTGTGTTGTACCGCCTTTTACTGGACCTGGCTCGCGAGTAACATTGCCGCCAACCGCTTTAATTGCATCACAAGTTGCGTAGATGTCGTCTACGCCGATAGCGATGTGACCGAAACCTTTACCTAGGTCGTATTCTTCTACACCCCAGTTATAAGTGAGCTCAATAACGGCGCCTTGTGACTCATCACCATAACCAACGAAGGCTAGAGTATATTTGTACTCAGCATTTTCGCTTTTACGTAGTAACTTCATACCCATTACGTTGGTGTAGAACTTGATAGACTTGTCTAAATCACCTACGCGTAGCATGGTATGTAGAACACGGTTGTTTGACATTTTGGACTCCTAGCTTTCCGGGTAAATTTTATATTTACAGTTCTGTTTTCGAAGCGAACTCACACAGGTCTTCAATTATGCAGCTCCCACAGCGAGGGTTGCGTGCGATACAGGTGTATCGACCATGCAAAATCAACCAGTGGTGAACGTCTAATTTGAATTCTGCGGGAACGACTTTCAGTAGTTTCTGTTCGACATCATCGACAGTTTTTCCCATTGCAAATTTGGTGCGATTGGACACTCGATAAATGTGGGTGTCCACAGCGATGGTTGGCCAGCCAAATGCCGTATTTAAAACGACGTTTGCTGTTTTTCGGCCTACACCGGGTAACGCTTCCAGTGCTTCTCTGTTTTCGGGAACTTCACCGTTGTGCTTATCAAGCAAAATACGGCAAGTTTTAATCACGTTCTCTGCTTTCGAGTTAAACAGACCTATGGTCTTGATGTACTCTTTAACGCCATCAACGCCCAAATCAAAGATGGCTTGGGGTGTATTGGCGACGGCATACAACTTGTCCGTCGCTTTATTCACACTCACATCTGTCGCTTGAGCGGACAACAGAACGGCGATGAGCAGTTCGAATGGTGAATTCCAGTTGAGCTCCGTTTCCGGCTTTGGATTGTTTTCTCTCAGTCGCTCGAGAATTTGTCTTCTTTTATCTTTATTCATTGCTCTGCGCTGTTTCCAGTCTTTTATACTCTTCCTACTTGATGTCGCAGCGGTGTTGGCTACGTTCGCTCACCCCAATTACATAGTTTATCTATGCTCATGGGGATTCACTCACTTGCCGCCTACCTGCAACACCAAGTAGTTTGAGTATAGTTTTTCATGAGGACGATACGTTGGTGACTCGTGCTCGTTCGATAGTTGGTTTTTCTTGTTTTGGCTGACGCGCCGCAAGCTGCTTATCAATCACATTTTTGAGAGCAATCAACAGACCCACGCCGAAAAACGCGCCCGGAGGTAATAGAGCAAGTAAGAAGCTGCTATCAAAATGGAAAATTTCAATTCTCAATACCTTTGCCCAATCGCCCAGCAGCAGATCAGCGCCATCGAACAAGGTGCCGTTACCGATAATTTCTCGCATAGCACCCAGAACAACCAGTACTGAAGTCATGCCTAGCCCCATCCACAAACCATCTTGGGCGGAAGGCAGCACATCATTTTTTGATGCAAAAGCTTCTGCGCGACCGATGATAATACAGTTAGTCACGATGAGAGGGATGAATATGCCGAGTGACAGATACAACCCGTAAGCGTAAGCATTCATCAGCAGTTGCACGCAGGTTACCAACGACGCAATGATCATCACGAATACTGGAATACGCACTTCTTTAGGTACGTAATCACGAACCAATGATACGGTCACGTTGGAACCGACTAAAACCAGTAAGGTTGCGATGCCTAAACCAAGTGCGTTGGTTACGGTAGAAGAAACAGCAAGTAGTGGGCACAAACCAAGCAACTGTACTAAGGCGGGGTTGTTTTCCCACATGCCGTTTTTCATCAATGCTTTATGTTCATTGTTCATTACTGATCTCCGCAGTTATAGGTTTGTTTCGCCAGTGCTTCACGATTTTGATTCACGTAAGTCACGGCGTTCTTCACTGCTTTCACCACAGCTCGTGGAGTAATCGTTGCACCGGTAAACTGATCAAATTGTCCGCCATCTTTACGGACTTTCCACTGTTCCTCGTTGTCTGCTGTTACAGATTTACCTGTAAAGTTGAGTATCCAGTCAGTGATTCTAAGGTCAATTTTGTCACCCAGCCCCGGAGTTTCGTTATGTGCCAGAACTCGGGTACCAGTAATCGTGCCATCATTTTTAATGCCGACAATGACTTTAATCGCACCGTTATAACCATCGGGAGCAATAGCTTCGATCGCTATTGCACTAGGCTGGTCGTTCAGTGTCGCCACATAGGCTGGCATTGAATTATCTGTGCCAAGTGCTGGGTCATTAATCAAGATGCACGATTGTGACAGTTCGTTATCGTGCAGCTTTTTAGGAATCACTTGGTTTAAGATCGACAACAACTGAATCTTCTCTTGCTTCTTGATTTGCGATTCAGTCAGTTGATGAGTCAGTGCTACGACACCTGTCGATAAGCAGGCAAAAGTAGCAAGGATGAGACCGTTTTTTCTAATTGCGGTTAGCATAATTGCTCCTTAGTGCCCGTAAGTACGAGGTTTAGTGTAGTAGTCGATTAACGGTACGCACATGTTAGCAAGCAAAACAGCAAATGCCACACCGTCAGGGAAACCACCCCAACTGCGAATGATAAACACCATAGCACCGATGAATGCGCCAAACACTAAACGTCCTTTCACTGTGGTAGAGGCCGTAACCGGATCTGTTGCAATGAAAAACGCGCCCAACATGGTTGCACCAGACAACAGATGAACTAATGGTGAGGCGGTTGTACCCGGTGCGAACAGGGTCGCTAATGTGCTCATCACCAACAAGCTCGCGATAAAAGCAACAGGGATATGCCAGTTGATGACTCTTAGTCTCAGAAGAACAAGTCCACCAGTCAAATAGGCAAGATTGACCCATTCCCAACCAATGCCAGCTAAAGAACCGAACTGAGGCTGAGACATTACTTCAGATAAAGTGTGACCTGCTTTGAGCGAAGTTTTCACTGAGTCCAATGGTGTCGCCATCGTCATTCCGTCAATACCAGTTCGAACTTGCTGCAGCGATAAACCGTCGGAGTCGAAACCAGTAAAGATCAGAGAAAACGAGTCACTAAAAGAGATGCCATCTGCACCTAGCTGATGTGGCGCTATCCAGCTTGTCATCTGAACAGGGAAGGAAATAAGCAAAACCACGTAGGCTACCATTGCTGGGTTAAACGGGTTTTGACCAAGCCCACCGTAAAGATGTTTTGCAATCAAAATAGCGAAGATAAGACCGATAACCACAATCCACCAAGGTGACATTGGTGGAATGGCAACGGCCAATAACCAAGCGGTGACAATGGCACTGTGGTCTCTTAATGCAAGATGAGCAGGGCGTTTACGTAGCTTCATCACTGCCGCTTCAAATGACAGCGCGACAATAACTGCAAATCCCAACTGGATTAAGGTACCGAAACCGAAGAAATAGGTCTGGGCAAATAAGCCCGGTAGTGCGCACAACGCTACCCACTTCATTAAATCAGAAGTGCTGCGTTTAATATGAGTATGTGGGGAACTAGCTATAAAGAAAGCCACTAGTTATTCTCCTCGGTATTTTTGTTTTGTTGCTCTGCTTTACGAGCCTTCGCTCGGGCGATAGCTGCTGCAACCGCTGCTTTTTTCGGGTCGTTAGACGTTTCCGCTTCAGCTTGAGCTTTTTCTTCCGCAGGTGCGGATTCTTGCTGCGCTTTACGAGCTTTGGCACGAGCAATCGCTGCTGCAACTGCTGCTTTTTTCGGATCTCCAGACGTTTCAGCTTCAGCCTGAGTTTCTTCTTCAGCAGGCGCGGATTCTTGCTGCGCTTTGCGAGCTTTGGCTCGGGCGATAGCTGCTGCAACTGCTGCTTTTTTCGGATCGTCAGAAGTTTCAGTTTCAGCTTGAGTTTCTTCTTCTGCAGGTGCGGATTCTTGCTGCGCTTTACGAGCTTTGGCACGGGCAATCGCTGCTGCAACTGCTGCTTTTTTCGGGTCTTCTGAAGTTTCTGTTTCAGCTTGAGCTTTTTCTTCAGCAGGCGCGGATTCTTGCTGCGCTTTGCGCGCTTTAGCTCGGGCAATAGCCTCAGCGACGGCTGCTTTTTTATCGTTAGCTGGTGCTTCAGATGTGTCGGTTTGTTGCTCTTTTTCTAACTTACGTTCACGAGCCTGACGCTTGCGCTCTTCCCGCAGTTTGATCATCTCAGCGTTATCAGGTTCAGCTGCGCCTGTTTTTGCTGCTTCTGCTTGTTTTGCTTTCGCTTTGGCAATAGCGGCGGCAACGGCTGGTTTAACCGCCGAATCGGACGTCGCTGTTGCTTGTTCTTTTTGTGCTTTCACGCGCGCAATGGCAGCAGCAATCGCGTTTTCACCATCGCTGGTGGTCATTTCTTGACGACGGTTTTCTGCTGCTGCTTTAAAGCGATTTTCTCTTTCCGCTTTATCGCGTTCCATACGCTCTTTTTTCTCTTCGAAGCGAATTTTTGCGCGCTCAGCCGCTTCAGATTCCTGCTTGCGAATACGGATTTCTGCTTTGGCTTGGCGATAGTATTGAACCAGTGGAATTTCACTAGGGCAGACGTACGCACATGCGCCGCATTCAATACAATCTTTTAAGTGCAGTTCTTCACACTTGTCGAATTCTTCTGCTTTTGCATGCCATTGAAGCTGCTGTGGGAGAAGGGATGCAGGGCATACTTCAGCACATTGACCACAACGAATACACGCCATCTCATAGGCTTGTGGAGCAATTTCCTGACGCGTCGGAGCGAGAATACAGTTGGATGTTTTGGTCACTGGCACATTGGCATGCGGCAGGGTAAAGCCCATCATTGGGCCGCCCATGATCAGACGCGGAAGCTTTTTATCAGCCTGATAGCCAAACTCATCAAGCAGTGCCTGAACGGGCGTGCCAAGCAAAGCCCAGACATTCTTCGGCTTTTTAAAACTGTTACCAGTGAGTGTAACGACACGGCGAATTAGCGGTTCGCCATCGACAACGGCTCGTTTGATGGCTTGCATAGAACCGACGTTCTGCACCATCAAACCTATATCAGCAGGGATTTGACCGTTGGGTACTTCAAGATTGGTTAAGAGCTTGATCAGCTGCTTTTCACCACCTGACGGGTATTTGGTTGGAATAACACGAATAACTATGTCTTTATTCAACGCCGCATTTTGCAGCGCTTCAATCGCTTTCGGTTTGTTATCTTCAATACCAATAATGGTCAGTTTTGGTTTTAGAATGTGTTCGACAATGCTGATGCCTTGAATGATCTCTTGAGCGTTTTCTCTCATAAGAACATCGTCAGCGGTAATGTAAGGTTCACACTCAGCAGCATTAATGATCAGAATGTCAGTGCGTGACAAACCTGATTGAATTTTCTTTGCTGTCGGGAAGCCGGCACCGCCCATGCCTGAAACACCCGCTTGGCGGATGATTTCAATCAGCTCATCAGGTGAGTATTGAGTAAAATCTTCAATGCTTGCCTTCTCAATCCACTCATCTTTTCCGTCAGTTTCAATAACGACGCACAATTCAGCAAGACCGGAAGGGTGCGCTGTTGTTCTCGGTTCGATCGCTTTTACAATGCCAGATGTTGGAGCATGAATGGGCAACATAAATGTCGAGGTATATTGGGTTAATGCCTGACCTTTTTTAACGCTGTCGCCAACACTGACCAGTAGATCGCCCGGCTTACCGATGTGCTGCTTAAGAGGCAGTACAAGTTCACTTGGAATACTAGCCTGAGCTATAGCGGATTGATTCGATTGTTGTTTGTTTTCTGGTGGGTGAATGCCGCCCGGAAATGTCCACAGGCTACCCGTTCTGATTTGTTCGATTAATGACAACATATGAATCCTTAATCCCCGCTGTTTTGCTGAGTGGTTGCAGCGTTTGTAACATCAACCACAGGAATCGCATTTAGCTGCCATTTCCAAGTCTCAGTGGTTGTTGCAACAGGGATCATTTCAATACAGTCTGTAGGGCACGGAGCAACACAGAGATCGCAACCCGTACACTCATCTTTAATTACGGTATGAAGTGCTTTGGTACCGCCAACAATCGCGTCAACAGGGCAAGCCTGAATACACTTGGTGCATCCGATACACATATCTTCATGAATAAAAGCAACGGTTTTGACTTTGCTATCGAGATCGTGTGCGGACTCTTGAACGTCAACGCCCATTAAGTCGGCTAATTTTTCGATCGTTTGCTGACCGCCCGGAGGGCATTTATTGATTTGGTCACCATTGGCAATCGCTTCTGCGTAAGGACGACAGCCTGGGTAGCCACATTGACCGCATTGGGTTTGTGGCAAAATAGCATCAATTTGGTCAACGATAGGATCGGCTTCAACTTTGAAGCGGATGGAGGCAAAGCCCAAAATAGCGCCAAAAACGGCAGCAAGTACCGCGATAGCTAATACTGCAATTAATATCGTACTCATTACAACTTCACCAATCCGGTAAAGCCCATAAAGGCAAGCGACATCAAACCAGCCGTGATCATGGCGATAGATGCGCCTTTGAATGGTGCCGGTACATCTGCTACATGAATACGCTCACGCATTGATGCAAACAGGATCAATACCAGTGAAAAGCCCACAGCAGCGCCGAAGCCGTAGATGATCGACTGTATGAAATTATGGTTTTCGTTGATGTTAAGTAATGCCACACCTAAAACTGCACAGTTAGTGGTGATGAGAGGCAGGAAGATACCTAACAAACGATAGAGTGTCGGGCTGGTTTTGTGCACCACCATTTCGGTAAATTGAACCACCACCGCAATCACGAGGATAAAACTCATGGTGCGTAAGTATTCAATACCCAATGGTTTAAGGATGTAACTTTCTACAAGATACGAACATACGGAAGCCAAGGTTAAAACGAACGTTGTCGCTAACCCCATGCCAATTGCAGTCTCTAACTTTTTGGATACGCCCATGAAAGGACACAAGCCCAAAAACTTTACCAGTACAAAGTTGTTCACCAGCACAGTGCCGACTAACAACAAAAGATATTCGGTCATAATTATATAATGTCTTCGTTCCGATCTCGGTATTATCCTGCTTTGCGTAGTCAATAACAACCAACCAAAGATAAGGTTTTCAATTTAAGAATAAAAAAAGTTTAAACTTTACACGCTAGATTGAACTCGTAGCCCGAATTCGCGTAGAACTCTCAGTTATGATGTTCCTATGTATTGCATGACAACATGTTCAGAAAACACTGATTGTTCTGTATGTGTGACTAAGGTGTAATTTAGGTTCATGTACTTACAGTGTAGGGTTATTTATTGTATTTACTGCAAATCATCTTATTTATCGGCAGGTTTTTATGATTGATAAAATTCGTCAGTTTTTTAATTTTTTAGTCAGAGTAAACCCGAACATTGGTCAGGAAACTGACGGCATCGTAAAAGCTGTAGGCGGACTAGAGAACATCGTCCATTCGGGGGCGTGTGCGACTAGATTAAGATTGCAACTTAATGATTCCGCTCTGGTTGATGTTGACTACTTAAAATGCAACGGAGCTTTTGGTGTCGTTCTGCTGGACAAAAGCAACGTGCAAATTATCTATGGAGTAAAGGCGAACAACTATGCTCAAGAGATAGATGCTCGCCTTCAAGCACTTTAGATAAACCTGATAGGGCAGAGCTTATTGCGCTCTGCCTACTGAGGAACGACGAACTAAGGTCGGCATAAACAGTTTGCACTCTGAGCGTTCTACGTTCTCATTATTTGCCAGTTGCAAAGAAAGTTTCACCGCTTCGTTTGCCATTAATTGAATGGGATAACGAATAGTGGTGAGACGCGGGTAAACAAAGCGAGCCATGTGTCCGTCATCAAACCCAATTACGGACATCTCTTCAGGAATACGAATGCCATTTTCTTGAAGCAGCACCAAACAACCTGCCGCCATATAGTCGTTATAGGTAGAGACCGCAGTAATGTCGGTATTTTTTGCCATCAGGTTGACCATTGCCTGCTCGCCGCCAAGCTCGTCGGGCTCACCGTACTCCACATACTCATCTCTCGCTTCTATACCGTAATCGCGCAGTGCATCAAAGTAACCTGCTAGTCGGTCGTGGGCATCATCAATATTATGGCTAGAGGCAATATAACCAATGTGTTTATGCCCATTTTTAATCAGATACTCTGTAGCGATATAAGCCCCTTTACGGTTATCTAATGCGATACAGCGCGAAGCGATGTCAGGCACAACACGGTTGATCAGCACCATACCGGGTACTTCTTTCGCAAGTTTTGTCAGCTCCTGATCGCTCATGCCTTTGCTATGCAGCACAAGCGATTCACAGCGGCTGTTAATTAACAGATTGATAGCGTTACGCTCTTTTTCTGCATCATGATAGCCGCTACCAACCAGTAGTTGCTTTTCCTGTTCACTGGCGATGGTATCAATTGCTTTCACCATGATGCCAAAAAAAGGCGCAGACACATCACTGACCAAAACGCCAATGGCATTGGAAGATTTGCTTACCAGTGCGCGAGCATTTGCATTCGGGCGATAGCCCAGCTTTTCCATTGCGGCTTTAACCGCAATGATGGCGGTTTCGCTGGTGTGCGGGGCGTTATTAATGACGCGTGAAGTGGTCGCGATGGATACACCCGCTTCCCGTGCAACGTCTTTTATGGTCGCCATAGTGATATTTACCTTAGGTTTCTAAGAGAACGTTTAGTACTTATGCCATACAAGCTTAAGTTGTTTTGCTTAAGTGATTTCAGCGGCTCTCTGAACATGATTCTACTGTTTGTGAAAATGTTTTCAGGTTCTAAGACCTTAGCTGGCACTCATTAAATATCGGTTATTTAGACAACTCAAGTGCTTAAAGCCTAACTACTGCGCAAGCTCAAGCTTTTAAGCTTGTTTATGGTCAGCATTTCTCAAACTCCATACTTTCTAACAAAAATAGCGAAACCTGTAGATGCATGGAAACGTTTCCATGATTATGGCTTTAATCACAGAAAGTTTTTCAGTTTTGCTTATGATATCGGAAATTAAAAGGTTTGAAGGGAACAGACAGTGACGGAGCCAGTATTAATTAACTTAACCGGTAAACAGAGCCAGATCATCGTTGAGGTCGGAGAGTTTGCAGAGATTCTCTATTGGGGCAAACCCGTTCAAGGTGCTTTGGAAAACTATAGGAAGAGTTTGTATCGTCCTGTGCCTTTTGGTCGCCTCGACAAAGATGTTTCAATGACATTAAGCCCAGAATTGGGGCGTGGTGTTTTCAGTAGCCCGGGTGTCGAAGGGCATCGCGACGGCTTGGACTGGGCTCCGGTCTTTGTTGTTCAGCAAATAGTAGAAATTGACACCGGGGTGCGTATTGAAAGTGTTGATGAACTGGCAGGTTTGTCGCTGACGACGGAACTGTGTTTAGACGCTGATGACGTGGTGAAAACCCGTCATACTTTAACCAATTTAAAGGCGGGTGTTTATCAGGTTAATCGCTTAGCCAATACTTTACCTTTACCTACTAGAGCCAACGAACTGATGACATTTTTTGGCCGCTGGGTTCACGAGTTTCAAACTGCTCGCCAGCCTTTAATGCATGGTGGTTATCAGCAAGAAAACCGTCGCGGACGCACGTCTCATGAACACTATCCGGCATTGATTGCAGGCCAGCAGCATTTTGATGAATTGCAGGGTGATGTGTGGGGCTTTCATTTTGCTTGGAGCGGCAACCACCGCATGCGCGCGGATGTTAAGGCCGATGGTCGTCGTCTTGTGCAAGCTGAAGTGATTTATTTCGCTGGTGAAGTGTCATTAGCGCAGGGAGAAAGTGTCACATCGCCATGGCTTTATGCCAGCTACAGCGATAAAGGTCTGAACGGCATGAGTCAGCAGTTCCACGCTCATGTACGTCATCGTATTTTACCGAAAGAGTTTGTAGCAAAGCCTCGCCCAATTCACCTCAATACGTGGGAAGGTATCTATTTCAACCACGATCCCGAATACATTATGTCAATGGCAACTCAGGCGGCAGCCATGGGTGTCGAACGCTTTATTATTGATGACGGTTGGTTTAAAGGTCGAAATGACGATAAAGCTGCGCTGGGTGACTGGTTCCTTGATGAAAGGAAATATCCTCAAGGCCTCGCTCCAGCTGTTGAGCATGTTAATCAACTCGGTATGGAATTTGGTTTGTGGTTTGAACCAGAAATGATCAACAAAAATTCCGACCTTTACAGGCAGCATCCCGATTGGTTGCTGGCTGTGGAAGGGTATGAGCAGCCTACAGGACGCAATCAGTATGTGATTGATCTGCAAAACCAAGAGGCCTTTGACTATCTGTTTGAGCGATTAGATCATTTTCTTTCCACTTACAATATCGCTTACATCAAATGGGATATGAACAGGGAAGTGGTTCAGCCTGCTCATGGGGGAATGGCCGCGGCTCATAAGCAAACGCAGCGTTATTACCAGCTGGTGGATAAAGTTCGCGCTAAGCACCCGAATGTGGAAATTGAATCCTGCGCAGCAGGTGGTGGCCGTATTGATTACGAGGTACTGAAAAGGACTCATCGTTTCTGGGCGTCTGATAACAACGATGCTTTAGAGCGTCAGACCATTCAGCTAGGAATGAGCTATTTCTTCCCGCCTGAAGTGATGGGGAGTCATATCGGTGCTAGCCATTGCCACAGTACACGTCGTCGCCACAGTATTGAATTCAGAGGCTTAACGGCTCTGTTTGGTCATATGGGTATTGAGCTAGACCCGGTAAAAGAGAGCAAAGAAGAGAAGCAAGGTTTTGAACACTATGTGAAGCTACACAAAGCGCTGCGCCCATTGTTGCACAGCGGAACAACTTGGCGGATTCCAAGTGAGGATAAAGCGCATCAAATTCATGCGGTGGTATCGCAAGACAAATCACAAGCTGTGGTATTGGTTTCTCAGCTCGCTATGCCAACGTATTCATTAAGTGGTCATCTTCGTATTGTCGGATTAGACCCAGAATCAACTTATCAAGTATCAGTGATTGATAAGCCGGAGAACTTCAACCACATTGTGGCTTGCCAACCTGAATGGACTGCATCTGGTTGTGAAATGTCTGGTGAGTGGTGTCAGAACGTCGGCCTAACCATGCCAATTCTTGACGCAGAAAGCGCAATCTTGATTGAACTGAAACGCGTGAGTTAGACATTTCTATTGATAATCGATAAATAAAATAAGCCGAAAATAGGATTTATTTTCGGCTTATTAACTTAATGATTATTTGATTGCAGAACCGTTAATTACTGAACTGTTTCGTCTAAGAAGCTCGCAGCCCAAAAGAATGGAGCATTCCAGTTAATCGTAATTTCATTCAGTGTCCACGCACCAATATCATCTTTCCAACAAGTCTGCCCAATACACTTGCCCTTCATTGACGCCGCAACAGGGTCACTGAAGTTGATTGAATTTGGACCTCCAGACATGACACCAGGAGCGACTATCGGCGAATTGCTGTCCGCGGAATGTGCCCAAAAACGGTGATGTGGATTGGTAAGTGGGCGGCTACCGTAGCCTGAAACATAAGATTGGTCCAAAGCGTTACGTCCTAAGATGTAGTCCATCGCATTGATGATGCCATCTACGTACTTTTGATCTTTGGTGAAATCATAAGCAACTCCCATGAAGATACTGCGATTCATTAAGTTTGAATTTGAACCCCATGGGTACTCTTTTGTGCTGTAAGGAATTTGATAGCCTTCACTCTCAATAGACTGGTAGTAAGCATCCGCAGTTTTGATAATGTTAGCGCGCGCTTTTTCTATCTCTTTTTCCGGTAAGCTATTTGGAACAATCGCAAGAGACAAAGTTCCTGCAGCGCTCACTCCTTGCCAGTAGAGATCTCCGGTCGCTTCAATATCTCCTTTCGGAGTTACGAGATAATAAGGTGATGATAGAACTGCCTTTTTGTACTCTTCTTTCCCTGTTGTGATAAATAATTCTGCTGCCGCCCAGTAAAACTCATCGTCTAGCTGAGTATCATCATAGGGACCGGAGCCGACAAAGTTGTCGTAGGCATACACGTTTTTATGCTGATTGGCCGCTTTCCATGCTTTTTCTGCAGAAGTTAAGCAGCGCTTGGCGTAGCTTGCATCCAGATCTTGCCAAACTCGAGCACATTGAGCGGCAGTTGCAGCCAAATTAAGTGTAGCGGCGGTTGTTGGATAGCTCAGGAAGCGATCACGTGGATCTTTGTGAGGAGGTAAAGGCATTCCCGTCCAAGCATCATCTGCGACCTTATGAAAAGCCATACCACTGGCATCAATTTCCGTTAGCTTCAAATGATCCAGTTGGTTGGATTGATCGCCAACAGGAACCGAAACTTTGCTGTTTTCAGGCGCTTGCATTGACATCATGAAGTCCATCATCCAGCGAGATTCATCGAGAAGATCGTTGAAGTTGTTTTTGTTTTCCGGAAGTTTGGCTTTTCCATCCGCAAAAGCGTTAGCACGGGCGGCCAGTTTTTCTCTTTCGTAGTAATTGGTCAGTGTCCACAATGAAATACCACCGTTTACTACGTACTTCCCATGATCGCCCGCATCATACCAGCCTCCAGTGACATCTAATGATAGGTCACAACCTGGCCACTGATTGCCCTTTGCATCGGTTTTATTAAAACAAGTAACGACTTCTGGCTTGTGTCCAGCTGGGCGAGCGAGATCGGCTCTTTGAACAAATTCAGGGAGAATATCAATACCGCTTCGTTGCTGATAGAAGAAAGAGAGCGCGTCATACTTCATATTGCTATAGATGGCGTTATCAATGGCAAATGGATGGCTCTGGTGCCCGTCAACTTCCAAGATCGCTTTCTTCGTCGGAGTTTGCACGCTGCTGAAATCGATTAATTGAACGTGTTCACCAGAGGCTTTATTTAAGCCAAATGGAATCGTCTGACCTTTAGCGATTAGCTTCTTGTCAGCGTCTAACAGCTTCCAATCCATAGGTGATGTTTCTTTAGTAACAACCGTTGCGTGTTTAGGGCCACGGACAAAGTAGCCGACTTGGTTGACTCTAACGCTAGCAAGGTCGCTTTCTTTAACATATTGAGGTCCGGTTAAAGATACATTTTTGACGCAAACTGTTGTTGGTGTTTCCGTTCCCATTTGAAATTGAAACTGCACACTATCGTCATCACCAGATGGCTTGAATGAAAACTCAAACGGTTTCAACTCTTGATTGAGATAAATATCCTTAACAAAATGGTTGGTGTATGGCGCGCCATTATGTTGTACGAGCGCTTTGACGTTTATTGACTGCTTCGCTAACGCACTAAATTTTAGATGGTAGTCTTCGCCCTTTTTCAAGGCCAGTCCTGATTGTCCAAGGATAACATCCCAAGGGTTACTTCCCCTTTTGGTAAACGTTATACAGCCCATTTCATCGATAGCCTGTAAATCAGCTCCTGCTGCCCACCAACCGTCTGTACCCTGTGAAAAGTTGCCATTAGTGATGAGCTCTTCTTGACCCATGCTGGTATTATTTGCCGTAGTTTTCTCAACAGCACAGCCACTAAGTCCAATAAAACCACAACTAACAATAGCAACGACACCTAGCCGTTTTTTATTCATTTTAACCTCGTGAAATTTTATCAATACAAATAGAAATCTTTGTTCTCGTCGTGAACCCTTGTGGGGTAGAAATGTATTTTTAGCTTTTAAATTTGGATTTTTATAACACGACATGTCTATGAATATTACAAGTGGCATTCATGTGTATTTGGCAATGGTTTTCAACGATATGTTTATTTTGTTTGCTAGTTAAATAATTTTACTAGCTCCAAGAAACTATTTCATGACGAAGAAGGAATTGTGATAGTGCCTATTGTTTCAAGTTTTCATAAATGACTTGTTTGCGATTTTCATAGATAGGTATAGACAAATTTTAAGAAATCATTCTAGAGTTATTCCTGAAATAAAAGAGGAAACAAAGATATTTTGCTGTTGTGCTTTGTTCTTGAAAACTATGAAGTTATACATCGGGTATATTATCCTAGCTAAGAGATTAACCATGAACACTATTCTACGAAACTGTAGTTATGCGGTGCTACTTAATATTTTGTTTGCTTCTTCCAGTTACGCTTTGAATTGGAGCGGGATGAACTGGCTTGTTTCTGATGGTTGGAAAAATGGGGGAAGTGAGTTTGATTGTACATGGAAAGCACAAAATATTTGGCGCGAAGCTGACTTATTAATTATGCACGCAAAGTCAGAGTCTTATGGAAAGAGTTGCTCTGAAATTCGAACCGATCAATATGTCCGACGTGGTCGCTATGAAGTCGAAATGCAGGCAGGTGCTGTACCTGGGACTATAAGCTCCTTTTTTACTTATGCGGGAGAAGCTGGCACATACAGTCATTATGAAGTGGATATTGAGTTAATGGGAGGAACCAATTTACTGCACACTAACGTATGGATTGGCGGCCAACAGTTTCCTCTAGACATTGACTTGGGGCAGTATGGTATGTCGATTTGGAGCATGGAAAAATATGCATTTACGATCGACGAGTATGGTGTGACTTGGGAAGTATTCAGCCGCTATCAAAATAGATGGGTTCAAGTTCGAAGAGCGAATCAAAAAGTTTCAGACTATATGCAAATTTTTATTAATAACTGGATAAGCGCCAATCCTCAATTCCCACCAAGCTATTACAATGGTTATCCTGTATATGCCAAATATAAAACAGTTAGATTTATTCCATATGAGTAACGCCTAGCGTGAAAATAATCAACTCCAAGGTGGGTGTTTATTTTTGTTTATATTTTAAATGAAAGAATGCTAAATAATTACTGTTGTTAAGACATCCAAATATTATTGATGGAACATTGCCATTCACAGGCTTCACATAAGTCCTACTTCTATGGAGGTAGGGCTTAGTTATTTTTAGAGTATTGAAGTGATGCATGATGAACGTGATCTTTAGGGGAACGCTTTTTTATGAGTTATAGAATAAAAATAATGAGTACCGCGGCTTTTAGTCTCTTCGCCGTTGCGGGGTGTGGCTCAGATATAAATAATTTCAAGCTAAGTGAGCAATCTGTTGTGTTAGAAAAAAGCTATTACACAGATATGTATCACTGGAATAAAAGCAAAGGGCTGAGCAACACGCTACTTGGACGGGGCATTAATATGGGAAATTATCTGGAATCTCCCACTTACGAAGGAGAGTGGAATAGTAACCTGACCATTAAGGCGAGTGATTTTAGAAACATCAGTCAATCAGGTTTTTCAAGTGTAAGGATTCCCATCCGTTGGAGCGCGCATACACTGCCTAGCGATCCCAACACTATCGATGATGCTTTCATGTTACGGGTTCAAGAGGTGGTTGATCAAGCAATCCAAGAAAACTTAAAAGTAATTATTAATACCCATCATTTTAATGAACTATTTTATGACAAAAGAGATTATAGCTATCAGCGTACACGGCTATTAAAGTTCTGGCAGCAAATATCTAACCGTTTCCCTATCAGTCAATACGGAGAGGATCAGCTGATTTTTGAATTTCTAAATGAACCTCATGAAGACGTTGGAGTGAGAGAATGGAATAGCCTAGTTGTAGAGTTAACCAATCTTGTTTGGAATAAGAATGCTAAAACTCAAAATAACGCTCTTGGGCAACGTAAGGTCATGATTGGAACTGCGGATTGGGGCGGTGTGGCGAAACTGCCATATCTTCGACTTCCGAGGGCGGCGAATCCCAAGAACACAATCATCACTGTACATTTCTACGAACCGTTTAAATTTACTCATCAGGGAGCTTCATGGGTTGAAGGCACCGATGCATGGATCGGTACTCGTTGGTTGGCGACACAACCCCAGCGTAAAGTGCTACTCGATTACCTAAATGTTGTAGATAAATGGAACGCGGCACCAAACCGTGGATTTGAAATAAATATTGGTGAGTTTGGGGTATACAGCCTATATGCTCCGCCAGAGGATCAGCAAGCTTGGACTGCATTCATTACAAGGGAAGCAGAAAAGAGAGGGTATAGCTGGAATTATTGGGAGTATAGCTCCGGTTTTGGTGCTTACGACCCACATTCCGGGCAGTGGCGAAAAGCACTACTTGGTGGATTAATACCAGAAGACGTGGATAGTCTTTGAGTTGTTACCGCATTGTCTAAGAATGTCATTGATTTTGCGAAAGAGTTTACCAAGCTTATTTAGGAGGTCTTAATACACTTATAACCGTTGTCTAAATACTGATTGGGGATTTTGGAGCGCTTTAAAACTTGGAAAATTGAATCCTTGTCGATTCTGCAACTAATAGAAATAATTACGCTGTGCATTACGTCTCGATAACATAATGTAATACCCGATAGACTGCTATTCAATATTCAGAGTGTTAACACAAGTTATATAAGTAAACAGCGATGATAAAAATAGCTTTGATTGACGATCATACTATCGTGCGTTCCGGATTTGCTCAGTTACTGAACCTAGAACAAGATATTGTTGTAGCTAGTGAATTTGATAGCGCTAAGGATGCCTTCCATACATTAACTCAGACTCCTGTGGATGTGGCTGTTATCGATATATCCATGCCTGACGAAAATGGCTTGAGTCTTTTGGAAAGGCTTCGTCGGAGTGATCCTGCGTTTAAAGCTATAATTTTAAGCATCTACGATTCTGCATCTTTCGTAAAGAAAGCGCTTGATGCTGGTGCGCAAGGTTACTTGTCCAAGCGCTGCGGCCCTAGTGAACTAGCAAGCGCAATCCGCACTGTTGCATCAGGTAAGCGTTATTTGTGCGCTGATGCACTGATTAATCTTAGTAATCCAGATATCAACAATGTTTTGGTAGAGCTGACAAAACGTGAGCTAGAAGTATTCGACCAATTGATTAAGGGAAAAGAAGTCAAAGAAATTGCACAGTCACTCTTTCTTAGTCACAAAACGGTTCATGTTCACCGAGCTAATATCCTTAGCAAATTAAACCTAACTAACAACGTTGACTTAATCCGTTTCGCCATTCATCACCATTTGCTTGCTGAAGGCTGAGTATGTCTGGAGTTGTGTTCAACTTATTATTCAGCTTTTTACTCTACAGTATCACTCAGTTTAGTTTATGGAATATTAGTCAGTATTTAAGTCAAGCTCCGTTACACGCCTATTTGTTGTTTCCAACTGGACTTAGATTGGCTGCTTATCTCTTGGTGAAGCCTAATTACATCTGGGTGTTGTTGGTCAGTGATTTACTACTTGCAGGCGCTATTTGGGCGTACTTGCCAACGGAGGCGGACTCGGTATTGTTGTTGATGCCGTTTGTTGCTTGGGCCACAGTAACTTTTGCTCGCCAACGTTGGCAACACATTTCTCTTTACTGGCAAAAGTTGTTGTTGATCGTTGCGTTGGTTGTCGTGCACAGCGCAGCCACAGGACTAACGTTTGTAATGCTTGGTAAACCTCTTCGCATCAACGCAGATACGATAACCGCAGTTACAGTCGCATCCCTAACTGGCGGCATTGTATTAACACCGTTTTTGTATCTGGTGGCAGATTATCTACGTCACCAAACTTGGTCACCATTGACACCGCAGCTCATACATCAGGATGTGAAATTACAGCCAAAGATGTTGGTTTGGAGCCTATTTTTCTTTTCATCGGGATTGCTGGCGGAGCTTACTCTGCTTGACCAAATGAAGCCATTTGCTCTGTTGATCATCATGTTACCGACAATATTTCTGGCTTATCGTTATGGATGGCAAGGCGGAGTGTTGGCAAGCAGTCTAAACAGTATATTGCTTGCTACAGCAAGACAGCTCAGTGGCTCATTTGAATCCGATCAGGAGCTGTTGATCTTTATGTCCAGCCAGGCCTTGATTGGTCTGGGCTTAGGTATTGCTATCAGTCGTCAACATCAATTATCTATGTTGCTCCAGAAAGTTAACCAAAGACTGGCTAGGGAACTGGCGGTAAAGCAAAACCTTGCACGTCAGTTAGTTTCCGTCGAGGAACAAATTCGTAAATCAGTGGCTAGAGAGTTACACGATGAAATCGGCCAAAACATCACAGCCATCCAGATCCAATCCATGTTGGCTCAACGCCTAGCTGAAGACGAACAAGCTAGAAGTGCAGCGACGAGCATTCAATCTTTGGCCATGAGAGTGCATCACTCAACCAGACAATTGTTGAAGCAACTAAGGCCACATATTCTTGATGAACTGGGGTTAGAACACGCAATTCGCCAATTGATTCAGGAAATGCGTTTCACTGAACAGGGTATTCAAGTTGGTCTAAATATTGGTGTGGACCCACAAAAGCTAGATGACACCACCAGTGTGACACTGTTTCGTATTGTTCAAGAACTTCTAAACAACGTTTCCAAACACGCCAAGGCTCGTAATGTAAACATCAGCTTGTTCCCGGGCAGTGACATGGTTCTGGAAGTAAAAGATGATGGTATAGGCCTTCCTGAAGACTGGCGCATCCGTGGGCAAGGAATTAAAGGGTTGACTGAACGAGTATCCGCACTTGGAGGTAGTCTTAAACTAACCACTTCATCTAATCCTGGTGGCACTCGTATTATTGTTAACCTACCCACAAAATCGTTACCAACAGATTAGAAACTAGGAATATTTCCTAGATGAATACAAATCCTTCTCATGTTTTTCCCTCTCCTTCTCTTTAGGATCAGATTTAACAAGGACAAACAAGCATGAACATTGTGCCGACACAAACCAACAGCACAAACATGGACACCGATCAGGCTTATCGTTATTGGCGCATTCGGTTGATGGTATCCATGTATGTCGGATACGCGGTTTTTTACTTTACCCGTAAAAGTTACAACTTTGCACTACCAGGGATGTTGGTTGACTTAGGGATGGATTATTCCGACTTTGGTCTATTAGGTACCATGTTCTATTTAACCTATGGTGTTTCTAAGTTTGTTTCTGGCTTGATGATAGATCGTTCCAGATCTCGATATTTTATGGGATTGGGTTTGATAGCTACTGGTATTGTAAATATCGCTTTTGGTTTTAGCTCTTCATTACTTGCGTTCACATTGCTATGGACGATAAACGCGTTTTTTCAGGGGTGGGGGTGGCCAGCATGCGCCAAAATACTAACCAGTTGGTATTCACGAAGTGAGCGAGGGTTCTGGTGGTCAATTTGGAATACCTGCCACAACCTTAGCGGAGCTTTGATTCCTATCACAATTGGTTTTATTAGTTTGAATTTTGGCTGGCGCTATGGGTTTATCGTCCCTGGTTGTGGTGCTGTATTAGTTGGCATTTGGCTATGTTACCGCATACAGGAAAAACCGACCCATATTGGATTACCTTCCGTTGGTCAATGGCGCAATGATTCACTTGAGTTGGAACATGAAAAGGAAGGACAAGGACTGTCTTTCAATGTAGCAGTCTATCGCTATGTGCTGACAAACCGTTACATATGGCTGCTGTGTGGGTCATATCTGCTGGTATATGTCGTGAGAATTGCAATTAACGACTGGGGTGCTTTGTACCTAGTGGAACGGCATTCCTATGACGTCTTGAGTGCAAATAGCGCGGTTTCCATGTTTGAAGTGGGTGGTTTTTTGGGCTCGCTATTTGGTGGTTGGGGTTCTGACCGATATTTCCATGGTAATCGTGCACCGATGAATTTGATTTTCGCCTTGGGTATTTTTGCTTCAGTTGCAGCACTGTGGTTAACCCCAGTGCAGCATATAGGATTTCTAGCTGGATGTTTTTTCTGTATCGGTTTTTTTGTATTTGGCCCACAGATGATGATTGGTATGGCCGCCGCCGAATGCGCTAGGAAAGACCTAGCTGGTACGGCTACCGGATTTATAGGCTTATTCAGTTATCTCGGCGCGGCGCTTGCGAGTTATCCAATGTCTCTCGCTATCGAGCATTGGGGGTGGGAAGGATTTTTCTGTTTGATTACTGCGGCGGCAGCTGTGATTAGTTTACAACTGCTTCCTTTTATAAAGGCTCAGCAACCGAATTCGGACGATGAGCTACCAATATCATGAAAGCTTTACTATCTAACAACGTGACAATGCTTCTAATGGTGACCTGATTGGCTTCTTGCCTGATCAGGAATTCAGGCAGGCATTAATAAAGAGGGAAAAACCAATGATTGTAAAAGCAAAACGTACGCTGCTCGCTCTAAGTATCCTTGGCTCTGTTATGGCAACGCCCGTCGCTCAAGCTGAAGGGCGGCTTGTAGTCTACTGCAGTGCCACTAACGCCATGTGTGAAGCCGAAACCAAAGCGTTTTCTGAAAAATTTGATGTTAAGACATCATTTGTTCGCAATGGATCCGGTAGTACACTTGCAAAAATTGATGCGGAGAAGAATAACCCTCGTGCCGATGTCTGGTATGGCGGTACGCTTGACCCACAATCGCAAGCTGGCGAAATGGACCTACTACAGGCCTATAAATCTACCCAGCTTGAAAACATCATGACAAACTTCCGAGATCCAGCTAAACGTAAAGGAAACTACTCATCTGCAGTATATATGGGTATTTTGGGGTTCGGTGTTAATACTGAACGGCTTGCCCAGAAAGGGGTTCCTATTCCGCGTTGTTGGAGTGATCTCACCAAACCAGAATACAAGGGAGAAATTCAGATAGCTGACCCTCAAAGCTCTGGAACAGCATACACAGCATTGGCGACCTTTATTCAACTTTGGGACGAGCCAAGTGCATTTGAGTACTTCAAGCAACTAGACAAAAACGTTTCTCAATACACCAAATCTGGCGTTACCCCGTCTCGCAATTCGGCACGTGGAGAAATCGCAATCGGTATTGGCTTCCTACACGACTATTCTCTTGAACAGTCAAAAGGCGCTCCGTTGGAGCTGATTTCACCGTGTGAAGGAACCGGTTATGAAATTGGCGGAGTGAGTATCATCAAAGGTGCTCGAAACTTAGATAACGCCAAATTGTTCGTTGACTGGGTACTGTCGAAAGAAGGTCAGGAATTGGCTTGGAAACAAGGCGAGTCGTTCCAAATTTTGACGAATACTCAGGCTGAACAATCACCTAATGCGTTGAATCCAAAAGAACTAAAGTTAATTAACTACGACATGGAAACCTACGGTTCATCCGACGAACGTAAGCGTCTAATTACCAAATGGGTAAACGACGTCAAAATGGGCAACTAACCTCCCTAGTATTTCTGACCGTCATTTGACGGTTTTTATCACCTGACATTCAGTCTGCCAGTATTGGGTGGGCAGGCTGAATGCAACTCAAAATAAAGGTTCCATAATGAACGAGCGAACTCAAGCATTGAACCTCGCGAACAGCCAGCCACGGCGAATAGATGCTGTATTTTACTGGCTTGGCGTTGTGTTCTTTAGTTTTATTCTTCTGCCATCCTTTGCTTTGGACTATGGTCTGTTTGAATCAACCTCTGACGAATTTTATGACGCCATGGGGTGGAGTTCTCTGAACATATCTTGGTTCTGGTTTAGTTTGCCAGCGTTTCTAGCAATTCGTCCGCTTCAGCCATTAGGCCGCAATCATAAAGTTCGTCACTACATTGATATTGGTTATTCAGTGTTCTGCATGCTTGCAATACTCGCTAGTTCTTGGCTCACTCATCAAGGGTTAGGTTATTCCACAATACTTCTGTTTGTTGGGTTGGGAGCCGTGATGACAATCGCTTTTGCCCGACTAGAGTATTTAGGTGGTGATCATTTCGTCATTGGTTCTCTGATTAGCATCATTTTGCTAATTGCTATTTTTATCATTTTTCCGAGTGTTGCGATTTTTCTACCCATGTTTAAAGATGACATGGGGTTGTGGACCGCATGGCAGTTTATGGAGATTCTCACACAATCTCATACTTTGTCCGTGATTCGTAATTCTATTGTTCTTGGAACTGCAGTAGGTGTTGGAGCTACTTTCTTCGGTTTGATATTCGCTATCTATACCACTCGTATTGCAAGACGTTCAGCCTTTATTGCTAGAGTGTTTTCAATACTGCCAATTGTTACACCTCCTTTCATCGTAGGTCTTGGTGTCACTCTAATGCTAGGTCGGTCTGGTTATATCACTGAACTAATGGTCGAGTGGTTTGGGCTTCAAAAGACCAATTGGTTATATGGTTTTACAGGCATTTGGCTGGCTCAGGTACTTGCTTTTGCACCTATGTCATTCATGATTTTGGATGGAGCTTTGAAGTCACTACATCCGTCATTGGAAGAAGCATCTTATACTCTGAAAGCCAACCGCTATCAGACATTTTTTGGCATCATTCTTCCTTTATTGAAACCTGCTCTGGCCAACTCATTCTTGATTATTTTCGTGCAGTCTCTTGCAGACTTTAGTAACCCTCTGGTGCTTGGGGGAAGCTTTGATGTTCTAGCTACTCAGATCTATTTTTATATTGCTGGTGCTCAATTAGATTATGCCTCCGCCAGTACGCTTGGTTCAGTTTTGCTACTGTTCTCTCTTGCAATATTTGTCGTACAGTATCTTTGGATAGGTCAACGCTCTTACGTGACAATCTCAGGCAAAGCTTATCGTGGCGATGTGCAGGAAATGCCAGCATCTCTCAAGCTAGGAGTCACCATTACCCTCTACATATGGATGGTGTTTAATGTGCTTCTATATGGAAGCATCTTCTTCGGTAGTTTCACGGTGAACTGGGGGGTTGATTACACTCTCACGTTGCAAAACTACATCAACCTATTTGGTAATGGTATGTCTGATGGTGCTTGGCCTTCACTTATCACAACGATGATTTATGCTGGAGTCGCGGCTCCTATCACAGCATTATTTGGTTTACTGATTGCTTATGTTGTTGTTCGCCAACAGTTTTACGGCAAAAAGGTCATCGAGTTTTCAACCATGCTATGTTTTGCGGTTCCCGGAACTGTGGCTGGTGTGTCTTATATTCTGGCATTTAATGATGCGCCAATCTATCTCACAGGAACGGCAGCCATTGTCGTGATTTCTATGGTAATGCGAAATGTTCCCGTCGGGATTCGTTCTGGCATTGCTGGACTTGGACAGCTCGACAAGTCGCTCGATGAAGCCTCTTTGAGCTTGCGTGCAAGTTCTTTACAAACCATTCGTCATATCATTTTGCCACTGTTGCGCCCAGCGATTTTATCGACACTGGTTTACAGTTTTGTGCGCGCAATGACAACTGTGAGTGCCATTATTTTCCTAGTTACACCCGAAACCCGTGTTGCAACATCGTATATTCTGAATCGAGTCGAAGACGGAGAATACGGAATTGCTATTGCTTATGGCTCCGTCCTTATTGTGGTGATGTTAGCCATCATATTGTTGTTTGATCTGCTGGTCGGCGAAGCTCGTATATCTCGCTCAAAAGCCACTAATCAAGATTCTTAGGAGATATCATCGTGGAAAAACAAAACTTCGTTGTACTGAAAAATATCTGCAAACGGTTCGGCAGCAACACCGTTATCAATAATCTGGATTTGGAAATAAAGAAAGGTAGTCTTGTCACACTGCTTGGCCCATCAGGTTGCGGTAAAACTACAGTCTTACGTTTAGTCGCGGGGCTAGAAAAAGCAACTAGTGGTCAAATCTTTATTGATGGGGAAGATGTAACTGAACGTTCAATACAGCAACGGGATATCTGTATGGTGTTTCAATCCTACGCCCTATTTCCTCACATGTCTTTGTATGAGAACGTCGCTTATGGACTAAAAATGCTTAAGCTACCCGCAGAAGAAATTCGCCAGCGAGTTGATGAAGCTTTGAAAATCGTCGATCTGGAAGGTATGGGTGAACGTTTTGTAGACCAAATATCTGGTGGGCAGCAACAGCGAGTGGCGCTCGCCCGCGCTTTAGTTCTCAAACCTAAAGTACTGTTATTTGATGAGCCTTTGAGTAACTTAGACGCTAATTTACGCCGTAGCATGCGTGAAACGATTCGAGAGTTACAAAAACGCTTCGACATCACTTCTCTATATGTAACACACGATCAAGCAGAAGCATTCGCTGTTTCTGATACTGTGATTGTCATGAAAAGTGGTGAAATCATGCAGATTGGTTCACCTCAAGAGCTATACAAATCACCGAAATCAATGTTTATGGCGAACTTTATGGGAGAGGCAAACCTATTTCAGGGGCATTTTGATGGTGAACGCATCCATATTAATGGCTATTCTATTGACGCTGACCCAGATGCAACATTAGGCAAGACACATGGTGAATACCAGATTGGCGTTCGCCCTGAAGCAATTACTTTGAACACACAAGGCGAAAACAGCCAAGCGTGTGAAATACTGAAGTTCGCTTATATGGGGTCAATGTATGAAGTCACGGTGAGATGGCACGAACAGGAACTGCTATTGCAACTCAACTCCGCACAGTTTAGCCACGAATTGACCAAACATGCTTATTTAGAATTTAATCCAAGAGGTCTGTTCTTACTTCCTAAAGAGGGCTAGAAAGTTTGAGGTCAAGTAATTAAACAGCAGTAAAAAGCAATTAAATGTGATAGATACAAAAAAAGACGTCCTAGGACGTCTTTTTTCTTGAATTTGGCTCCCCCTGCAAGACTTGAACTTGCGACATACGGATTAACAGTCCGCCGTTCTACCGACTGAACTAAGGGGGAATTGCTTAGTGCGGTGCGGATGTTACTTAGAGGGACGGGGAGTGTCAACCTTTACACTAAAAAATTCAGCTAATTTTTTTCAAAAAAAATAGTTTACTTTTCTGTACCCCTTATGGGTATTACGCTGGATTTACTTATCCACCAAATTTGTGGATAAGTGTGTTGATGAAACTTGAGCAATCATTTGAAGTGGTTTCATTTAAGTGAAAACTCTAAATGTAATCGATTGTATAATTTATCTAACTTAATGATTTTGCTTTTATAAATCTTGTTATCCACTGTTTTTTCTAACGGTTCTAAACTGCGAGAGAAAGGTCAATTTAATGTCAAGATTGGAAATTTTGGGGAAAACCAGTGGATTATTATTTGGGTATTTTAGATGGGTATAACTCGGTGGGGCGACGATATTAACAAACTTTTTAGATTGATGCGAACGTTATTTTTTAGCCGTGGTAGATCTGAAACACAAGTTCGATTCGTAGTTATGAAACTGTTTCATGAGTGCTTATCAATGGGAAAGAATCGCATATAAAGTTTTCGCAATGGTAAATAACAATTATGACTTGCCATGCTGTAAGGCAAGCAGCGACAATAGTTCCTCGTTCAGACTGTAGGAAGAAAGTGTAATGAGTAAGGCGTTTGAATTGGTATCACACTATCGCCCATCCGGTGATCAGCCTAAAGCCATAGAGCAGCTTTTAGAAGGAATTGAAGCTGGACTTGCACATCAAACCCTGTTGGGTGTTACGGGTTCTGGTAAAACGTTTACCCTAGCGAATGTCATTGCTCGATCACAACGACCGACGATTTTACTTGCGCCGAATAAGACGCTTGCAGCTCAGCTTTATGGCGAGATGAAAGCTTTTTTCCCTAATAATGCCGTTGAATACTTTGTTTCCTACTACGACTATTACCAGCCTGAAGCTTACGTGCCGACGACGGATACTTTCATAGAGAAAGATTCATCTGTTAACGCTCATATTGAGCAAATGCGTCTTTCTGCTACCAAAGCGTTGCTGGAGCGCAAAGATGCCATCATCGTGGCTTCTGTTTCCGCGATTTACGGTCTGGGTGACCCTGATTCCTACTTGAAGATGATGCTTCATTTACGCCGAGGAGATGTGATCAATCAGCGTGATATGCTGCGTCGGTTGGCGGAGCTTCAGTATTCCCGCAATGATGTAGCGTTTGAGCGCGGTCAGTTCCGTGTGCGCGGTGAAGTGATTGATATTTTCCCTGCTGAATCTGACCAAGATGCGGTGCGCGTGGAAATGTTCGATGAAGAAGTCGAATGCATCAGCTTATTTGATCCGCTCACTGGTGCGATAAAACAGCGAGACTTACCGCGTTTTACGGTCTACCCGAAAACTCACTATGTCACACCGCGCGAACGCATTCTCGAAGCGATTGAGAGTATTAAAGTTGAACTCGAGTCGCGCCGTAAGTATCTGCTTGAAAATAATAAACTGCTGGAAGAGCAGCGTATTACTCAGCGGACACAATTTGATATTGAAATGATGAACGAGCTAGGTTTCTGCTCGGGTATCGAAAACTACTCTCGATTCTTGAGTGGACGCAACGAGGGTGAGCCGCCACCGACACTTTTTGATTACTTGCCACATGATGGTTTATTAGTGATTGATGAATCCCACGTTACTGTTCCGCAGATTGGCGCAATGTTTAAAGGTGACCGTTCGCGTAAAGAGACGCTGGTGGAATTTGGTTTCCGTTTACCTTCTGCTCTGGATAACCGACCGCTTAAATTTGAAGAATTCGAAGCACTGGCACCGCAGACGATTTTTGTTTCTGCGACGCCGGGTAATTATGAGTTAGAGAAATCGGCGGGTGAAGTGGCTGACCAAGTGGTTCGTCCTACAGGGTTATTGGATCCTGAGCTCGAAGTTCGTCCTGTGGCTACTCAGGTTGATGATCTGTTGTCCGAAATTCGTATCCGCTCTGCAAAAGATGAACGCGTACTTGTCACTACGTTGACTAAGCGTATGGCGGAAGACCTGACCGAATATCTCCATGAACATGGTGTTAAGGTACGATATCTTCATTCGGATATCGATACAGTGGAAAGGGTCGAGATCATTCGAGATTTGCGTTTAGGCGAATTTGACGTATTGGTGGGGATTAACTTGTTGCGAGAAGGTTTGGACATGCCAGAAGTGTCTTTGGTTGCGATTTTGGATGCGGACAAAGAAGGCTTCTTACGTTCAGAACGTTCTCTGATTCAGACCATTGGTCGTGCTGCTCGTAACCTTGAAGGTCGAGCCATTCTTTATGCTGACAGCATTACGAAGTCGATGAAGAAAGCGATGGATGAAACCAACCGTCGTCGCGAAAAACAGCATGCTTATAACGAGGCCATGGGGCTTAAACCACAGGCGCTAAAACGTAATATCAAAGATATTATGGAAATCGGCGATATTGCGAAATCTCGCAAACAGAAATCAAGTAAAGTGGTTGCGCTGTCTAAAGTCGCAGAGGATGCGGCTAACTATGGGTCTTTAACTCCACAGCAATTGGATAAAGAGATCAGTAAGTTAGAAGGTCAAATGTACAAGTATGCACAAAACCTTGAGTTCGAGATGGCGGCGAAAACACGTGATCAGATTGAAGAGTTAAGAAAGCAATTTATTGCGAACTCTTAGCCATGGATTCTGAGCTACAGTCAGATAAAAAAATAGCCAATAGAAATCGTCTCTATTGGCTGTAATTTCGTGAATATTGTATTCACTAACAACGTCAGTTGGCTAGGTGACCCGTTAGGGTCATTAAGTACCAAGCATTTAGCGTGCCAAGTATAAAATACCATTTTTGTTCAATTCTCATACTAGTTGTATGGTTTAGTCCTTGTTTGTTTGCAAAATGCAACTTCTAATGCAATCATGAAGCAAAATGCAAAAATAAATGGCTAGGTTATGCAACACAATTACACACCACAAAAAGCAAAATACTTATTGATGGTGGAAGATACAGTGTCCGTGGCGGCATTGTATCGTTCTTATCTCACTCCACTTGAAATAGATATCAACATAGTAGGGACGGGGCGCGAAGCAATAGAAAGCATCGCCGCACGTGAGCCTGATTTAATTCTTCTCGACCTTCGATTACCAGATATGACAGGGATGGACGTTTTGCATGCCGTAAAACAGAAATCACCTGATGTTCCAGTTATTTTCATGACTGCGCATGGTTCGATTGATACTGCGGTTGAAGCCATGCGCCACGGGGCTCAGGACTTCTTGATCAAGCCTTGTGAAGCGGATCGACTGCGTGTCACCGTGAACAACGCTATTCGCAAAGCCAGCAAGCTAAAAAATGATGCCGATGGCCTTAATAATCAGAATTATCAGGGCTTTATCGGAAGTAGTCAGACCATGCAGGCGGTTTATCGCACCATAGACTCGGCCGCGACCAGTAAAGCGAGCATTTTTATTACCGGAGAAAGTGGTACAGGTAAAGAAGTGTGTGCTGAGGCGATTCATGCGGCGAGTAAACGCGGTGACAAACCGTTTATTGCTATTAACTGCGCTGCGATTCCTAAAGATTTGATTGAAAGTGAGTTGTTTGGTCACGTGAAAGGTGCCTTTACAGGTGCCGCGGCTGACCGACAAGGCGCAGCCGAATTAGCAGACGGTGGCACACTATTTCTCGATGAGTTGTGCGAGATGGATCTAGAATTGCAAACAAAACTGCTGCGCTTTATTCAGACGGGCACATTTCAAAAAGTCGGCTCTTCTAAGATGAAAAGCGTGGATGTACGATTCGTTTGTGCAACCAACCGTGATCCATGGAAAGAAGTGCAGGAAGGGCGTTTTAGGGAAGACTTATATTACCGTCTCTATGTTATACCATTGCATCTGCCGCCTTTGCGTGAACGCAGCGATGACGTCATCGAAATCGCTTATTCGCTGTTGGGTTATATGTCTAAAGAAGAAGGCAAAGGTTTTGTTCGCTTGTCTCCTGAAGTGGTAGAGCGCTTTAAGCGCTATGAGTGGCCAGGTAACGTTCGTCAGTTACAGAACGTATTGCGTAATGTAGTGGTTCTTAATGAGGGTAAAGAGATTACCCAAGAGATGTTGCCTCCACCGTTGAACTTACCTCAGGAACGTGTTGAACCCGTTGACATGCCGATGAGCGGCCCTATTACCGTGCATGAAATCTTTCCTCTTTGGATGACGGAAAAACAGGCGATCGAAAAAGCGATAGAAGCTTGCGATGGCAACATTCCAAAAGCGGCGGGCTATTTGGATGTCAGCCCTTCAACGCTCTACAGAAAACTACAAACGTGGAACGAGAAAGAGAAGGAAAGTCGATAATTATGGACGTGTTAAACCAAAGCAAGATAGAGAAATTAGCAAGAGAAATTGGGGAAGAGAACGTACCAATGCTCCTTGAAATTTTTCTTGGTGAGCTAGTAGCCTATCAGCAAAGTTTAACCAGCAATGAGGTTGTTGATAAAACTCAATACCTTAAAGATATCAGCCATGCATTAAAGAGCAGTGCGGCGAGTTTTGGTGCCGATCGACTTTGTGCTAAGGCAGTCGACATTGACGCTAAGGCAAAATTAGGTGAGCAATTTGATGAAGCAGTAGAAACGGCGAATATGGTTGATATTCTTAACCAGACTCACGGATACTATCAGCAGTTGATTGTAACAAGCAGTTGTGACTAATCAGTGATTGTTAGTTGTTACCGATTATCGGTAGTTTTTTAGCACCACTGAGGCCAACAATCGTAGCCGCAGTCGTGAACCATAAACTCAGTCAGCTAATTAACTGTTCAACTGCTCTTCAATTGCGAGGCGCAACTTGTCTCGATCATGACGCCAATCGCGGTTTGGTGATGCCAAATTGCGAGTCACGCAGTTCCAATTGTCTTTTAAATCTGAGTGTTCTTTCGGGCCGATCACCACATCAATCTTACGATTTTTACAAGCGCGTTCGCACCATTCCAGCTTCTGTTTCAGGCTCATACGACCCGCAGGGCCGTATTCAGGTGATAAGTTCTCAATAAAAATCACCTTTGCCTTTTGGTTGTCAAAAATAGCCTGACCGATTTTAGGCAGAAGTAGTGGTGGCATTATGCTGGTAAGAAAACTGCCGGGACCAAGAATAATTGCATCGGCTGCCGCAATCGCCTCGACTCCCTCGAACGTTGCCGCAACCTTTGGTTCAAGGTCGAGTCGCAATAAGTCGTCTTCCATCTCATCTACGCTGGTTTCACCCGTTACCCATTTGCCGTTTGTTGCTAATGCAGTGAGATCGGATGGATGTTCTGACATAGGAATAATGTTCACATCAACTTTCAGCATGGTGCGGATAAGATTGATTGCGTCCAATGGACGAACCGAGAGGTTATCCAGTGCAGTTAGCATCAGGTTACCGAGGTTATGACCATCAAGCTCGCCGCTGCCTTTAAAGCGGTATTCAAACATCATCGAGCTGATGGAAGGGTCGGTAATCAACTGGTTAATGCAGTTACGCGTATCACCCCAAGCAATTCCGCCTTGGCAGTGGCGAATTCGCCCGGTCGAACCGCCGTTGTCCGTAGTTGTTACAATACCTGTTGCGTTAGAACCGAAATGCTTTAACGCTGCCAAAATTCGTCCTAAACCGTGGCCGCCGCCAATAGCGACCACTTTTTTATCTTTATATAAGTTCATCATCTTTATTCTTCTAATATTTGATAAAACCTTAGCCGATGGAAGTTAAGTTGTGAATGTATTGCCCATCAACAACCCCAAGGGGCTTGGGTGTACTAGAATGTATAGGATATTGAAAACGACATATACTTATTTAGAGGTAAATTAGGACTTTGGTTTTCTTTTGCAACTGATTTACTAGAAAGATGATGCGTTTTTCAGTATTTTACAGCCAGTAGTCGCTGATTAGATAAGCGTTCAGCTTTCTAGCCGGCTGCCATAACTCCGAGCTTTTTCATCTAAGTCACTTGAGACTATTGATAGTGATATGGTTAAAAAGCCAGTGGCATATTGTCACGAGGGCATAAGTGGAAATGTTTATGCCTCCCGTATTTGGAAAGGTGTTCCGTGGCGCAACAATTCGAAGATAAATTCCAGCGTAAATTTTATTATTTACGTCTGTCAGTTACCGATGTTTGTAACTTCAAATGTACTTATTGCCTGCCTGATGGTTATAAACCTTCGGGGAGCAGAAACTCGTCTTTTTTAACCCTTCCAGAAATCCGTCGCGTGGTGAATGCTTTCGCTGATTGTGGTACTTCCAAAATTCGTATTACTGGTGGTGAGCCTACATTACGTAAAGACTTTACCGATATCATCCGCTTGGTTGCCGATAACTCAAATATTAAGAAAATAGCCACCACTACCAATGGTTACCGGATGGAAAAAGGGGTTGCGGATTGGAAAGACGCAGGCCTCACGCATATCAATGTTAGCGTCGATAGTTTAGACCCGAGAATGTTTCATCAAATCACGGGTGAAAACCGCTTTCATCAAGTCATGGCGGGCATCGACCGCGCGTTCGAAGTCGGTTATGAACAGGTCAAAGTGAATGTGGTGTTGATGAAAGATCGCAATCACAACGAACTTCCTCTGTTTCTTGAATGGATCAAACACCGCCCAATCCAACTGCGTTTTATCGAACTGATGCAAACGGGTGAAATGGACGATTTGTTCGCTAAACATCATATCTCTGGAGTCACAATCCGTAATCAGCTTATTGCCAACGGCTGGATTCTAAAAGCGAGAGAAAACAATGATGGTCCCGCACAGGTCTTTGTGCATGCAGATTATCAGGGCGAAATCGGTCTTATCATGCCTTACGAAAAGAACTTCTGTGAGAGTTGCAATCGACTCAGAGTGTCTGCGCTCGGCAAACTGCATCTTTGTCTTTTTGGCGAAAAAGGTCTAGAGCTCAGAGATTTGCTTCAAGAAGACGCACAGGAAGCCGAGTTGATCGAACGTATTCAAATGCAGCTACAGAACAAATCCGTCAGCCATTTTCTTCAGGAAGGAAATACAGGCATGACTCCGCATTTAGCGTCTATTGGTGGTTAAAGCCATTTCGAAGGCTAGAAATCATCGTGGTTAATCAGATTTAAATTAACGAATAATAATTGAATTAAGGTGAGCAAATGGGTCACGCAGAAAGCAAATTTCAACCAGCGAACATCGCAGTGTTAACCGTTTCAGATACACGTACAGAAGAAAATGATACCTCAGGTCGCTACCTTGCTGAGCAACTTCAGGAAGCAGGGCATCACCTAGCAGACAAACAAATCGTTATTGACGATATGTACAAAATACGTGCGGTGGTTTCACAGTGGATTGCTGATGAAAAGGTTCAGGCAGTATTAATCACAGGTGGTACTGGTTTTACTTCGCGCGATAGCACTCCTGAAGCGTTAAAGCCTCTATTTGATAAAGAAGTAGAAGGTTTCGGAGAGCTGTTCCGCTTGGTTTCTTATGAAGAAATTGGCACTTCTACTATTCAGTCTCGCGCTGTGGCTGGTTTCGCAAACCATACGGTTATTTTTGCGATGCCTGGCTCAACAGGAGCTTGCCGTACTGGCTGGACGAAGATCATCAAACAGCAGTTAGATGCCAGCCATCGTCCATGTAACTTTATGCCGCATTTATAAGAGTGAGGGACAATGACTCAATTCACTCACATTAACGCTTCTGGTGAAGCCAACATGGTGGATGTTTCTGCAAAGGCCGAAACGGTAAGAGAAGCGCGCGCAGAAGCTTTTGTTCACATGGCACCAGAAACGCTGCAACTGATCGTATCGGGTCAGCATCACAAAGGTGATGTGTTTGCCACGGCACGTATTGCCGGTATTCAAGCAGCCAAGAAAACATGGGATTTAATTCCGCTTTGCCACCCGTTACTGCTTTCAAAAGTTGAAGTTCAGCTAGAAGCGATTGAATCGGAAAACAAGGTTCGTATTGAATCAGTATGCAAACTCGCTGGCAAAACCGGTGTTGAAATGGAAGCGCTAACCGCGGCTTCGGTTGCAGCACTGACGATTTACGACATGTGTAAAGCTGTGCAGAAAGATATGGTAATTGGGCAAATTCGCTTGTTAGAAAAGACGGGCGGTAAATCGGGTCATTTTAAGGTAGATGTATGATTAGTGTTTTGTTTTTTGCCCAAACAAGAGAGTTAGTGGACTGCGATGGTTTGTCACTTGAGCATGAGTTTGATTCGGTTGAAGCATTGCGAGCACATCTTGCGGCGCAATCGGACAAATGGGCACTGGCATTAGAATCCGGAAAATTGTTGGCTGCGGTTAACCAATCAATTGTACCGATGGATTCTGAACTTAAAGATGGCGATGAAGTCGCTTTCTTCCCACCGGTAACTGGAGGTTAATATGAACAGCTATGTATCGGTTCAGGTAGAAGACTTCTGCGTCGCTCAAGAGTATGAAGCGCTTTCGTCGGGCACAGATGCCGGTGCGGTCGTGACCTTCATTGGTAAAGTTCGTGACATGAACTTAGGTGACCATGTGACAGGACTGCATTTAGAGCATTATCCGGGTATGACGGAGAAATCTCTTAACGAAATCTGTGATGAAGCGAAATCACGCTGGCCACTATTGCAGTTGAGATTGATTCACCGTATTGGTGATTTAGATATCGGCGATCAAGTCGTCTTCGTCGGTGTCAGCAGCGCTCATCGCTCTGCCTCTTTTGAAGCGTGTGAATTTGTCATGGACTATTTAAAGACCAAAGCCCCTTTCTGGAAAAAGGAGCGTACAACCGATGGCACTCGCTGGATTGATTCAAGAGACTCAGATGCCAAAGCTGCTCAGCGTTGGGTGAAGTAGAGTTATCGCTGTTCCAAAGGTAAGAACGACAGATTTTTACGTAGCCATAGGTTGCAACAATCAAAAAATTGGTGAATCCCATTTAGTAAAATCAAGAAATTAGTCAACACTTAGATTAACAGCTACCTTTAAATAAGGAACCTAAGGAGACTGAAATGGATTCACTAAAAGTAAAAGATTACATGACCGTTAAAGCGGTGACCTTTACTCCTGATATGCCTTTGTCTGCTGCGCTCGATAAAGTGATTCGTTCCGATCACTTGGGCGGGCCCGTTATTGATGATAAAGAACGCGTAATTGGCTTCCTTTCAGAACAGGACTTGCTCGATAAACTGGTCAAAGTGAGTTACTTCTGTCAGGACACACATATTGTCAGTGACTGCATGTATAAAGAAGTGCTCTCTGTCTCTCCGGAAATGTCGATCATTGAGTTGGCCGATATGATGAAAGTCGGAAAGCCTAAAGTTTATCCTGTTATAGATAATGGCAAGTTGGTAGGGATTATTACGCGGCGTGATGTGTTAAGAGCAATAGGTAAAAACTTAGCCAATTGTTTTAAACATCAAGTATAAAAAGCAACCTCCTTATTCCATACCATCAATGTGATTTTCTCTCTTCAAAGCACAGTCAAGCGCTGTGCTTTTGAGTTTTCCCTTCAGCGCGCATATTAACCACTCAATAAACAATAAGTGATCTGTATCACTTAAATGTGAAACGAATGCATATCTTGCTTTTAATGGTGTGATTCCTATCACTCTATAGCTTTTAATACTGAGCTAAAGTTGTCCTGTACCTATTTATATTTATGAGCTGAATAAGCCGCATGAAGGAGCAACCTATGTCTCAAGCAGTATTCCACCTTGGTGTTACCGAAGCTGATCTTAATGGCGCAACGTTAGCGATCATTCCTGGTGATCCAGCGCGTGTACAAAAAATTGCAGAGTTAATGGATAACCCAGTATTTCTTGCAAGCCACCGTGAATACACGCTTTATCGCGCAGAACTTGATGGCAAGTCTGTTGTGGTTTGTTCTACTGGTATCGGTGGCCCTTCAACTTCTATTGCTGTAGAAGAGTTAGCTCAGCTAGGTGTTCGTAGCTTCTTGCGTGTAGGCACAACAGGTGCAATTCAACCACACGTTAATGTTGGTGACATGATTGTGACCACAGGTTCTGTTCGTCTTGATGGCGCAAGCCTTCACTTTGCTCCAATGGAGTTCCCAGCGGTTCCTGATTTCGATGTTGCGATCGCAATGAAACAGGCTGCGGAAGAGAGCGGTGCGACGGTTCACATGGGTATTACTGCTTCCAGTGACACTTTCTACCCAGGTCAAGAACGTTACGACACATTCACAGGTCGTGTTGTTAAGCGTTTCCAAGGTTCAATGAAAGAATGGCAGGAAATGGGCGTACTAAACTTTGAAATGGAATCAGCAACTCTGCTTACTATGTGTGCAAGTTCTGGTTTGAAAGCAGGTTGTGTCGCTGGTGTTATCATCAACCGTACTCAAAAAGAAATTCCAGATCACGCAACGCTGAAAGAAACAGAAGCTCGCTCAATCAAAGTGGTAGTAGAAGCCGCTCGTAAGATGCTTTAATTCTCTCTATTCGCAGCTTAACTGCGTAGAGAATGCTTGAATTTAAACGCCATACTGTTCGCAGTATGGCGTTTTCGTTTATTAAGCGACGACCAGTTTTGGCAAAGGGATGTAAAGACTCTCACTGACATCCGCCAGCATTTGGTCATAAACGTGCGCAATGCTCAGCGAGACATCTGAAGTTAGTTGATATAGCTGCTCCTGAGGAATATCAAAGGCCGGATTCTCGTGCAGCTCGCTTAGTATATGCATTGCTTTTGAACAGGCTGGTGATGCAATGGACAACGGACTGATCAACGCCAGTTGATTCAGTTTGCGGCGCAATAGGTCACAGTAATGACGCAAACGTGCGGAACCATCTTGGGTATGCATATCTTCAATTGAAATACGTAGCTGGGTCAGAGTGTCCATAGAGTCAATCACTTGCTGCCAGTTCATATGGTACTCTTCACTCAAATCTTCTCGGTTTGATTCCACTAACCAAGCCAGCATGACTTCGTCCATCAAAAACATACAGTGTCGAATGGCTTTGCCGTGCATCATTTGGTTGCGGGCAATGCTTCTGTCCTGCCAGTTATTCATCAGAGCTTTCAATTTAAGCTGCAAAACACGATACATAGGCTTGCTATCGAAATGCGATGTTGAAATCAGATGGTTCGATTTCTCATGCAGTAAATCTTGCAAATGGCTAAGCTCTGCTTCTCTTTTTTCTCCGAACATCAGTGCATGATGAGTGGCACTGCGGTGTTGTCGGCTCAAATATAACAGCTGGCGAAGATCGATCAGAAGCTCGTACTTGCGCTGCAAAGTCGATTCTCTTTGCTTAGAAAAGTAGAACATCAAACCAAGTATGCCGATAGAGATCAGCATTGAGATAATGACAAACATAACCAACTCCTTGTTGCTACCTTGTCGTAGAGACGTGACAGTCGAAACTGTGCGTCAACCAGTGAAAGGATTTTATTGTTTACTAAAGGAATTGCAGTTTTAATGCCAAGGGTTATTTTTATTTAAATCAATAACTTAGAATTTGATGGATTGAAATTTCGCACCATTGAAGTGCAAATTGAACTAAAAGTGTGAGCTGGTTCATAAAAAAGGCCCCAGCGCTTATCACGTTGGGGCTTTCTTAAAGCTGATTTTCTGAGTGATTACATCACACGCATGCCAGGCTGAGCGCCTTCGTGTGGCTCAAGAATCCATAGTTCGCTGCCACCAGGACCAGCCGCTAGGATCATGCCTTCAGACATACCGAACTTCATCTTACGAGGCTTAAGGTTTGCAACAACAACCGTTAGCTTACCCACTAAGTCTTCTGGCTTGTAAGCAGCTTTAATGCCTGAGAATACTTGGCGCATTTCACCACCGATATCCAATTGGAATTTCAGTAGTTTGTCTGCTTTTGGCACAGCTTCGCATGAAACGATTTTGGCAATACGCAGGTCAACTTTTGCAAAGTCATCAAATTCGATTTCTTCTGCAATTGGATCTTTGCTTAGCTCAGTTGCTTGCGCAGCTTCTGCTTTTTGTTTTGCAGCGACTTCAGCGGCTGCATCTTCTTTCGAAGCTTCAATCATCGCTTCGATGTTCTTAGGATCGATACGGTTGAACAGTGCCTTAAACGCTGTGATCTCATGGCCAGTTAGCGGAGTAGCGATACCTTCCCAAGTTAATTCTTGGTTTAGGAACGCTTCTGTGCGAGCCGCGAGTTCAGGCATGACAGGTTTCAGATATGTCATTAGAACCCGGAACAGGTTGATACCGACAGAACAGATATCTTGTAGCTCTTGATCATTACCTTCTTGTTTTGCCACAACCCAAGGTGCTTTTTCATCCACGTATTGGTTTGCTTTGTCTGCCAGTGCCGTGATTTCACGGATTGCGCGGCCAAACTCGCGAGCTTCAAATTGCTCTGCGATACGGTCAGCGGCTGCTACGAACTCGTTATAAAGTTCTGGTTCAACAAAGTTGTCTGAAAGCTTGCCATCAAAACGCTTAGCGATGAAACCCGCATTACGAGAAGCAAGGTTAACGATTTTGTTAACTACATCAGCGTTTACACGTTGAGTGAAGTCTTCAAGGTTCAGGTCTAAGTCATCGATACGGCTGTTTAGCTTCGCAGCGTAGTAGTAACGCAGACACTCAGGATCTAAATGCTCTAGGTAAGTACTTGCTTTGATGAAAGTACCTTTAGATTTAGACATCTTAGCGCCGTTAACAGTTACGTAGCCGTGAACGAAAACGTTGTTAGGTTTACGGAAACCAGAACCTTCCAGCATCGCTGGCCAGAATAGGCTGTGGAAGTAAACGATGTCTTTACCTATGAAGTGGTAAAGTTCTGTCTTACTGTCTTTGTTCCAGTATTCGTCGAAATCTAGGTCATCACGCTTGTTACATAGGTTTTTGAATGAACCCATGTAGCCGATTGGTGCGTCTAGCCAAACGTAGAAGAACTTGTCTTTTTCGCCCGGAATTTCAAAACCGAAGTAAGGTGCATCGCGTGAGATATCCCACTGTTGCAGACCAGACTCAAACCACTCTTGCATCTTGTTTGCAGTTTCAGCTTGAAGAGAACCAGAACGAGTCCACTCTTTTAGCATGCTTTCAAACTGAGGCAGGTCGAAGAAGAAGTGTTCAGAATCTTTCATGATTGGCGTAGCGCCAGAAACTGCAGATTTCGGATTGATTAGCTCTGTTGGGCTGTATGTCTCACCACATGCATCACAGTTGTCGCCGTATTGGTCTTCTGACTTACACTTAGGGCAAGTACCTTTTACGAAACGGTCTGGTAAGAACATCTCTTTCTCAGGATCAAACAACTGAGAAATGGTACGGCTAGAGATAAAGCCATTCTTTTTCAGTTCTAGATAGATATGTGAAGCCAGCTCACGGTTCTCTTCTGAGTGAGTGCTGTGGTAGTTATCAAAGCTGATATCAAAGCCAGCGAAGTCTTTTTGGTGCTCTTCACTAACAGCGGCGATCATCTCTTCTGGTGTCATACCCATCTGTTGAGCTTTAAGCATAATTGGCGTGCCGTGGGCATCGTCAGCACAGATGAAGTTTACAGTGTTGCCGCGTAGACGCTGGTAGCGAACCCAGATGTCAGCTTGGATATGTTCAAGCATGTGACCTAAGTGGATTGAACCGTTAGCGTAAGGAAGGGCACAAGTTACCAGCAATTTCCTTGCGGTAGAGAGTCTTGGATCGTTTGCCATACTTAATATTCGCTTTCTTGATAGGTATAAAAATTTTGATGGGTAATACTACCCCATGAGCCATCTAACTCCAAGGTGTCAAAGGTGTGATTGCCTTAGTTTTTTCGGGGTTCTGTACAGGCTTAGCAGGTGGTAGCATAGGGTTAACAAGGAGGACCTATGCGTCAATTCAGTTCAAAGCAAGATTTTTGTGATTGGTTAAACCAATTTCAGCATCCTTTTCTTATTCAAGATTGGGCTTCGCAACCAAATATTGTTTCTGTGGAAGCTCAAGGCTTTAAGATAACACTCCCTTTTGCCGCACTCTCTTTGCCTGAAGAACTTTCAAGCTGGATTGCCCAACGGCAGCAGTCAGGTGAAGTACCTTCTTTCCACTATGAGGTTACTGTTAGTCCTAAAGCGCTAGAGACTCATGTCGCTTCAGAAGTGCGTGGCGTGAAAAACATTATTGCCGTTACATCTGCTAAAGGCGGGGTTGGTAAGTCAACCACGGCGGTCAACCTTGCATTAGCGATTGCAAAATGCGGCGCGAAAGTTGGTTTGCTCGATGCCGATATTTATGGTCCTTCAGTGCCTATGATGCTGGGCCAGTTAGATGCAAAACCAGAAGTTCGTGACAACAAATGGATGCAACCGATATCTGCGCATGGCATTTACACTCATTCAATTGGTTATCTGGTGGATAAATCAGACGCGACTATCTGGCGTGGTCCTATGGCATCAAAAGCATTGGCTCAGCTTCTTACTGAGACAGAATGGCCTGAACTGGATTATCTGGTTATTGATATGCCACCGGGTACGGGCGACATCCAGTTGACGCTTTCTCAGCAAATACCAGTAACCGGAGCACTTATCGTCACGACACCTCAAGATCTGGCGTTGGCGGATGCTCGTAAAGGTGCGGCAATGTTTGAGAAAGTGGATGTGCCGGTGATTGGCATGGTCGAAAACATGAGCTATCACATCTGTAGTCATTGTGGTGAGAAAGAACATATCTTTGGTCATGGAGGAGCACAGGCGCTGGCGAATGAATTTGGATTGTCACTGCTTGCTCAAATTCCGCTCCACATCAGCATGCGCGAAGATATTGATGCTGGTAAACCAACGGTCGCCGCTCGTCCAGACAGTGAGCATGCCGCCGTTTATATTCAACTGGCTGAACGTGTTTGCGCATCGATGTACTGGCAAGGAAAGGCGAAACCTGAGTCAATCATGTTTACCATGGTTGAGTAAGTTTGGTCATTTTCTGCGATTTAAAAGACGATCGAAATGAATGGTCACTGAGTCAGGGTAGATGTAATCGTTTACTCTGACTTTTTATTGTTCAACATCAGAAATTACTGTCATTTAACGCTAATGCAAACTGGTATAACCCTTTTTAACTCCCTATAATCAGGCGGTTTAACTTAATTCCCAAAATACACGTATCGAGTGCACATACATGTCTGATAATAATCAATGCGTCATCGTTGGTATCGCCGGCGCATCAGCTTCTGGTAAAAGTCTTATAGCCAGCACAATTTACAATGAACTGAGTGCGAAAGTTGGTGACCACCAAATAGGTGTGATTACGGAAGATTGCTATTACAAAGACCAAAGCCATCTGAGCATGGAAGAGCGTGTTAAAACGAATTACGATCACCCAAGTGCATTGGATCATGATTTGCTGTGTGAACACTTAACACAGTTAATGAACGGTCACGCTGTTGAAGTACCTGAGTATAGCTACACAGAGCATACTCGTACCGCTAACACCACCACAATGACACCTAAGAAAGTCATCATTTTAGAAGGTATTCTGCTGCTGACTGACCCACGTCTACGTGAGCTTATGCAAGTAACGGTATTTATGGATACTCCATTAGATATCTGTTTGCTGCGCCGCGTGAAGCGTGATGTAGAAGATCGTGGTCGCACAATGGATTCAGTGCTGAAGCAATATCAAAAAACGGTTCGTCCTATGTTCCTCCAGTTTATTGAACCGTCAAAACAATATGCTGACATCATCGTACCTCGTGGCGGTAAAAACCGTATCGCGATCGATGTGTTAAAAGCACACATTGCGAAATTGCTAAAATCGTAATTTTGACTAATGCTTGGCATTAGCCGACTTTATTTTTTAACTGAAAAGTGGCACTTTAAGTGTCACTTTTTTTATATCTATATCGTTGATTAATTGATTGAAAATTATCGGTTAATCACAGGTGTTGATGTTTTCAAGCAAGGATTAAACAGATGAAAAAACTGTTGCTCTTGGTTGCTGTACTTGTAGTCGTCGTTTTAGGCGCAGTTGCAGCACTTGTTTTATTCGTGAACCCAAATCAGTTCAAGCCTTTAATTGTTGAACAAACGAAGAAACAAACCGGATTAGATTTAATGATTGAAGGCGACATTGGCTGGAAATTCTTCCCTTCAATTGGCTTTGAAATAGGCAAAACCGAACTGAAAAACCCACAGGGATTCACAAACCCAAATATGTTCAAAGTGGACAACGTTGGGGTGGACGTCTCCGTGATGCCTCTGTTGGACAAACAACTGGTTATTGGCAATGTTCAGCTTGATGGTGCTGAAATTTATTTAGAAACATTGAAAGATGGTCGAACGAACTTAGACAGTTTGACTAAAGCGAAAACCTCACAAGAAGTTGCTGACACGCAAGCACCAGCAGAAAGCAATAGGCCTTCTCCAACACCAGAGCAAACCAGCGGTGTTCAGGATTGGACTATTCAACTGGCTGGCGTCACTGTCAACAATGCGTTGTTGGATATTCAGGATCGTAAAGCAGGAACGCAAACCAAACTCTACGATGTTCAGCTAAAAGTGGATGAGTTCGAAGCAGAGAAGTGGACCTTAGTGAGCTTCGCTGCAAAAGGACGCAATGAGCAGCAAAAAAACAATCCGCAGAACTTTGCAGCTTCAGGCAATGCTGAAGTCAAACTGTCGAGTGATTTTGCGCAATATGCGTTACGAAATATCAACGTGGACGCGAGCTTTAGCGACCAAGCAAACAACATTGAGTCTGCAAAGTTAGCGTTGGCAACATTCGATTTTGATAAGCCAAATGCGCTAGAGTTTTCTGTAAAAGGTAAAGCTGCAGATATGATGTTAGAGGCGAAAGGCTCTAGCTCACTGGTGGTGAATAAAGAGATCACAAAAGTAGCGGCATACGGATTTACTCTGGAAGCAAATCTGCAGGGCGCAGCTTTACCTCAGTCACCGATGAAGGTTGGCATGCAATCGGATATTGCTTTTGATATCAGCAAAAGCACGCTCAATGTTGTTCTTGCGAAGTTAACGGCTAACGCATTGCAGTTTGACGGTAAACTCGATGTGGCGTTGGCGGATATCCCGAAAGTAAGATTTAGCCTGCATAGCCCAGATATTGATGTAGATGCCTTCCTTGGTAACGAGAAAGCGGCTTCAGCAAGTTCTTCAGAAACGGCTTCTGAGAAACCAGCGTCGACAGAGACCAAACCCGCTAGTACAAGCAAACAAGAGGTGGAGCCGGATCTATCTGCACTGCAAACACTCGACGTTGCCGGCGACATCACTATTGATAAGCTAAAAGCGAACAATGCGAAAATGCAGAACGTGAAAGCGGATGTTGTCGTGAACCGAGGTTTGGTGACACTGAAATCTTTTACTGCCAACTTGTATCAAGGATCAGTATCAGCAACAGCCCTAGTGGATACCAGAAAAACACCTGCCACTTATACGGTGAAGAAATCAGTTAAAGGTGTGAAGGTACAACCTATGCTGATGGATGTGCTTGATAACGATATGCTTGAAGGCACAGGTAATATAGAAGTTAACGCACAGGGTAAAAGCTTAACGCCTACAGGTATCCAAAAGAACCTTGTCGGTACAGTTGCAATCAACTTCGCCGATGGCGCTGTTAATGGTATCAACGTTGCACACTTGTTACGTACTAACTACGCCAAAATAACGGGTGGAGATGTCACTGAAGCTGACCATGTTAAGAAAACCGATTTCAGTGCGATGACAGCGACGCTCAAGCTTGATAAAGGTAATATCACGACCGATGACTTGCATATGCAGTCACCCGCTCTTCGCATCAGAGGGCAGGGTAAAGCGAACTATTTAGATGAGACGGTAGACTTCACTCTCAGCACTTCAGTTGTGGGTTCGTTGAAAGGCCAAGGTGGTAAAGACGTTGATGAATTGCGCGATGTGACGATTCCGGTCAACATCTCAGGGAAATGGTCAGAGCCTAAATACAAACTAGTGTTTGATGATGTACTTAAACAGAAAGCGAAAAAAGAAGTAGACCGAGGTATCGAGAAATTGAGCGACAAGATCAAGGACGAAGATACTAAGAAAGCGGTTGATAGCTTACTGAAAGGTCTGTTTAACTAGCTTGATTCCTCTAATAAACAAAAAAGCGAGTGGGTGTAATGTCCGCTCGCTTTCTTTTATATGAAGAAAATGACTTCAACTAGAGCTTTACCAGTCGATACCTTGCAGAGCTTTAACTCCTGCTTCAAATGCGTGCTTGGTATTCTTGACTTCGGAAACGGTGTCGGCCATTTCAATTAAGGTTCGGTGTGCTGCGCGGCCAGTAATAATGACAGACTGCATATGTGGACGCTGGCTTAGTGCTTCAACCACTTCGTCTAATTCTATGTAGCCGTAGTTGATCATGTAAGTCAGTTCGTCGAACAGAATGACATCGATAGATTCATCTTTCAGCATTCGCTTACACTCTTGCCAAACAAGTTGCGCCGCAGCTGTGTCGCTTTCTTTATTCTGAGTATCCCAAGTGAACCCTGTCGCCATAACTTGGAATTCAACGCCTAACTTTTCAAGCAAGTTTCGTTCGCCATTATCCCAAGTTCCTTTAATGAACTGGGCTACGGCACATTTTTTGTTGTGTCCAACGGCGCGGGCAATAGTGCCAAAACCGGAAGTAGACTTACCCTTACCATTACCAGTAATAATCAACAATAACCCCTTCACTTCCTGAGCGGCTGCGACTCGAGCATCTACCTGTTCTTTTACTTTTTGCTGGCGAGCTTTGTGGCGCTCTTGTTTAACGTCATCATTGGACATGACAATTCCTTTTTCAATCTGATTCTTGTGACTATGATAACTTAATGAAGCGTTGGCAAACACAGATCAAAAACAAGGAATTACAATGACAAAAATTTTAGTGGTTTGCATGGGGAATATTTGTCGTTCACCAACCGGAGAAGCTGTCTTAAGAAGTAAGGCAGAGCAATTAGGTATCGATGTTGAAGTGGATTCAGCAGGCACGATTGGTTATCACCAAGGAGCGTTACCTGATAAGCGAGCGAGAGCCGCTGGAGAGCGGAGAGGTTATTCATTTTCTGGGATGTTAGCTCGCAAAGTAACAAAAAGAGATTTTGAGGATTTTGACTACATATTGGCAGCCGATCATGAGAATTTGGAAGATCTTATGCTCATGTGTCCAAAGCAATTGCAGTACAAGTTGTCGTTATTCTTGAGCCACGGAGAATCGAACTATGAAGAGATTCCCGATCCGTATTACGGCGGAGATCAAGGCTTTGAGTTGGTATTGGATTTAGTAGAAGAAGCCAGTGAACAGTTTCTATTGTTCCTAAAAAAAAGAGGCCAGTGGTAAGCACTGGCCTAATTAAGTAAGCAAATAGCTCCTAGAAACAATAGCTTTTAGAAACGGTAGCTCGCTTGAACACCTAGCAACCAAACACTACCAGTAGTTTGACCTGTGAATTGTCCACCAACTTTTTGAGCCGAGTTATCTGACTCATAACCACGAGATTCTTTGATTGAAGCATCTTTAGCTACGATATAAGTAAAACCAGCATCAACGGTGAACTGTTCTGTAACGTCGTAGCCTGCACCAATGCTTAACCAGATACGGTCCGTTTCTGGAATCGTAATAGTTCGGTTTTGATCACTAACAGCACCCATGTCGTAAGCCACACCGCTACGTAGAGCAAGCTTTGAATCTAACTGGTAAGTCGCGCCGAGAGCGAAACGGTAGTTATCTTTCCAGTTTTCCTCTTTAACCATCTGTGTGCCTAACTTGTCCAACTCAGCTTCAAGTTTTTCGAAGCTGCTCCAGTCAGTCCAGTTGATACTGCCGTGTAAGGCAAGTTTATCTGTTACTTTATGGAAGCTGGCAATTTCGGCGGTTGCTGGCATGGTAAGAACCATGTATCCCTTATCATTGAATACAGTTTTGCCAGTGAAAATTTTTGCTGTACCAGAGAGCTTAAGGTCAACTTCTGATTTATAGGTTAAACCAACGCGGTTACTCGGGTTGATTTGCCATGCAGCACCAGCTTGCCAGCCCCATGCGGTATCTTCACCTTCCATATATTTTAGAGTGGTGCCTTGGGGTAAAGAGTAAGCATTACTTGTAGGAGCTTTCGCACCGAAGTGACCTTCGCCGATAACGTAACGCACACCACCACCGATGCTAACAGCGTCAGTCAGTTGATAACCAAGGTTGGCATTCGCTTCCATGGTTTTTACCATTGCTTCATCACCAAAGTGACTGGCTGCGAAGTTAGAACCGAGTTCGGTCTCCATACCATAGTTTGTGCCTAGAGCAAGGCCAGCAACTAGTGTTTCATTGATTTGATGAGAGAGATAAAAGTTAGGAATAACAGCATCGTTTGCGTAGTCATTAGATTCAGCTCTGCGTGAAGAGTTACCTAAAGTCACATCTCCATGTACATCAACATTCGGGTTTACATAAATTGCGCCCGTTGAAACTTGAGTACCCTTTAGGTAAGTAAGCATTGCAGGGTTGCGCCATTGTGCGCTGGCATTATCTGCCATAGCGGCTTCACCTGCGTAGGCGCGGCCTAGACCAGTTGCCGAGTATTCGGCAAGTTGAAAACCTGCAGCATGAGAAAGAGTTGGTACGCTAGCCAAACTAGCAGCCACCGCTAGAGTAAGGAGAGTCTTATTTGTTTTCATTTTAATTTAATGTTCGCTGAAATTTTAAAAAACTGAACGGTAAAGTCTAAAAGTGAAATTTACGCATGAACAATGAAAAGCAATTTATAACCGATATATGAAACAATATTCTAAAAATATAATTTAATTAAAATTTATGACTGGGTTGTTATGGGTGGGGATGAAATTTCAGCGTACACGTGTAGGGGTTAAGGAGGGTTTTAAGACACAGGTGTGCGCTTAAAATAAAAAAGATTATTCGGAAATATGTAAAAAAGGGCTGGTAAACCAGCCCTTTAGCGTTTGTGTTGTTTCTAACTATTGATTAGAAAGAACGGCTGTATTGTAAGCCTATTAAGATTGCATCTGCGTGAGTTGTACCACTAACCGATGTGTAAGCATAGTTTGTTGGACTTGATGTTGAAGGTAGTACTAACTCTTCTTTAACATATGTGTCTTTACCTAACAGATAAGTAAAGCCAAAGTCTATGTCAGACTGTTGATCAATGTGGTACGTGAAACCAGCAGAGAACCATTGACGATCAGAGTCAGGTACAGAGATAGATGTTCTTGAATCTTGTGCGCTGGTGTCATACATATAGCCAGCACGCAGAGTCCAAGCGCTGTTTAGGTAGTAAGTACCACCAATTGAGTAGTGCCAGCCATCTTGCCATTCGTATTGTTTTGCGTAGCTCTTAGAGCTAGCAGCTAGTGCGGATTGACTTGCATTTAGGTTTTCGAAGTCAATTTTGTCAAATGCACTCCAGCCGATCCATTGAACACTATAGTGAACAGCAAATGACGTATCTTTAATTTTGTGGAATCCAGAAAATTCTGCGATATCAGGCAGCGGTAGTGTGATTTCTTGACCGTAATCGTCTTTTGCAGTGAATTCTGGGCTGTAGTGATAACCAAAACCAAAGCGGTTGTCTTCATCTAACTCGTAAACAGTACCTAAGTTAAATCCAACTGCCCATCCGTCTGCTTTGTCTACATTCAATAGAGACGTAGTCGTTGAACCTGGTACGTTACGCTTCATCGTACCTTGTCCATAGATTAAATCTAGACCTGCGCCAAAGCTTAGTTGTTCATTTACACGGTAAGAACCAGCTAAACCAAAGTTAAAGCTTTTAACATCAGTAAGACCGCCGTATTCAGTAGCTTTGTAGCTATCTGAAAACTCAGTTTTTGTACCAAAGTTAGTGTAAGCATTCACGCCCCAAGCAAACTTGTCGCTTACTGGAACAACTAGGTGAATATTAGGTGCTATAGATGTTCCGCCAACATCATCGTAGTCAGCGTTAGAAGATGTTGCACCTAAAACAGTACCCGTAGAACGATTATAAGCACCACTGGTATAAGTAGCATCTTTGACGTCAATTAGAGTAGTAATCGACTCGAAACCTAGAGAAAGTTCCATTTTGTCGAATAGTGCCATCGCTGCAGGGTTACGCGCCATTACTGAAGCGTTATCTGCGATTACGGCATCACCAGCAAATGCACGGCCTAGGCCAGTTGCTGATTGAGCGTTGAGCTGGAAGCCAGCAGCCATTGCTTGCTGCGTAGCTAGTGTTACTGTCACTGCTAACAGTGAACGTTTAAACAGACGCGTCTTGTTCATGTGTTTTTCCTTTTTTGTATAGCCTCTAGTGGGCTTTTTTGAGCAATTGCTCAGTTGGGGCTGATCCTAGTACCTAGTCTACAATATAGAAATCCGACCATTGTCTAATTGGACGAGAAAATTGCAGAAATGGTGGATAACTGACATGAATTTGTAAGAAATAATGATTTATTAGAGCTTTAACTCTAGTAAAAATGCAATAAGCCCACACTATTTGCGGGCTTATTGTCTATTCAGGTTGGTTATTTCTGAGGGCTTAGTAAAGGTAGGAGGTTATCTGCAATTTTACGGATGTTTTCACTACTTTCACCAACGATAATTAGACTTTTATCGCCGATTGACTCGACCATTCCAGACATTCCATCTTTATCAAAGTGTCCGCTAATATCGCTCTTAACGCCTGCAAGAAACAGTGTAACTTTGCCGCTATCACCTTGGAAAACCATATGCAAAGCGTTAGATTGTCCAAATCCGCAGTGATTTAGGTAGTAAACATGGTACGGGAAGTTCTCGGTGAACTTATAGGCAAAAGGCTGTAATTTTGCATTGATCTGTCTAGAGCTGACTTGTTCGTCAATATTTGACACAAAGCCTTCTTCATCGACCACATGTTTAATGGCGATATCAACCAAACTTGCCTGTGCTGGTGGAACGATGAGTTTCCCCCAGTTAACTTGTCCTGCAACCAAACCGAATACAAAGGCGATAGATGCCGCCATTGCCATTGCTTTACGAGCAAAGTTAACGGTAGTTACATTATCCGCGTGTGAACTTTGATTGAACAAAATTCTGTCGGCTAACCCTTCGGGCACATCAACTTTCATAGCATCAGCGATTTGTGCGTCGAGCTTTAACACATCATCTAAGAACTTTTGGTTAGCCTCTTTGGATAATGCACCAGCGTATTCGCTGTTTTTCCGTTTCGGTTCCGACATGACGCGGCGGCGAAATTCTAAATCATCCATTTTGCTGCCCTCTAAAGTTTTCGGAAGAATCCAACATTTCTTTTAATTGATTACGAGCTCGGAAAAGACGAGTCATAACGGTATTTTGATTGAGTTCGAGAATCTCGCTTATCTCTTCACCGCTAAAACCGCCAATGATCTGTAAGAACAGCGGTTCGCGATACTCATCTTCCAATTTCATGATCTGTTTTTGCAACCATTCTCTCTGGTGGTGAGCATCGTCTGAAACCTTTGCTTCATTTCCGTGTGTCTCAATATCAACTAAATCAAACTGTTTGCGCTCAAAGCGGCGCGCATTTTCTCGTCTCAGTATGGTAATGAGCCAAGATTTAGCAGCTTTTTCATCTTGCAAGCTTTCGAGTGATTTCCAAGCTCGTAAGCAAGTTTCTTGCACCAAATCTTCGGCCACACTTTGGTCTTTGCATAACCAATAAGCGTAGCGATAGAGATCGGTGTGATAAGCGCGCACAAGCGCTTCGTATTTTCTTTGTCTATCCATACCGTTATTGACCGGATGGTTAGCCGATTTCTTTCCAAATATTTTAATTATTGACACTCGAGTCTCCGGTGGCTTCGTAGTGTGATATTTCAATTCATTCCAAATTCGAAACTAAGGTGAGCACTTAGCCACTGAAATGGGTATTCAGGCTCTTTTGGGTAACGATGTTTTAGCATTGATGTGGAAAATTATGCTCAAAACAACTTTTCGACGAAATTAATTTCGTTCTTCTCAATAAATCACATTAAAATTGATCTATTTCAAAATCTATTGCTCAGGAGCAGTTATAGTTGTTCACGTCATCTAGTTAGTCCTTGTGACTAGCATGTTGAGCAAGATGACACTTCCTTTTGAAGGCTGACTTTACTTTCTCCTAATCAGGAAACTGATTATTTTCAATTGGCGTAAGTTAATTGTTTTACTATATATTCCGACCACACAGATTTGTGTGGTTTTTTTTTGCTTTCAATTCCTCTTTTTGAAAATATTTATTTCCTTTCTCACTCTTCAATCACTTTTAAACCATTCAAGACAAGTTGATATAGCTGATATAAAGGTTAGCAGAGCTTAAGCAGGAATACTTGTTTCGCTGCTGATATCACGTTTTCTAAACGCTTGTTTGATTGTATTAACAATCTCGTTACAATGAGCAGGTCAGACCTCTTATTCTAAGGAAAAGTAATGGGTAAACAGATAATGGGCAAACAGGAAGTCAAAACGCGTTCGGGTGAACGTGTCGCTATCGTCGCAGGTCTAAGAACCCCTTTTGCACGCCAAAGTACAGAGTTCAACCAAGTTCCCGCTGTTGATCTTGGAAAGATGGTGGTAAGTGAATTACTTGCTCGTACGAATATCGATCCCAAGTTGATCGAACAGGTTGTGTTTGGGCAAGTTGTTCAAATGCCAGCTGCGCCAAATATTGCGCGAGAAATTGTACTTGGTACCGGTATGGATATTAATACGGATGCTTATAGTGTGACGCGAGCATGTGCAACCAGCTTTCAATCAGCAGTGAACGTTGCAGAAAGTATTATGGCTGGCACGATCGACATCGGTATTGCGGGTGGTGCGGATTCTTCATCGGTACTGCCAATTGGCGTTTCAAGAAATTTAGCAGCGAGTTTATTGGCATTAAGTAAAACCAAAACAATCGGCCAAAAACTCAAAGTACTGAAATCACTATCGCTCAAAGACTTAATGCCTGTACCGCCAGCCGTTGCGGAGTATTCAACTGGGCTTTCCATGGGACAAACCGCCGAGCAAATGGCAAAAACCCACGGGATTTCTCGCGCTGATCAAGATGCATTGGCACATCGCTCACATACACTCGCTTCAACTGCTTGGAGTGAAGGCAAAATTCAGGGCGAAGTAATGACTGCTTTTCCTGAACCTTATAGAAAGTGGATCGAACAAGACAACAACATTCGCCATGATTCGACTTTGGAAGGGTACGCCAAATTGCGTCCTGCCTTTGACCGTCAATATGGCACAGTAACCGCAGCCAACAGTACTCCTCTTACTGACGGCGCAGCAGCCATTATCTTGATGCGTGAAGGTAAAGCGAAAGAGTTGGGGCTGGAGATTATGGGTTACATCCGTTCTTACGCGTTTTCCGCTATTGGTGTTCAACAAGACATGCTTATGGGGCCATCCCATGCAACGCCTATCGCGTTAGATAGAGCAGGCATTACGCTTTCGGATCTTACCTTGATTGATATGCACGAAGCTTTTGCTGCTCAGACTTTGGCGAACTTAAAAATGTTTGCCAGCGATAAATTTGCCCAAGAAGTGTTGGGGCGTGGCCAAGCGATTGGTGAAGTAGACATGGATAAATTTAACGTGCTTGGTGGATCCATTGCCTATGGTCACCCATTTGCGGCGACAGGTGCACGGATGATCACTCAAACACTTCGAGAGTTAAAACGCCGTGGTGGTGGTCTTGCATTGAATACGGCGTGTGCCGCAGGCGGACTGGGTGCAGCTATGATTTTGGAGGTTGAGTAATGAGTGAGTCGAAAGCGTTCCATCTTAGAATTGATGAAGACAGTATTGCTTGGCTTGCCATCGATGTTCCGGGAGAGAAAATGAATACTCTGCAATCTGCGTTTGCCGCAGAAATGCAAGAGGTGTTCACGGAACTGAATCAGTCAAAGAATCAAGTAAAAGGGTTGATCATCCACTCTTTGAAGCCAGACAACTTTATTGCTGGCGCCGATGTTCGAATGTTGGATTCTTGTACTTCTGCAAAAGAAGCGCAGGAGTTGGCGACCCAAGGTCAACAGATGTTCCAGCAACTGTCTGATCTCCCATTTCCTGTTATCGCTGCGATTCATGGCCCATGTTTGGGTGGCGGTTTAGAGCTTGCTTTAGCGTGTGATTACCGTGTGTGTAGCGATGACGACAAAACGCGTTTGGGCCTGCCGGAAGTGATGTTGGGTTTACTTCCAGGATCTGGCGGTACACAGCGTTTGCCTCGATTGATTGGCTTACTGCCGTCATTAGATCTGATACTTACGGGTAAACAATTACGTGCAGCGAAAGCGAAAAAGTTGGGTGTTGTTGATGCTTGCGTACCAAATAGTGTGTTGTTGGATGTTGCAAAGCGTTTTGTGAATGAAAAGAGTAAAAAACGCAGCAAAGGCAAACTGACGACGAAAGAAAGATTGATTTCGCGAACTCAGCTTGGTCGTAAGTTTGTGTTCGAACAGGCCTCTAAGAAGACGGAACAAAAGACGCGCGGTAACTATCCTGCGGCGAAAGCGATATTGGAAGTCATTCAATTTGGCTTAGAAAAAGGCATGAAAGCAGGGCTTCAGTTAGAAGCGGAAAGATTTGGTGAGTTAGTGATGACGTCCGAATCGAAAGCTCTGCGCTCTATCTTCTTTGCGACTACGGAAATGAAGAAAGAAAACGGTAGTGATGCTGAGCCAAGAAGAGTCGAGCGAGTGGGTGTATTAGGTGGCGGTTTGATGGGCGCTGGTATCAGCCACGTCAGCGCATCAAAAGCCAAAGTGCCGGTTCGCATTAAAGATGTCTCGAATGACGGAGTGCTCAATGCACTCAAATACAACTACGGATTATTCGAGAAGCAGCGTAAGCGCCGTATTCTGAGCAAAGCTCAGGTTCAGCACGAGATGATGAAGTTGTCTGGGGGCACTGACTTTACCGCGTTCAACTTGACTGACGTGGTGATAGAAGCGGTGTTTGAAGACTTGGAACTCAAGCAATCCATGGTTTCAGACATTGAAACTCATGCTAAGCCAACGACAATTTTTGCGACCAATACATCCTCATTGCCGATTCATCAAATCGCTGAAAAAGCAGCTCGCCCTGAAAATGTGGTTGGTTTGCATTACTTCAGCCCGGTTGAAAAGATGCCTTTGGTTGAGGTGATACCGCATGCAACTACTTCCGATGAAACAGTATCAACTGTAGTGGCACTTGCTCGCAAACAGGGTAAGACACCGATTGTGGTTAAAGATAAAGCAGGCTTTTACGTTAACCGTATTCTTGCTCCTTACATGAATGAGTCAGCACAAATTCTAATGGCAGGTGTGCCGATAGAAGAGATTGATACTGCGCTGCTAAACGCAGGGTTCCCTGTCGGACCTATTACCTTGTTGGATGAAGTTGGTATCGATATTGGCGCGAAAATTATTCCGATATTGGTTAAAGAACTTGGCCCTCGGTTCCAAGGCCCAGAGGTTTTCGACAAGTTGCTTAACGACAACCGTAAAGGTCGTAAGTCTGGCAAAGGCTTCTATATCTATAAAGGCAGTAAGAAAAAAGAAGTCGATAAATCAGTCTATAAGCTACTGAATTTGAAACCAGAGTCTCATCTCAGTGAGAGTGAAATATCATTGCGCTGCATGTTGCCGATGTTAAATGAAGCAGTACGCTGTTTAGATGAAGGCATCATTCGCAGTCCAAGAGATGGTGATATTGGCGCTATATTCGGTATTGGTTTCCCTCCGTTTTTAGGTGGACCTTTCCGCTATATGGACCATATCGGTCTTCCTAAGCTGGTGGAAATGATGAATAAGCATGCCGAAAAATATGGCGACAGATTTGCGCCTTGTGATGGTTTGCTAACTCGCGCAGGAGTTGGTGAGACTTTTTATTCATAACGTCTTCTATCTATAGACCTTCTATTTATAAGAAGGAAAACAACGTCGGCGAAGCAAAAACAGAAAGTGAGGTGAAAACCTCACTTTTTGCATTGATGAGAATAAAAATTTCTATGCTAGGATTGGTTTAAATTTATATCTTCAACAAATTAAGCACTTAAGAAGGACTTATCATGGATGCTCTTGAACTGCTGCTCAATCGCCGCTCTATGGCCAAGCTTGTTGCTCCGGCTCCAGAAGGCAAAGCTTTGGAAAACATTATCCGTGCTGGGTTACGCGCACCGGATCACGCAAACCTGACCCCTTGGCGTTTTGTTATTGCGCAGGGGAGTGGTCTTCATAAACTTTCGGATGTTTTGGTTAAAGCCGCGATTGCTGATAACAATGATGAAGCCGCGGTAACTAAGATGAAAAATGCGCCTTTCCGAGCTCCTATGGTAATTACTGTGATTGCCAAAGTGACGCCTCATGAAAAAGTGCCTGCGTTTGAACAGCACTTGTCTGCGGGTTGCGCTGTGCAAGCGATGCAAATGGCTGCAGTTGCACAAGGTTTTCAGGGAATATGGCGTTCAGGCAATCTAATGTTCCATCCTGAAGTGCGAAGCGCTTTTGGTTTGCAAGGGGAAGATCACGTAGTCGGTTTCCTTTATCTGGGGACTCCAGAAGTAAGTACGATGAAAGTGCCTGAGCGTGAACTCAGTAAGTTTGTCGAGTTTCTATAATCTTTAATAACAGGAAGTAGAGATAAGCAAAAAGGGCCGAATGGCCCTTTTTTTAACGCAATTGTTTTAATGCAAGTGGTAGGCGATTACAAAATCGATAAAGAGACGCACTTTTTCTGGAAGGTGGTCTTTATGGTTATACAGCATATAGATATCGCGCGGATTCGCACTCCACTGGTCAAGTACTCGAACTAGACTGCCTTCGGCAATGTATTCGGTGATCATGACGTTCGGCATCAGGGTAATACCTAACCCCTCAGAGCAAGCAATGCGAACTACATCTAGAGTGTTGGCTTGGAAACGACCTTTATCTAAGTTAATAACCGTTTCGCCTTCCGTGTTGGTGAGTTGCCATTTCAGTAAAGGATGTCCTTTAAGCAGTGAATGTCGACTCAGCTCTTCCGCATGTTTAGGAGCAGGGTTCTTAGCTAAATAAGTCGGGCTTGCAACCAAAATATCTTTTACTTCACTGATTTTGCGGGCAATTAAGCTTGAGTCTCGTTGTGGGCCAATTCTGAAAATGACATCCCACTCGGTTGGATCAAGTTGGTCTGCTTGATTGCTAGTCGTCAGTTCAATATTAATTTCTGGGTACTGCTTCATAAACTCATTGAACATCGGCATCATCAAACGCTTAGTCAGGTTTGAAGGTGAAGAGATCTTAAGTTTGCCAGATGCGCCACGGCACTCGTCAGTGATCTCTTCCGCCATTGAAGCCAAACGGTGTAAGAGAGGAGAGCAATCTTTGAAGAAACGCTCTCCAGCTTCTGTAAGAGAGAGTTTACGAGCGTGGCGATTAAGAAGTCTCAAGTTCAATGAGTCTTCAAGTGCTTGAATGCGTCGAGTGATCGTAGCAACTGGAATCATCGTTTTGCGAGAAGTTGCCGTGTAACTTCCATTCTCGACCACCAGTCGAAAGAGATTTAGATCGTCTAGTTTCATTTTTCCTGACACATTATTTTACGAATTTGCTTAACTTATACGGATATCTGAAAGCAAAGGTTGAGTCATGTCAACTTGTTTGACGATTTTGAGACATTGCGTACATATAGTATGCAACTAGACCTGAAAGTGGAATATTTGTATAAATCCTTTTTACTGACTACTTTTTAAATAACGAATTCACCTGCTTTGAAGTCAACGTCATTGCATATAACAAACGCATAGTGGGGTTAGGCTATGTACAAAACTCATCCACGTATGGATCCGCAACCGATGGCGGAGTCTGTACACAAGAAGCTAATCATGTTGGTTGATGATGACCCCATTTTTAGACGTATTACGAGTGGCTATTTGTCGGCACAGGGTTATGAAGTGATGGAGGCCGAGAATGGTTTGGATGGACTTAGAAAGCTAAGAACCGTTGAGCCTGATTTGGTCCTGTGTGACTTGTCTATGCCTGTGTTAGACGGCATAGAGTTTGTGGAAGAAGTCAGTTTAGAGTACCCATCGCTACCATTGATCGTTGTTTCAGCAACTGATGAAATGTCGGATGTGGCAAAAGCCTTACGTTATGGGATTAAAGATTTTCTGGCGAAGCCTATTGGTAACCACGCTCACCTAGGTTGTGCAATAGAAAGCACTTTAGAAGATTCCAACAACCACATTGTTGACCAACGTGATTTTTCCAGCCAATGGTTCCGTGTTGACGGCGGTGGCGATGTGCCCGAAGAGCAAGAGTTGCATTGGCATCTGGACTTTCTACGTTCAAACCCAAATGCAGCCCGTGATTTGTTGCACGCGTTGCTGCCTGAAAACGACACTTCACAGGGTGTATGGAAGTGCAGTTATCGCCTTCTTCAGTCTACGGATACAATGCCGTTAGTCTTTGACTATGCGTGGCTGATGAATGGTCAGTTTGCTTTCTATTTGGTTGACTCAGCGACGAACGATGAAGACAACGTTGCGAGTACATTATTGGTGAGAGCACTATTTCATGACTACCTGCGTAACCTACGCAGTTTCAGCGCGGATCTCAAAGACTTGGCTGACATCTTGGAAAAAGGGCTAGAGTGTTCGCCTTGCGCGCAACCAGTGTCTGCACTATTTGGTTTGGCTGACTTAACGGACGGCACACTGTCCATTTTGCCAGCAGGGCTGGACAGCCAGTGGTCAAATGGTTACATGACGCAACATATTTCTGCTGGCGTGAATCTTGGTGAAAATTGCATGAAAAATTTTATTACCAAAGATCTTCTGATTCACGGAGGATGCCAGCTTTCTTTGGGTAAGATTGGGGTAAGTAGTTTTTCTCTTGATATTCATCGTGGTGCCGAAGCATAAGGCTTCGGCACTTACACTTAGTAATTTCAGCTTACACTTATACATAGTGTGAGCCTTGTATCTGCCTATCAATAACCACACAATTACTCTGTGTTTAAGTTGAATTGTTTAAGGTATAGTCTGCGCCGAAAACAATGATGCATCAATTCGTTTACTTGTCATTAACGAGATGCAATAACAAGACTCAACACACAAGCTCAGAGACGTACCCATGGCAGATAAAGATTTTAAAGAACCATATAACGTTTTATATTTTTTAGGTTTTATTGCAGCCCTATTGATCCCAACGCTTCCAGCAACATTAACTTGGATTCGCGTATTTAGTGGATACGAGGGTTTCTAACTATTCAGAGGTTTCACCATCAGTATTCGTCGCTACACATATAATATTGTTGGTGCTGTGAGTGTATGCCTAGGTATTCTGGGCATCATCCTTCCTTTGCTACCAACCACACCATTTATCCTGTTAGCCAGTGCTTGCTTTGTCAGAGGAAGCCCACGCTTTCACACTTGGTTGCATCAACACGCCTTATTCGGCCCCATTTTAGAAAATTGGCATCAGAATCGAGCGGTTTCCAGAAAAGTGAAGATTCGGGGAACCATATTTATCGTTGCCAGTTTTGCATTCTCTATCTGGTTTGTGCCTCATATTTGGTTAAAACTTCTACTGTTTTTTGGGCTTGTGGTATTGATCACTGGGTTTCAGCGCATACCTACCTACGAGCTGGTTGCTAACCAGCAAGAAAATCACTAGCATTAGCGGGAAGTGTGCCCACTCTTCGTAGTGGGCGTTTGTTTTTTCGGCGCTATGAAATATTAATTTAGGGTGTGCCGGAATTTTAATACCAGTACATAGATTCTTGTACTGAATGAACCGAAGTTAATTTAGTTATGACAACCGAAACTCTTTCACTGATCAAATCAAGCATCAAATCAATTCAAGACTATCCAAAGCCAGGAATCTTGTTCCGTGACGTAACGAGTCTGTTGGAAGATGCTCAAGCATATCAAGCAACTATTCAGTTATTGGTTGATAAGTACAAGGATATGGGATTTACCAAGGTTGTAGGTACAGAAGCTCGTGGTTTCCTTTTCGGTGCACCACTAGCTCTAGAACTAGGCGTAGGTTTTGTACCAGTGCGTAAGCCGGGTAAACTTCCTCGTCAAACCATCGCTCAATCTTATGAATTGGAATACGGTACAGATGTACTGGAAATTCATGTCGATGCTATTAAATCTGGCGACAAAGTACTTGTTGTTGATGACCTGCTAGCGACAGGCGGTACTATTGAAGCGACAACTCTTCTGATTCGCCAACTTGGCGGCGAAGTAGAACACGCTGCATTTGTTATCAACCTACCAGAAATTGGTGGTGACAAGCGTTTAGAAGGTTTAGGCTTAAACGTTTACAGCATTTGTGAATTTGAAGGCCACTAATACCTTTTCAGTTGTCGGACAGTTTGGTTTCTAACAGTCCAGTGGCTGAATAGACTAATTAGGTATAAACATCTACAACGGAAGGTTTCATGAGTTATCTTGCCTTAGCGCGTAAATGGCGTCCTACCAAGTTTAAAGAAGTGGTAGGGCAGGCCCATGTATTAACAGCTTTAGAAAATGCTTTGGCTCACAATCAACTTCACCATGCGTACCTGTTCAGTGGTACTCGTGGTGTAGGTAAAACGACGATTGGACGACTTTTTGCGAAAGGGCTCAATTGCGAAACAGGTATAACATCAACGCCTTGTGGCGAGTGTGCAACCTGTAAAGAAATTGACCAGGGACGTTTTGTTGATTTACTAGAAATCGATGCGGCGTCGCGCACCAAAGTTGAAGATACTCGTGAGCTTCTCGATAACGTCCAGTATAAGCCAGCGCGTGGTCGCTTTAAGGTTTATCTGATAGACGAAGTTCACATGCTGTCGCGTCACAGTTTCAATGCATTATTGAAAACGTTGGAAGAACCGCCTGAGTATGTGAAGTTCCTGCTTGCGACCACCGATCCTCAGAAGCTGCCGATGACGATTTTATCTCGTTGTCTTCAGTTTCATCTAAAGCCGATCAGTATCGAAAATATCCAGCAACAGCTTGAGCATGTTCTTAATGAAGAAAGTGTCGCATTTGAGCACAAGGCTTTAGGTCTTATTGCTCATGCCGCTGATGGCAGTATGCGTGACGCGTTGAGCTTAACCGATCAGGCGATTGCGCTGGGTAATAATCATGTGGGCAACGATATTGTATCGCACATGTTAGGTACACTTGATACTGACCAAGCGCTGCACCTGTTGCAATCAATCAGCTCCAAGCAGCCACAAATGGTGATGGAGTCTATTGAGACATTTGCACAGAATGGCGTTGAATGGGATGGACTGCTTCAGCAGTTGGCGAGCCAATTGCACCGTGTTGCCATGTTTCAGGCATTACCAGCAAGCCTAGATAAATCGGCGCCAGATGCTGAGAAAATTGAATGGTTAGCGAAGTCTCTGACACCTCAGGATGTGCAGCTTTACTATCAAATTGCGTTGAAAGGCAGAACTGATCTTGCTGCTTCGCCGACAGGTCGAATCGGTATGGAAATGATCGCTTTGAGAATGATGGCATTCAGACCATCTCAAGTGTCGTTGACCTCAGCGATATCGACGCAAAGTGAACCTGCAATACCAGCAACAGTAGCTGAACCAGCCGCTCAAGCACCTGTAACACCGAGACCTCATGTCGCCCCTTCGGCTCCTGTAGCACCAAGTGCTCCGCAACATTCTGCGGCTCCGGCTCAACCTGTGCCACAATCAGCGTCAGTTCAGAGTCAACCTACACAGAATCATGCCGAGCAATATAACGCGCCGCGTGATGTCCAACAGGCGCCGATAAATCCTGTTTCTCAACCTGAACCTTATGTTCCAGCAGAAGAGCAAACTGTTGCAGAACCTCCTCAGCAAGAACGCAAAACATCTTCGCCTTTAACTGGGTTAAGACATCAGTTGCGTTCACAGCGTGAAGGTTTGAATCAGCAAGGAAATTCTGGTCAAGGAAACACAGGTCACGGCTCAAAAAAGTCTGAAGCGGCATCTGCAAAACCTGTTTCGGTGTTAGAGCGAGTGGCACAACGTGCTCAAAACGCTTCGCCGATGTCGCCAGCGTATGAGAGCAACGAACCTGAAGATCAAGAAGCATATCAATGGCGTCCAACTCAGCCAGTTGCTGAAGTTGAAGTAAAAAAAGAACTGACACCGACTCAAATTAAAAAGTCTCTGGAGCATGAAAAAACACCAGAGATGACCGCTAAGCTCATTGATGAAGCTTGTGCTCAAAATGAATGGGCGAGTTTGATTCAAAGCTTAGAAACGGCGAAGCTTGTTGAGCAACTGGCGCTTAACTCTGTGTATAAGAAACAGGGTAATGTTATCGAGCTGCTATTGCGCTCCAGCCATGCTCACCTGAATACGGATAAAGCTCAAAGCGAGCTGCTACAAGCGCTTAACGCAAAATTAGGTGAAGAGTGTGTACTTTCGGTCTCTTTAGGCGAAGAAGGTGAAACACCGCTCGAACTGCGCGAAAGGCTGTACCAAGAGAAACTTTCTCATGCCATGAGCCAACTATCGACAGATCCTAATGTACAATTTATTGAGCGTCGCTTTAGCGCCGAACTTGATAAAGACAGCGTAAGACCAATTTAACCGAAACGGTGGGGTTGAGATTTTAATCTTTTATCCCCACTGTATGTGAAACAATCAAAGATAAAACCAGAGAGATAAAGATGTTTGGTAAAGGCGGAATGGGCAACTTAATGAAGCAAGCCCAACAAATGCAAGATCGCATGCAAAAGATGCAAGAAGAAATCGCAAACATGGAAATCACCGGTGAATCTGGTGCAGGTTTGGTAAAAGTTACAATCACTGGTAGCCACAGTGTTCGCCGTGTTGACATCGATGAAAGCTTGATGGAAGACGACAAAGAAATGCTGGAAGATTTGATTGCAGCTGCGTTTAACGATGCTGCTCGTCGTATTGAAGAAGCATCAAAAGAGAAAATGGCTGCAGTTACTGGCGGTATGCAACTACCACCAGGCATGAAGATGCCTTTCTAAAAAGTAGGTGATTGATGCGTACCAGTCATATGCTGGAGCATTTGATGGAGGCCTTACGTTGTCTGCCTGGGGTTGGTCCCAAGTCTGCCCAACGTATGGCCTTTCATTTGTTACAGCGCGACAGAAAAGGTGGGTTACTTCTCGCTGAAGCTCTTGGTCAGGCAATGGTGGATATTGGCCATTGCAGCCAATGCCGAACATTCACTGAAGAAGAAACTTGTCATATCTGTAACAACCCTAAACGTCAGGAAAACGGCCAACTTTGTGTGGTTGAAAGCCCAGCAGACATTGCTGCTTTAGAAGCAACAGGCCAGTTTTCGGGACGTTACTTTGTTTTGATGGGGCACTTGTCTCCACTTGATGGCATAGGCCCAAGTGATATTGGATTAGATGTTCTGGATTTCCGTCTTCAAAAAGGCGGGATCAGCGAAGTTATTTTAGCAACCAACCCGACGGTAGAAGGCGAAGCGACAGCGCACTATATTGCTGAGCTATGCCGTGAACATCAAGTATCGGCAAGTCGTATTGCCCATGGTGTACCTGTTGGTGGTGAATTAGAGCTGGTTGATGGCACTACGTTGTCCCACTCTTTATTAGGTCGCCAAAGGCTTTCCTAAAATTCGATTTAGCATCCAGAGCCGCTGCTTGTTACAGCGGCTTTTGTTTATCTTCAATCAATTTCTTTTATTTCGCCATCCACAATCTTATAGACTATGGCTCCGATCATTCCGCCCACAATAGGCGCCACCCAGAACAGCCACAATTGCGACATCGCCCAGTCACCCACAAAAACAGCCACGCCAGTGCTTCGAGCTGGGTTAACTGAAGTATTCGTTACCGGAATACTGATTAAGTGAATGAGAGTCAAACACAAGCCGATAGCAATAGGTGCAAAACCTTTCGGGGCTCTAGCGTCTGTGGCACCCATGATGACGAACAAAAAGACGCCTGTCATAACCAACTCGCTCACCAGAGCAGCCATGAAAGAATATCCACCGGGAGAGTGTTCTCCATAACCATTGCTGGCAAATCCAGACGCGCCTATATCAAAACCGGCTTGACCTGTAGCGATAACATACAGCACGCCGCCAGCAATAACGCCACCAATGACTTGGGCAAGAACATAAGGGAGAATATCTTTACTTTCAAATCGACCACCAGCCCATAAACCAAAAGTAACAGCAGGATTTAGGTGGCAGCCTGAGATATGACCGATGGCATATGCCATGGTGAGAACCGTTAAACCAAAAGCGAGTGATACGCCTAGTAAGCCAATGCCGACATCGGGAAAGCCAGCAGCTAATACTGCGCTGCCACAACCACCGAGAACCAACCAAAATGTACCTACCAGCTCTGCGAGATATTTCTTCATAGTCACATTCCTATATGTAACAAAGACACATCTGAAGCGTAGTAGAAAAACGCAACTCACTTAGAGTAAAGGAAAATTAATCTGTTTCAAAAGTGGTACTTAGATCTAAAAATAGCCGAAACTAGGTCAACTGTTCGAGTTCAGTAAGATTTTTCAGAGCTTCTTGATTAGTTGAGCCGCAGACGACAGGGCAGGGTTTGAAATCATGGCAGACATTCGGTCTCTCTGGTTTGCCAAACAACTTACACAAGTTATCGTCATTCAATTGAATGCATCGTACACCGGCAGGTTTTCCATTCGGCATACCCGGAATTGGAGAAGATATGCTAGGTGCGATACAACATGCACCACATCCAAGTCGACAATTCATCATGACCTACCGCAAGTAAAAGCAAAAAGAAGGGCGCAGATGTTAACAGAAAAACCAGTAGCGGTAGACATTTTACGACGTTTTTTTCAGCATATTTGCCCTTGAATTTTATGTGGTGGGGCGGTATAACACGTCCCCCGGTTACAAACAGAAAGAATTCAGCAATGACAACTCCATTTTGGGAAAGCAAAACACTAGAACAAATGACAGAAGCAGAGTGGGAGTCACTGTGTGATGGCTGCGGTAAGTGTTGCTTGCATAAGCTGATGGATGAAGACAGCGATGAGGTGTATTACACCAACGTTGCTTGTAGCTGGCTAAATAGCAATACCTGCGCTTGTAAAGACTACCCAAACCGTTTTGAATCAGGCGAAGAGTGCTTGAAACTCACTCGCGACAAAATTGATGAGTTCCACTGGCTTCCAGATACCTGCGCATACCGATTACTGTCTCAAGCTGAACCTCTACCGCAATGGCACCCTCTCATCACCGGTTCAAAAGCCGCAATGCATGCAGAAGGTGAAAGTGTTCGCAATAAAGTCGTATATGAAATCGACGTTGTGGATTGGGAAGACCATATTTTGAATCATCCTTCGCGACAGTAGGGATACCAAGGCGCGATAAGGGTTTAATCAATACCTTATCGCCATAAATCGCCTCAAAACGCACATCTTACTAATCTCTGCCGCCACTTTATGGCGGCAGAAATCAAATCGAATTCAATGGATTTTTCTCCACCGCATCTTCTAGGTGATCTGGTGCTAGGTGCGCGTTGCGCTTGTTTTGCTTGATATTCGAATGTCCAAGTATTCGTTGTAGCTCAATGGTGTTTCCACCATGCATCATGCAGTGAATGTAAGGTCGGAGTATCTCGGGTCAATAAGTACGAGAAGATAATAGGAGGAGGTCGGTGGCCTCATATACGTAGTTGTTATAAACGCAAGTGTTATACAGCGTGTACGTTCCCGATGATTAACTATAAAGGTGAGAAATTCGTACTGGACAAACAAGTACTAAGGGAAGCACCTAATCCAAATATTAGATAGTAGATGTGATCAAGCATCGGAAATTTCTGGCCTTGGCGACGATAGCCAGCACACAAAAAGTCGACTAGATCTACTTACGAATTAACTATATTGATTCATATCTGTTTTTGCTTGTTTTAATAATGAAATATGACTCAGATTGAATACACTAACGCTTTGTTTTTTGTATTCGGTGGCAGGGATGTATTTTAGGTTTGGTGTATGTTTAGTAAGTGTTCTCGTTTCCTTTGGTGTGTCAGCTTCTAGCAACAAGTTCGTTGATTACTACGTTCAAAATGAGCAAGAGGCTCGGGATGTTGATAAGAAGTGCGATGTAAAAGTAGAAGTATTACTTAAAAGCAAAAAGCTCGATGAAGCGGCAGAAGTATCTGACTCTACGAAGTGCAAAGCTGCAAGGTATGCGATTGCAAAGTTAGATCGGGAGAAGCGAGAAAAAGACGAGGAAATACGCAAGCAAAGACTCCAAGCACGTCAGTCTGAACTCTTGAGTAAGTATGAAAAACTTTCGATTGCTCAAAGGTCAGATTCAAGTAAAGCAGCCAAAGCTCTAGGTATTGATTGCAATCAACCTATGGGCTGTAGTCTAGGAATGGTTGAACAACAATATGTAAAAGAGCTTTCACAGAGAATCGACCAAGGCCAAGTAGATGTAGACGCAGGTTATGAGCAATGCCTTAAAGTTGTAGTAGAAAAAGATCCATTTGCTTCAATGAGGGGAAAAACTGAATGCGACTTATATCGAGAGCAGAAAGTAGTTGGCTACGCACAAGAACTGGAAAAATTGGATTTCAAAGGACGACTAAATAGCTTTTCAAATTGTGATACCACCAAACGTTATGACGTTTGTGAAGATGCAAATGAGCGTGCCAATAAGTCACTTGTTAAGGCGAGCACTTTAGATAGAAAGGCTCAGAAAGCATTAGGTGAGCAATGTATCGAGTTACTATCAAAGGCGAAAAATGGTACTGAAAATGAGTTCAAATCACTTCGTAACAAACTCAAATACATGTACGAGTGCAACGGAGTAAAAAGCACCATAAGTCTAACTCGTTATAAATAGGCATTGCATAGAATTGTTGATTAAAGGAAACGCAGCCATGGGTGCGTTTCCTTTTTGCCTACAATAAGTTAGTAAGCCACTCTTACAGAACCCGCATTAGGCACTTTGTCACTCTTCTCAATTCGGGTTGTATACTTGTCATTGTTCAAATAGTCTGGTGTTTTCAAAACCAAATATGCCTTCCTCCCCAAATAGTCGATACAAAACCATATACCTTCTGGTCCATATACTGAAAATCTAGGCTCATATTTATGTGCATTTTCACCTTGAATAGCTCTGAATCCTGAACTTCTTAATAAGAGGTGAGCCAAAACACCTGGGTATTCATCAACTGCTCTAAGAAACCATCGGTCATTTATTTCTATGCGACAAGAATTGTTGGAATTCCCTATTTTGACAATACAATCGACGACGGAATCTCTATCGACAAGCTTGATGTCTGATGACAACAGAAACGTTAATAAGTAATACATATAAGTATCATCTATCATTTTTTGTCTCCAGCCATAGCTAGTAGAATTGAGTTCTTTTATTGTTCCAAACATAGGAACGACATCTTCTAGCCATGCTCTAACCAGTGTGGTAACGCATGATGCCCAACTATTGCCTCTGAAAAGCAATAGAGTGTCATACGCTTCAAGGCTTTCTACCGTTAAAATGTCGCCGATTTTCAAATCAGAATAAAAAATAGTTAGATGAACATGCAGTTCTTCAAATTTCGCCTGTGCTTGGTCTCTGTGGTTCTGCACAGTAATTTTTTTCTCTAAGGCAACAAGGTTTAAGTAAGTTGGCTTGAGAAAAGCAAATTTTCTATCTTTGCCTAATGCTTCGTTAGAAAGGTATTCAATTAAAGAATCTACTGCATTGATATATGCGTTTAGAGCTTCTTGAGAAAGTTTGGTGATTTCATCATTTATTTTTGCTCTTCTGTCTAGGCTATGTTGATAGGTTAGAAATACTAAAGTGGAAACAGTACCTATAGCGCCTAGCCAAGTACCACCAGTGTCTCGAAATACGTCCATGGAGCCAGCTAAAACAACCCCTATCATGCATGAAATAACACCCACAACCATAAATAGGTAGTACCTAAATCCTTTCGCCACTGAAACATCCTTTTAAACGCATATACGCGCAAATATACACACATAAGTCATTGACACTTAGGATAACTCAACTTGAGATTTAATGGCAGAAATCGAAAAAGCATCACCAGATATGCTTCACTTAATGGCGACAGCAAAACAGAAAGGTCTGCGTTTGGTGGATGAGTCAGATTAAATGCAATTGATGGTCCTCTCCGCAAGATTGTTTGCGAGAAACTTGGCATCAAGTCTAAAACCTCAACCAACACCGACCTTCGGCCTACACAAGATGTCGCCATTAAACTAAATTTGTGATTTTAACTTGTTGATATAAGACGATAAAAAATTTAGAGGTTCACATTTTGAACCATCCAAGTAGAAACTAAATCTCACATAACAAAAATCCCACAGTGTATTAAACATTGTGGGATTTTTTAAAGCCTGAGAAGAATTGGGAGAGTGGGGTTAGGCTAATAAGAGTAATAGGCTACCAACGGTTGCCGCTGCGGAAAGATATTGCCCCGCAGAGAAGAACGAATCATCTTTGTCTTTTACTTTGTCTGGGTGTTCCATACCCAAAGCACCATAGGTAAAGGCCTCCACCTTATCACTCATGGTTTTATCGCCTTCAGGCATTGTGCCGTTTTGCTCAATATCTTGTAATGCGGCAAGCAACGCCTTTCCTTCGTCAGAAAGCGTTACTTTGTTTTGTTCGACTTTCAGTGGTGCTGGTGAAGCCGACTCTGTACTCGCAGAAGCTTGATTTTTTACCGGTTGAGTGGCATTCAGATTAGATACTGATCCTGCGCCTACTGGGTTCATGCTGCTCTCCTAAATCCATCCTCAATAACTATATCGACAGGCTTATGTCAAACTTGTGTTATTTTTTGAACATATTTTCACTGTTTCTTACAAAGCAATTAGCATGCCTATTTTTTATACTTTTCTAGATTGGGATTTGGGAGAGGGATGCTTGGGGTGTTGTTGGAGAAAGAAGTTGTGTTTGTTATTGAAGTTACAATGGTTTTTGTGGCCCCTGTAACTTCAAGTCGCTAGCAGTATTCGACAGGTAAGGGATAACTAAGCTTTTCTATACACTCGAATCATAAAGTCTGCTTCGCATTGAACACTGGCTGAGTTTTTCAATTCCGCTTTGTAAGCTTCACTTGCGCGCCATGCAAACGGAGTCATCTGAAGTAGATCAAATGCATCATCTCCGCTTAGTGTCATCAAGTAATTCACTTTCTCTTCGTGTTCTAAGGTGAAGTTTTCAATGACTTCAGGCTGCTCTTCATGCAAGCGTACGTCTTGATAGATACCTTGTTTAAACTCGTATAAATGTCTTGCTGCTGGGGTGACTGTAATAACAACACCGCCTGATTTGATGCAGCGATTCAGTTCATCTGCTTTGCAAGGAGCATAGATGCGTAAAATTCCGTCGAGCGCTTCGTCGGCAAAAGGTAAGCGATGGCTTGAAGCAACGGTAAAATCACAGTTTGAGTAGCGCTTTGCCGCATATCGAATAGCCACTTTGGAAATGTCCAGCCCGAAGGTATTGGCTTGCGGGTTCTGCTGTTTTAGGCAATCTGCAATATAGGTTGTGTAGTAGCCTTCACCACAACCGATGTCTAACAGCTGGTGGTCTGTGTTTATTAAGAAACGTTGGCACAACTCGGCGACTTTCTCACGCATAGGGTTGTAATGACCGCCATCGAGAAAACGACGTCTTGCTTGCATCATCTCTTTGTTGTCACCTGGATCTTTCGAGCGTTTATGGTGAGCAGGCATCAAGTTGACGTAGCCTTCTTTTGCCAAATCAAACTGATGGTTGTTTACACATGAATAGGTGCGTTGGTTAAGAGTGAGTGGATGCTGGCAAAGCGGACACTGGTAAGCCATGGTGTTCTCAAGGTAGTAAATGGAAGCGTAAGTGTAGCGGTTACTCCACCAAATAAAAAGCAAGTTAACAGGCAGGCGTTGCATGACTTTTGGAAGGGGAATCTTATTTTTATCGCGTTTGCACTGCTATACCGACAATAATTTGGTTTATGCCAATTTGTTGACATAAACCTTTGCATAACAATGAGTTATATATTGAAAGTTTTATATCTTTTTAGTGGATAGCCTATGGCAATGAGGTTAGTATCTCGCCTGTAAAAACAACAATATGAGAGCTGTTAAATAATGTCATTTTCGCTAAAGCAAAAGTTAATTGGTGCTAGCCTAACCGCAGTTGTTGTTATGGCCGGAGCATTAACGTGGTTGTCTATAGACCGTATCTATGATCAGACGCAAAAAGCAATGTCAGAGCGTGTTGAATCTCTAACGACTGCGACTGCCAAAGGTATCTCGGATTGGGTTGCTGACAGAAAATCTATCACTTCAGCATTTAAAGCCTATGCAAACGCTGCGGATCCAACGCCTTTTTTACAACAAGGCCGAGTTTCGGGCGGTTTTGATGAGCTGTATTACGGTACCACCGAAGGGGTGATGAACCGTTCTTATCCTGAGAGATATCAAGAAGGTTACGACCCTCGCAAACGTCCTTGGTATATTGATGCATCGACGGCTGGCAAAATGATTGTAACTACGGCGTATCAAGATGCAGTGACCAATGCATTGCTTATCACTATTGCTGAACCTGTTACTGTCAATGGACGCTTTTCTGGTGTTGTCGGCGCTGATGTGTTGATTGAACAGCTAGTCTCTGACGTGCTTTCATCCGTTGCGGGTGAGAACGCTAGAACCATGCTTATTGATACTCAAGATGGCAACTGGCTAGCGCATCCAAATAAAGACTTCACGCTAAAACCTGTATCTGCAGTATCAAAAGTGTTAACTATCGACGCGATCAACAAAGCGGCGAGAGACAAAACTTTTATTCCTGTTACGTTGAATGGCGTACAAAAGTGGTACTACTTCAAAGCTGTGCCGGGAACTCAGTGGATCTTTGCGGTAGAGCTGGATAAAGACACTGAGCTTGCTTCAACGGATTCATTACTTTGGGGACTAATTTCAACGGCGGTTGTGATTACGTTTTTAGTGTTACTTGCCGTGTCTTGGTTGGTTAATTTCTTGATTAGAGATCTTTCTCGCGTGAGCAAAGCGTTGGAAGAAATTGCCTCTGGTGATGCGGACTTGACGCAACGCCTGACGATTCATTCTGAAGATGAAGTAGGTAAACTGGCGCAAAGCTTTAACCAGTTTGTGGGCAATATGCAGCAAATGGTAGCGAACTTAGGTAATGTGTCTGCCGAGCTTTTACAGCAATCCGCTCATGCTGCGAAGCAATCAGACCAAAACAATATGCGCATTCAGCAGCAGCAAGATGAAATCAACATGGTTGCGACTGCGATTAATGAAATGTCAGCTGCAACTCATGAGATTGCGGGTAACGCTGAGCAGACGGCTGGCAACTCTAATGATGCCGTTATTGCATGTGATGCCGGTGCTCGTCAGGTTTCTCAAACACAGGTTTCTATTGAAAATTTAGCGACCGAAGTGGAAGTGGCAACTGGCGTTATTACTGAGCTTGAAGGTCACAGCAACCAAATCAGCAATATCCTATCGACGATTCAGGGAATTGCAGAGCAGACAAACTTGCTAGCGCTAAATGCAGCGATTGAAGCTGCGCGAGCGGGTGAGCAGGGTCGAGGATTTGCGGTTGTTGCCGATGAAGTTCGAGTGTTGAGCCAACGTACTTATGCATCGACAAAAGAAATTCAGCAAATGATTGATACGCTACAGAGTACAACAGGTAAAGCGGTATCGATCATGAATGACAGCCGCACATTGGCGACGACCAGTGTAAACGATGCAATCAATGCTTCTCAGTCGTTAGAGCAAATTAGAACGGTAGTGTCTGCGATTAGTGATATGGCAACACACATTGCGACTGCGGCGGAAGAACAGGCATCAGTGACGTCGGAAATTACTCGTAATACACAAGGTATTCGTGATGTATCGAATGAGTTCTCTATTGAAGCGAAAGATGCAGCAGAGCAGGCCGCAATACTCTCTTCGCTCTCTCATGAGCTTGAATCTGAGATTCGCCGATTCAAAGTTTAATATTGCCCAGACGCTTTATTTAAATACATAAACAAAAATCCGATAAACAGTGTTTATCGGATTTTTTCTTTTCGGGTTCGAACCACACTAAGACGAGATGGTTAGTTTGCCGAAATGGTCGTTGCTAATAGGTACTGTTCACCCGGTTGCAACGTTTGACCTGCAGAAAGGCATGGTGCATGGATGGTCGACTCAACACAGAACATGGTTTTGTAGCCGTCATCAGGCATGTCAGCCATTGCTTTTGAACCTTGAGACCAAGGGTTCCACAGCACTGCGCAATTGTGACCACTGTTTTCAACCAACAGCGCTCGTTTTAGCACTGGGTCTGTAACTGTGATTTTGGATTCTGGCATAGTGTAGACACGATCGATCGTATCAGTGAGTACCAGTGTCTCTTCACCTTGGCAGATTTTTGAATCTTGCAGCTTGTCGATGTATTCAGCTCCCATACCTGTCGTGGTAATTTGAGCTACATCGCCAACATTCAGGTAAGTATGAAGTGCACTTGAGAACGTCCAAGCTTTTTCATCCGTGTTGTTTACTTCCAGTGTCACTTTCAACTCATCACCAATTTCGACAAACAAGCGGGTCTTAAACTTGTATGGCCAAATTGCCAGTGTTTCTTCTGACTCTTCAAGCTCTAGAACAACTACAACACCTTGTTCATTTTCTCTGTGTTCTGCCAATTTCCATTGGCTGATACGTGCAAAACCGTGTCCAGGTTCTGCAATTTTGCCAAACCAAGGCCAACAAACTGGAATACCACCGCGAAGTGCAGCTTTGCCGTCAAAAGGTGTGTTGCTACTCATCCAAATCAGGTCTTCTTTGCCAGCAGGAACATAAGAAAGAACATGAGCACCATGCAGAGCGATAGCGGCGGTAGCTTTATCGTGGATAACACGAACGATTTTCACCTCATCTTTTTCAACGATGGTCACGTTGTCAGAGAGGTAAGTAAGGGTAGGGAGAGAAAGTAGATCCATAAATATCATTCCTCGTTCAGCTTTTTGCTTAGACTGATTGTTATTAGGAAAATCAAATCTGTAGAAACAAAAAAGGCGACACATCGGCCGCCTTTTCATATTCTCAACGAATTTCTTCGCTAATGCTTACATTACTTAGAGATGTGAGCGATTAGGTCTAGAACTTTGTTTGAGTAACCGATTTCGTTGTCGTACCAAGATACAACTTTAACGAATTTGTCAGTTAGAGCGATACCAGCTTTAGCATCGAATACTGAAGTGCATTTTTCGCCGATGAAGTCTTGAGATACTACTGCGTCTTCAGTGTAACCAAGAACGCCAGCCATTTCGCCTTCAGAAGCTTCTTTCATCGCTTTACAGATTTCTTCGTAAGAAGCAGCGTTTTTCAGGTTAACAGTCAAGTCAACAACAGAAACGTTAGCAGTTGGTACGCGGAAAGCCATACCAGTTAGAAGACCTTTAACTGCTGGAAGTACAACGCCTACTGCTTTAGCAGCACCAGTTGAAGATGGGATGATGTTTTGAGAAGCACCACGACCACCGCGCCAGTCTTTAGCAGAAGGACCGTCTACAGTTTTTTGAGTTGCTGTAGTAGCGTGAACTGTAGTCATAAGACCAGATTCGATACCGAACTTGTCGTTAAGAACTTTAGCGATAGGCGCTAGACAGTTAGTAGTACAAGAAGCGTTAGAAACGATGTCTTGACCTGCGTAAGTGTCGAAGTTTACGCCGTTAACGAACATTGGAGTTGCGTCTTTAGAAGGGCCAGTCATAACAACTTTCTTCGCACCAGCAGTGATGTGCTTACGTGCAGTAGCGTCGTCAAGGAATAGACCAGTTGCTTCAGCAACAACGTCAACACCGATTGCATCCCATTTTAGATCTTCTGGGTTGCGTTCTGCAGTAACACGTACAGTCTTACCGTTTACGATTAGGTTACCACCTTCAACTTCAACAGTGCCGTTGAAACGACCGTGAGTTGAGTCATACTTAAGCATGTAAGCCATGTAATCTACGTCGATTAGGTCGTTGATACCAACAACTTCGATGTCATTACGTTCTTGTGCTGCACGGAATACGAAACGGCCAATACGGCCAAAACCGTTAATACCTACTTTGATAGTCATTATAGTTGCTCCACAACTTAATTTCTGATTAAAGATAACTGGTAGTAAAATTACAAAATCCAGTAAACATCTGCAACAGATAATCCGACTTAACTTGTTTAAAGTCAAAAAAAACTGTCGCTTTTTTTCACAATCACTTACAACTGATTAGTTTTTAGACGTGCTACTGCTTTTCATCCCTACCAATTGACGTAAAATAATCAAGATACGAGGTTATTGATGCTCAAATAACCCGCAATACTATGGTGAAAAAGTATGTGCTACAAAATCATAGGTACGCAAGTTTTTAGCGAAAAAAGTCAAAAATAATTATTACAAAAAAGGAGAAGTCAAAGCGTGGTTGATAAAGCCCAAAATCTTGAGAAGCCTGACGAATACTGGAAAGACCAGTTATCGGAAGAGGAATATTACGTTTGTCGCCAGAGAGGAACTGAAGCGCCTTTCTCTGGTAAGCTACTGCATAACAAACTAACTGGCGATTACCATTGTACTTGCTGCAATGCGCTTTTGTTTAGTTCTGAAAACAAATACGACTCTGGTTGTGGGTGGCCAAGTTTTGATGCGCCTATTAATGATCAGGCCATCCGTTATTTAGAAGATCTAAGTCACGGAATGATAAGAACTGAGATTCGTTGTGCTGCTTGTGACAGCCATTTAGGTCATGTATTTCCTGATGGTCCACAGACTACAGGTGAACGCTTTTGTGTTAACTCGGTGTCGTTAATTTTCAACAAAAAGTGAAAAAGTTGGTGGTAGACCACCAACTTTTGTTTGATAGCAACATTATTTCAAAGAGTTAGGGACGATGCTTTTTCGGTATTGTCCCTCTTTGATCAACTTAACAACCGTTTCTGCAATATCGTCAAGCTTCTCAAATTTCTCTTCATCAAAGCCATACATCAATGCAAGTTCGGACTCGCTGGCGATAGGTACATCATATTCCTTACCGACCATAGCCCAAACATAGGCATGTTCTTTATCACCAGAAGCATGATAGTTGCTCGCCAGTGATTTAAGGATCTCGGTGTTGATATTGTCTGGCTTGCTTAACTCTAAAGCGTGATTAAGTAAGATGATGGTTTTTTCACGGTCTCGCGAGGTATAGAAGGTAGCTAATGCGTACTGTAACTCAGCGGTTTCGAGTTCAGGCTTGCCTTCCAATTGTAAAAACTCACGGCGAGCTTTATGGTCACCCTCTTGGCTCCATAAAAAATAAAGAGATTCTGGTGTGCGTTGGTTACGAAGTTCGGTCGCGATACGCTTTAAATCTTCACCTGCATTCACCAGTGCATTGACTCGTCTTTGCTTGAGATCTGCTTGGTCAATCGCCTGAATTTGAGACGCGAGCTCTAAACATTTTCGGTAAGCACTGGTTAGATTGTACTCTTCAATTTTGTTTACTGGAGTCGGGTCTTTAAGTACTTCGAAGCGATGCCAGATCAGGTCAGTTCTGGGGATACGGCATTGTCCGTCATTAACATTTAGTCTTTCACACTGCAGTGCTGGGTTGTCTGCACAAAGTTTATCGGTGTTCTTTTTATTTTCTAAACACCCTGATAGAGCCAAAGGCAGTGATAAAACGAGAATGGCTTTTATTGTGTTCATATTTTGGCCTGTTGACCTTATTTATAGAGATTCTTTTTTGTAACGGATTGAACTGAATAAATGCAGGAGCTATGCCACATCATGTTAGAAAAATGTTTAGCTTGTGATCCGATACACTTATTTATTTAGCTTGTCTTGACTCAATATGCCAGCAAGTTATTTTGGCGCAAATCGTTAAATTAGGAATGCACCATGGACGCAAATCAACTTGTTGCTGCTATCACACCGGAAGCTTATGAGCGCTTATTGTTTGCTGTTGAAACGGGTAAGTGGCCTGAAGGTACTTCACTTTCTCCAGAGCAGCGAGATTCTTGTATGCAAGCTGTGATGTTGTACCAATCAAAGCACAATAACAACGCTGACCATATGAGCATTGGCGTTGGTGGCGAGATGATCTTTAAATCAAAAGCAGAATTAAAAAAACGTTTTCAAGATAATCAAGAAGATATCGTACGTATTAATCCTAATCACGAGTAGTGGTTTGGGTCGGAAAAAGAAAACCCCGTATGTGAATACGGGGTTTTCTTACTTTATGAGGGTGGTTCTTTTAAGCTTAAGCCGCTTTTGACTTTAGCCGTTGTAATTTACAGAGACATTTCGCCACGCAGCACTTGCTGCATCTTTTGCTTCACTTCTTCGTAAGAGAGATTTTGGCTCAATAAGTAGTGAAGTTTTGCCAACGCCGCCTCAGGCGTCATATCGTAACCACTGATAACACCTGCATCAGCAAGTGCACAGCCCGTTGCGTAGCCACCCATGTTGACTTTACCTGCTAAACATTGGGTTAGGTTTACGACAATAACTCCACGTTCAGAGGCATCTTTTAGCTGTGCCAGTAGTTCTGGATTTTGTGGTGCGTTTCCAACCCCAAAAGTAAGCAGAATCATGGCATTCACGGGTTGCAATAAGGTATTGCGAATTACCTCGTGAGAGATGCCCGGGTACATGGTGATCACACCGATAGGTTGCGGCGTAATGTGGTGTACGCGGAATTTACCTTCAGGCACCTGACCAATTTGCACGCCATTGCTGACATGGATATTGATACCCGCTTCGAGCAGTGGTGGAATGTTTGGTGAAGTAAATGCGTTAAAGCCATCTGCATGAGACTTAGTGCTGCGGTTACCGCGCATCAAGTGATTGTTGAAGAACAGAGTGACTTCATTAATCGGGTAGTTTGCTGCGATGTGCAGTGCATTCAGCAAGTTGGCCTGACCATCCGAACGTAATTCTGCAAGTGGGATTTGTGAGCCTGTCACAATGACCGGTTTACCTAAGTTCTCCAGCATGAAGGACAATGCAGAGGCGGTATAAGCCATAGTGTCAGTGCCATGCAGAATAACGAAACCATCGTATTTGTCGTAGTTGTCCGCGATATCATCAGCGATTTTTTGCCAGTCTTCTGGCGTCATATCTGAAGAGTCAATCAGTGGTTCGTACTCATGAACCGTAAACTCGGGCATTTCGTCACGATGGAACTCTGGCATATTTGCCAATTGCTTTTCCATGAATCCAGCAACAGGAACGTATCCGTGTGAGGATTTCTTCATGCCGATAGTGCCGCCAGTGTAGGCGATATAGATATGTTTTCTTGCCATGATTACAACTACTAAAGGTGGTGGTAAATAGTGTGGCGATTATAACGAAAACGATTGTAATAAAAAGGGGCGCTGTGTATTTAGCGCCCCCTAAACGGAAATTTCGTGCTGCTAGTCTGACTATTGTACTTGGCAGGGCAGACAGAACGCGTATTGTCCTTTTGGATCGTTAAAACCGCTTAGCAGGTTCGCATCGTTAATTAACTGACTTGCTGCCGGTTGAAACGCTGCTGGAACCACGCTGGAAACATCCAAACCAAGACTTGCTTTGATCTGTCCAAACAGGTCTTGCAGGATTTGCTGTGCCGGACTTAGCGGATCGGACACCCAGAACAGGTTGTAGTCTTCAACTTTGGCCAGTTCAGCCGCGAGCTTAACGGCGTCATCAAAGTCACCCAATTTATCGACCAAACCTAATTTCTGCGCATCTTGGGCTGTCCAGACTCGACCTTGAGCTACCTGATCAACCTGTTCAACGGACATACCTCTGCTTTCACCCACTAGCGAAATGAAACGGTGGTAACCATGTTCAATGCCCATTTGCAGCGCTTTTTGCGCCCCTTCGTTAAGGCCAGTAGTGATACCAATACCTGAGAATGGTGAAGTACCAACACCATCGGTAGAAATGCCAAGCTTGTTAAGACCTTTTTCAAAAGTCGTAATGACGCTAAAGATACCGATTGAACCGGTGAGGGTTGTTGGCTGAGCAACGATTTTATCTGCACTCATTGAAATCCAGTAACCGCCGGAAGCCGCTAGGCTCGACATTGAAACAACCACAGGTTTACCTGCTGCTTTTAATGCATCAATTTCGTTACGAATCACTTCGGAAGCAAATGCGCTGCCCCCTGGGCTGTCTACTCGTAAAACCACCGCTTTGACGTTGTTATCATTGCGTGCTTGGCGAAGAAGAGACGCTGTGCTGTCGCCACCGATGCTACCGCGAGGTTGAGAACCATCCATAATTGTGCCGCTGGCAACCACAATAGCGATATCATCGTTGGTTGCACTCATTTGAGGCGTTACCGTTTGTGCATAGTCGTAATAACTCACAGCGTTGTAGCTGTCTTTACCATCACTGCCAAAGGTTTTAGCAAGCTCAAGGCGAATTTGCTGACGAGTTGCCAATTCATCAACGAGGCCAATGTTCAGTGATAACTGAGCTAAGTCTCCCGATGTTTGTTCAAGAAGCGCAAGAAACTCATCCATGTTTGGCGTTAATGCGTCAGCATCAATGCCTCTGTTGGTGGCAACATCATCGATGTAGGCTCCCCATAACTGAGTTAACCAACGAGACGCCGATTCACGCGCTGCATCTGACATGTCGTCACGGATGAAGGGTTCAATGGCTGACTTATAGGTTCCAACTCTGAATACGTGAGTGTTGACGTCGAGCTTCTCTAGAAGGGTTTTGTAATACATGTTGTAAGCACTGTAGCCATGCAACAAAACTGCGCCATCGGGAGCCATAAACACTTTATCGGCGTAACTTGCCAAGTAGTATTGGCTTTGGTTGTACATGTCGCTCAGAGCAAAAACCGGTTTGCCAGAAGCTTTGAATTCATTAATGGCTTTCGCGATATAGCGCAATTTGGTTAGGTTGGTTTCTGGCATATTACGCAGTGCCAAAACCAAACCCGTAATCTTGTCGTCGTCTTTAGCGTGACGAAGTGTTTCGACAATATCGAAGAGCACGTTTTCTTTTGGCAGATCTTTGCCTAACACTGAGCCCGTTACTGAATCCATCGGGCTTAAATAACTGCTTTGCTCAACGATGGGGCCAGATAGGTTGAGCACTAAGGCAGATTTTTTCTCAACCACAGGTGCTGGGGTCTCATAAGCGTAAAGGAAATACACTAACGCGATACTGAGTAGGAAAATGAGGTTGGTAAGAGCGATACGAATGAAAGTGATTAGTTTCCAAATCCCTTTAAAAAGCAGCCCAATAAATCGGAATATTGTTTTCATTGTGTCTCCAGCAATGCCATCGAAATGCTTGTTAATATCACCAAAACAACACCTTGGAATATTAATTAAGTTGCATCGTACGTGATCTAGTATACGCAAACAACCGCAAGATTGATCGGTGTTACAAAAATGTAAACACTTGTTTGATTTTTGTGTGAGTGAGGAATAGTGTGGTCGGAAAACAATAACGATAAAGGTTAACTCTCCATGTACCCAAATCTGCTACAGCCATTGGATTTAGGATTTACTCAGTTAAAAAACCGAGTTTTGATGGGTTCAATGCACACTGGTTTAGAAGACGAAAAAGAAGGCTTACATAAGCTTGCCGCATTTTATGAAGAACGGGCAAAAGGTGGTGTAGGCCTGATTGTTACGGGTGGATACTCGCCAAATCTTCGCGGACGCTTACATCCTTTTGGTGCCGAGTTTAGCAGTGTGAAACATGCTAAAGCGCATAAAGTGGTGACTGAGGCGGTACATCAACATGGTAGTAAAATTGCGCTGCAACTTCTTCATGCTGGCCGTTATGCCATGCATCCTTTCTCACAGAGCGCATCTGCGATTAAATCTCCAATCAGTAAGTTTGTTCCTAGCGAAATGACTCCGCGTCAGATCCGAAAAACCATTCAAGCCTTTGCCAATAGTGCTGAGTTGGCTCAACTCGCAGGGTATGACGGCGTTGAAGTGATGGGGTCTGAAGGCTACTTGCTAAACCAGTTTATTTGTAAACGCACGAATATGCGTTATGACGACTGGGGTGGTAGTTATCTCAATCGAATCCGTTTCCCACTTGAAGTGGTCAGAGCCATTCGTGAAGCGGTGGGTGAAGAGTTCATCATCATCTTCCGTTTGTCGATGCTGGATTTGGTTGAACAAGGCAGCACATTTGAAGAAGTGTTGATGCTGGCTAAAGAGCTAGAAAAGGCTGGCGTGACAATCATTAATACGGGTATCGGCTGGCACGAAGCTCGGATCCCGACCATAGTGACGCAAGTTCCTCGTGCTGCGTTTAGCTGGGTAACGGAGAAGATCAAACCTCATTTGTCGATCCCAGTGATTACCTGTAACCGTATCAATACTCCGGAAGAAGCGGAGAGCATTATTGCTTCAGGGAAAGCGGATATGGTTTCGATGGCTCGCCCATTCTTGGCAGACCCAGAATTTGTCAATAAGGCAGAGCAAGGTCGAGCAGCATTTATCAATACTTGTATTGGCTGCAACCAAGCCTGTCTGGATAACGTGTTTAAAGGTAAACGTGCATCGTGCATGGTTAACCCGCGCGCCTGTTACGAAACAGAGATTGTGGTTCAACCTGCAAGCGTTAAGAAGACTGTGGCGGTGATTGGTGCAGGTCCAGCGGGGCTGGCTTGTGCAACGACGTTGGCTGAGCGTGGGCATGATGTTGACCTGTTTGAAAGAAACGATCGCATTGGCGGTCAGTTCAGATTAGCGATGCAGATCCCGGGCAAAGAAGAGTTTCGTGAGACGATTCGTTACTTCGCCAATCGTATTGATGAAACAGGCGTGCGTTTGCATTTAAGAACGGAAGCTGACTTCTCTATGTTGTCGGAGTATGACGAAGTGGTAATGGCATCGGGTGTTGAACCGCGTAAAGTCGACATTGCAGGCTTGGAAAACAGCGAAAAAGTGGTGGATTACCAAACGCTGATCCGCGAAAAGACACCGGTAGGCAATAAAGTCGCTATCGTTGGCGCGGGTGGTATTGGGGTTGATGTCGCAAGTATGATTACTGAGCCATCCGATCATGATTTAGATGACTGGTTACATGAATGGGGCATAGATAAAGAGATTACTTATCCTGGAGGTTTGTATCCTTATCCGGATTCACGTAGTGAAAAAGAAGTGTGGTTGCTACAACGCAGAAAAGGCAGTGTCGGCAAAGGGCCGGGCAAAACAACAGGCTGGGTTCACAAACGCACCTTAGAGAAGCGCGGCGTACACATGCTTGGTGGCGTTCAATATCAAGGTATTGATAGCCAAGGTTTTCATATCGGTATTGATGGTGAATCAAAGATTCTGGATGTAGATAAAGTGATTATTTGTGCAGGGCAGGTTTCTGTTCGACCATTTGAAGATAAATGGCCTGAACTGTCCGGCAAGCTCCATGTCATTGGTGGTGCTGAACTTGCGGGTGAACTGGACGCGGTACGTGCCATTCGCCAAGGGGTGAAACTGGCGGTGTCTATTTAATCGCTGGTTATCACTAAAGAAAAATGGCGCTGATTCAGCGCCATTTTTCATTCTCATAAACTTAAAGAATCACCGTCTTGTTGCCGTAGACGAACACGTGGTCATTGATCACTTTGTTCAGAGCTTTGCTTAGAACGTTCTTCTCTACATCACGTCCTGCCTGAGCCATATCTTGTGCACTGAAGGTATGATCCACAGGAATGACATCTTGCTTGATGATTGGACCTTCATCCAAATCGTTGGTCACAAAGTGAGCCGTTGCACCAATGATCTTCACACCACGCTCATAAGCTTGCTGGTAAGGTTTCGCACCAATAAACGCAGGTAAGAAACTGTGGTGAATGTTAATGATTTTATGGTGAAATTTCTCAACAAATCCCGGAGTCAGAACACGCATGTATTTAGCGAGAACAATATAGTCCGGTTGATATTGTTCGATCACTTCCAACAGCTCTTTTTCATGCTCTTGTCGGTTAAGACCTTCGTGAGATACACAGTGATAAGGGATGTCGAATCTCTCTGTTAAGGTTTGCAGTTTGTCGTAATTACCCACCACTGCTGCGATATCTACATCTAAGCTGCCATCGTAGTTTTTCATCAGAATATCACCCAAGCAATGCGCTTCTTTGGTGACCAGTATCACAATACGCTTACGTGATGAACCGACCAATTTGCGCTTTGCACCTTGAGGTAAAGCTTGGTCTAAGTCTGCCAATAGAGTGTGGTCATTGAAGTAGCCTTCAAGCTCGGTACGCATGAAGAAGTGACCACTGGTATTGTCAACGAACTCATTGTTATGAATGATGTTTAGCTGATGTTTGTAACAGATGTTGGTGATTTTTGAGATAAGTCCTGGAGCATCACTGCAATGCGTTAGGAGAGTTTTCTTTTCCATTAAATACGACTTCCGGGCGTGCAAATTTTTCATTCTTAGAAGAAATAGATTGGCTTGAACGGCAAACCAATTCCGAATTTGGCTTCTATAATTAATCTATTCTCCTAATGGTTTCAACTAATATAACTAGGCTCAGTGAATCCTCGGCTATTGAAAGCGTCTCTTCTGTTAGTACTTGTTTTGCGAAGGTGGTATTTATGGACAAAGAATTACTTGCACGTAAATTGTACGTTGAACGTGTTATTTCATTGATGGGTGATCACAGTGTTGATGACGACATTTTAGAGTTTATGTGGGAGAGCAAGGCGTCACCGGAAGAGGCGGCGAAGGCGATGATGCCTCAAGTTGAGCTAACCTCACTCGAAGTGGGTTCTAAGTGGTTAAATCGCTATTTAAATAGGAAATAGTTCCGCTATGTCAGGTACGGCTTAGTTTCGTACCTGACACAATCTGTTTGGAATGTAAGTGCCTACCAACTCCTTCTCAAATATAGGGGGTAACTGCATTCGCTCCTGACCTAAAAACCTGCCATAATCGCGCCAAAGTTATTATTTTTTTGACGTGGATGATCCAAAAAACCTTTTCTCAACAAGGCGCATTAGGCAAAGCCATTCCGGGCTTCCAGCCTCGACAAGCTCAAATCGATATGGCTCAGGCAGTTGCAAAAGCAATTGCTGGCGAATCGCAGTTGGTCGTGGAAGCTGGAACAGGAACCGGCAAAACCTTCGCTTATCTCGTGCCTGCGCTATTAAGCGGAAAGAAAACCATCATCAGCACGGGTTCTAAAAACCTGCAAGAGCAGCTGTTTCATCGTGATCTTCCCTTAATGGTTGATGCTCTGGGCTTTCACGGCAATGTCGCATTGCTCAAAGGTCGTGCTAACTATTTGTGTCTAGACCGCCTGAGCAGACAAATGATTGAAAGTCACACCAATGACTCTGCTGACCCGCAACTGCTCACACAGCTGGTGAAGGTGAGGTCATGGTCATCAGAGACCAGAAGCGGCGATTTAGGTGAGTGCGATGCACTGCCTGAAGACAGCATGATCATTCCCACTATTACTTCTACCAATGACAACTGTTTGGGTAAAGAATGCCCGAGCTATACCGATTGCTTCGTCAATAAAGCAAGACGCAAAGCGATGGATGCCGATATCGTGGTGGTTAACCATCACCTGTTCTTAGCCGATTTAGCAATTAAAGAGACAGGGTTTGGTGAACTGATTCCGGAAGCAGAAGTATTTATCTTCGATGAGGCACATCAGTTGCCTGATATTGCCAGCCAATATTTTGGTCAGTCTGTATCGAGCCGACAAATCCAAGAGCTCGCCAAAGACATTGAAATTGCTTATCGCACCGAAGCCAAGGATATGCGCCAACTGCAAAAAGTAGGCGATAAACTGGTTCAGTCTGCGGCGGATTTACGCATTGTGCTTGGCGATTCGGGGCACAGAGGCAACTGGAGAGAAGCGATGGCTTCGCCTTCTATTGCTCGTGAAATTGAACGTGTTAAAGACAGCCTCAACTTTGCGATAGAAGTACTCAAAATCGCTTTAGGGCGCAGCCAGTTATTGGATGCTGCCTTTGAGCGCGCCAATCTGATTAAAGGCCGAATTGAAAGGGTATGTGATGTTTCGATTACGGGTTACTCGTATTGGTTTGATACCACGCCACGTCATTTTAGTTTGCATATTACGCCGCTTTCCGTTGCCGATAAGTTCCACGAACAGATCGAAATGAAGCAAGGGGCGTGGATTTTTACCTCAGCCACGTTGGCAGTGAATGACGACTTCGGCCACTTTACTCATCGTTTAGGATTGCAGCCTGGTGAACAGTTCTCGTTGCCTAGTCCTTTTGATTATCAAAATCAGGCAAAGTTGTGTGTTCCAAGGTATCTGCCAGAGCCAAACAGTCCGGGGCTTGCTGACAAACTGGTACGCATGCTTTCTCCTGTCATTGAACAAAACCAAGGGCGCTGTTTCTTTTTATGTACTTCACACAGCATGATGCGCGAACTGGGCGAGAAATTCAGAGAAACACTGACCTTACCTGTTTTAATGCAGGGTGAAACCAGCAAACAGAAAACCCTGGCTGAGTTTATGGAGTTAGGCAACGCTTTGCTCGTGGCAACAGGTGCTTTCTGGGAAGGGATTGATGTTAGAGGTGACACATTAAGCTGTGTTATCATCGACAAACTTCCGTTTACCGCTCCAGATGACCCGCTGTTAAAAGCGCGTATTGAAGATTGCCGTTTGCAAGGCGGAGACCCGTTTGCTCAGGTCCAGTTGCCAGATGCGGTAATAACCTTGAAGCAGGGTGTTGGACGACTTATTCGAGACAAGAAAGACAAAGGAGCACTGATCATTTGTGATAATCGATTAGTGACCCGAGACTATGGCGGAATATTCCTTGCCAGTTTGCCTCCTATCCCGCGTACGCGAGATTTGGATGTGGTCAAAAGCTTTCTTGCACAATTATCAGAAACAGAAACAATTTAGAGATATTCATGAGCGCAAAAATTCTTGCCTTAGACACAGCGACAGAGCAGTGTTCAGTCGCCTTAATGGTTGGTGATAAAGTTTATTCTCGCAGTGAGTTTGCTCCTCGCGACCATACAAAAAAAATTCTGCCAATGGTGGATGAGGTTCTAAAAGAAGCGGGCTTAGCGCTGAGTGATTTAGACGCGCTTGCTTTCGGTCGTGGTCCGGGTAGCTTTACAGGCGTTCGAATTGGTATCGGAATTGCACAGGGTTTAGCATTCGGTGCGGATTTACCCATGATTGGCGTATCGACGTTGGCGACAATGGCGCAAGGTGCGTACCGTCAACACGGTGTGACTCACGTTGCGAGCGCGATCGATGCACGAATGAGTGAAGTTTATTGGGGCCGTTTTGAGCGTCAAGAAGATGGCAGTTGGAATGAAATCGACGCGGAATGCGTGATTCCACCGGCTGTGCTTGTTCAACAAATCGAAACTGCTGAGCAAGTCCAGAAAGATGAGAATACTTGGGCGAAAGTAGGAACTGGTTGGCAAGCATACGCTGATGATTTGGCAGCGCTGCCACTGAATTTGACCGAGAGCGAAATACTTTATCCAGATTCGCAAGACATTGTTTATCTTGCTCAGTTTGAATGGGCAAAAGGCAATACAACAGCAGTAGAAGACTCTAGCCCAGTGTATTTACGTGACACAGTGGCATGGAAAAAGCTACCGGGACGTGAGTAAGCGTAAGGTCGCGGATAAACTTTGAGTTGAGAACAAGTCACTTGCAAGGGTAAGGATGAAAACCTTACCCCACTTACTGTAGGAGCTTTATGGTTTCAATTAATGGATTGCCCGGCAATGTCTCGAATACCAACCGAACATCCAAGGCAAAGAAAAACAACGGGGTCAAAAAAGGTACTGAAGTTGCGACCAGAGCGACGAAAGTGGCTGAAGCCGTCTCGCACTCTATCCGCCCTGTTGATGAATCTGAAATCCATCGAGCTCAAGTTGAGTACGATTTACCAGAAGGCCGCTCCAGAAAAGCCATGGAAGCTTATATGGATGTGATGAATCGTGCTAAAAGAGAGGAACTAGCCCAGCTGTTAGGGGTCGATATTTATATTTGAACCATTTGCATCTTAAAGCCTAGCCTGAGAGGCCATCATGAAACCATTCACTTTACGCCACTTATTCGCCTTGTCTGCTGTCTTTGTTATTTCCGCCTGTACCTCATTACCAACCGAACTGAACGCTTCCTCAGAAGAAACGGTTATTTCTGATTACAAAACATGGGTGGAATCCGGCACTGCGCAAGGTAGTGAAGTCCGATTAGGCGGTGTTATCGCCCATATTACCAACCTCAAAGACAAGACCCGTATTGAAGTGGTTAATGTGCCAGTTGATAGTGTTGGCAGGCCAAGCGTTAAGGTTGAGCCTCAGGGACGTTTCGTCGGTTACGTGAATGAGTTCTTAGATCCGGTCACTTTCGCAGAAGGTCGATTAGTGACGCTACTCGGCAATACGGCTGAACCTGAAACAGGCAAAGTGGGTGATTTCGAACATCAGTACCCTGTGATGACAGTCAAGGGTTACCACTTGTGGCGAGTCGAAGAGCGCATCATCATACAAGACAGCGGCCCTTATTTATATCACCACTGCTTAAGTTATTTCTGTCGTGATAGAGATGACATGTATCGTGAAGGCAGAGTAATACAAGAAGTAAAATGATGTTCAAACAGACTCAATACTCAATCCATAGCGGCAGGATAGCCGCAGTGGAATTTGGAGATGCAAAAACGGCCGAAGTATCGGTCGTTTTTATTCATGGCTGGCTAGACAACGCTGCGAGCTTTTTCTCGGTCATGCAAGAGCTGGCTGAGGTTGCGCCTCAGTTACACCTTTGCGCAATCGATTTACCGGGGCATGGCTTGTCTGAGCATAAAAATGGCAGCAATTTTTACCCTTTTCACGACTATATCGATGATTTTTGTCAGTTATCGCTTAATTTCTCAGCAAACAAGCTGGTGATCGTAGGTCATTCTCTTGGTGCTTTGGTTGCAAGTTGCTATAGTGCCGCCTTTCCTGAACACGTGGATGGATTAATTCAGATTGAAGGCTATGCACCTTTGGCTGAATCTGCTTCCGAAAGCGTTGAAAGAATGCGTCAGGGAGTGATGAGCCGTCAGCGTTTACGCAAGAAGCCACAACGTGGCTATGACGATATATCACAAGCGATAGAGCGTCGCTCGATGGCTAACCATATTAATCCTGAGTTGATTGCTCCCATTGTCGAACGGGGTATCAAACAGGTCGATGGTAAATGGCACTGGCGCCATGACGTTAAGTTAAAAAGTGAATCTTTATATCGGATGTCACCGCAACATGCGGCTGAAATTATCAATGCGATTCAATGCCCTCATCGATTAATCCTCGGTGAGCATGGTTTTCAAAGTTTAAAGCAACATCGCAACATTTCGGAGCAAAGTTGCCCTGAGACGTTCACTGTTTCTGGTGGTCATCATTGCCATTTAGAACAACCAGAGCAGGTTGCAGAACTAATTTTTGGCGTAGTTAACAAAATTTAAACAAGTGTTTGAGCCTTTTCGTGCTCAAGCACCGAGGCTGTGCTGTAATAAGCGCCATAAAAATAATGGCACGACATAAAGTCAATCCACCATGAGAAGGTCATTGACGACAAATTGCCAGCCAATAACGAGGAGTATTACTGTGGATAAACCTTGGCTTTCACGTTACCCAAGTGAAGTACCAGAGACCATAAATCCAGATCAATATCCATCATTGGTGGAAATGTTCGAACAATCGGTCAATCGATTTGCTGATCAACCTGCTTTCATTAACATGGGCACGGTTATGACTTATCGCAAATTGGAAGAGCGTAGCCGAGCATTTGCTGCGTATCTGCAAAACGATTTGAAATTGAAGAAAGGCGATCGCGTAGCGCTAATGATGCCAAACCTTTTGCAATATCCGGTTGCGTTGTTCGGTATTTTGCGTGCGGGTCTTATCGCAGTTAATGTGAACCCTCTTTACACTCCTCGCGAGTTGGAACATCAGCTAAATGATGCAGATGCACGAGCGATCGTTATTGTTTCTAACTTTGCCAGCACGCTAGAAAAAATCGTTGCGAATACACAAGTTAAACATGTGGTTCTGACCAGTCTTGGTCAGATGCTGCCACGTGCAAAAGGTACTGTGGTTGATTTCGTAGTTAAGTACGTAAAAGGAATGGTACCGAAGTATCATCTTCCTGGTGCAATTTCTATGCGTAAGGCACTGCATAAAGGTCGTCGTCAACAGTATGTGAAACCTTTTATGGCGGGTGATGATATTGCTTTCCTTCAATATACCGGTGGTACTACGGGTGTAGCGAAAGGAGCAGTACTGACGCACAGAAATATGATTGCCAACGTATTGCAGGCAAAAGGTGCCTACGGTGCGGTATTGCGTGAAGGGCGTGAATTAGTGGTTACGGCGCTGCCGCTTTACCACGTATTCGCGTTAACCGTGAACTGCCTGCTGTTTATTGAGATGGGCGGCAACAACTTGCTCATTACCAACCCGAGAGACATTCCGGGTTTCGTGAAAGAGCTACAAAGAACATCTGCGACTGCTATTACTGGGGTAAACACCCTGTTTAACGCGTTGGTGAACAATGAAGATTTCCATGAGTTGGATTTCAGCAATCTGAAGTTGTCTGTTGGTGGCGGTATGGCTGTACAGCGCGCTGTTGCTGAAAAGTGGAAAAAGATCACCGGCATCCATTTGCTCGAAGGTTACGGTTTAACAGAATGTGCCCCATTGGTGACTGGCAACCCTCATAACCTCACTGAATATACAGGTGCGATTGGTTTACCTGTACCTTCAACGGAAGTTCGTATTGTTGATGATGAAGGTAACGTATTGCCAAATGATCAAGTGGGAGAGCTGCAAGTGCGTGGTCCGCAGGTCATGCAAGGTTACTGGCAGCGTCCTGAAGCGACCAAAGAAGTGTTGGATGAAGATGGCTGGTTATCTACAGGTGATATCGTAAGATTTGACGAAAATTACTTACTGCATATTGTTGACCGTAAGAAAGACATGATTCTGGTTTCAGGCTTTAACGTTTATCCGAATGAAATTGAAGATGTGGTTGCTCTGCATGGAAAAGTTCTTGAAGTTGCCGCGATTGGTCAGGCTCATGAAATTTCAGGTGAAGTAGTGAAGATTTTCGTGGTTAAACGTGACCCGAGTTTAACTAAAGAAGATGTCATCGAGCACTGCCGTGAGTACTTAACAGGCTACAAAGTACCTAAGTTAGTCGAGTTCAGAGATGAGCTGCCAAAAACTAACGTTGGTAAGATTCTGCGTCGCGTATTGCGAGAAGAGAACGACGCAGCCTTAGCTAAAAGTGCGTAACCTTATATTTAATGATGTTACAATGCCGACCTAAACCGTCGGCATTTTTGTTCCCGTGGAGATCATGCTGATGCCGAAAAGGGAAACTCATAGTGAGCCATTTGTGAATTATCAGATTATTACCCAGTTTAACGAACTAGAGCGTGTGTGCTTATTAGCACGAGATGCCGATGTCGTTATGCTTGATACCGAATTTGTTCGTACCCGTACTTTTTTCCCGCAGTTAGGACTTATCCAACTGTTTGACGGAGAAAGTCTGTCCTTGATTGATCCGCTTACCATGGACGACATGTCGCCATTTACCGAATTACTCAAAGATACCTCCGTTCTGAAAGTGCTTCATGCCTGTGGTGAAGATTTGGAAGTATTCCAGAATGCCTTCGGTTGTGTACCATTTCCAATGGTCGATACCCAAGTGATGGCTGCTTTTCTCGGTTACGGCCTTTCAACAGGCTTTGCTTCTTTGGTGAAGGACCTGCTGGATGTCGAGCTAGATAAAAGTGAATCTCGCACTGACTGGCTGGCTCGTCCTTTATCACAAAAGCAGCTTGATTACGCCGCAGCGGATGTTTTCTATTTACAGCCAATGTATGAGCAACTGCTAGAGAAAGTGACTCAAGCTGGCTGGTGGGATGCCGCACAGCAGGAATCTGAATTGCTGGTAGAGAAGCGCATTAAGTCAGTCAATCCTGATAATGTGTATTTAGAGATCAAAGGCGCATGGCAGCTTAGCCCTAAAGAGTTAGCTATCTTAAAACCGCTGGCAACGTGGCGTTATCAGGAGGCAGTGAAACGCGATTTAGCCTTGAACTTTGTGGTGCGTGAAAATGAGCTGCTGACTATTGCTCGTCTGGCACTGCGCAGTTCTAAACGTATGATCGAAGAGGGTGTAGATCCACACGCTGTTCGTCGTCATAGCACTAAGCTGATTCAAATCGTGAAAGATGCAATGCAAACTCCGGAAGATTACTATCCAGAGAAGATCGTCCCTCTGATGGATTATCCAGGTTATAAGCAACTGTTTAAGAAGCTCAAAGATGAAGTGAAGGCGGTGTCTCAATCAACAGGTCTTGCAACGGAATTCTTGGCATCGAAAAAACAGCTGAATCAACTATTAAGTTGGGTCTGGAATAACGAGCGTGATCCAGAGCATCTTCCTGATGTGATGAGTGGATGGCGTCTTCCTATTCTTGGCGAACGTTTAGATAAGCTGGTGAATTAAGCGTGTAGCGCTTTTGCGAATAGAAATGAAACAGCCGACAGTGAAGTGTCGGCTGTTTTTTATGATAATCGCGAATTATTTTTCGTCGTCTGGAAGCTTAACGTTCAGCTCTAGCACTGAAATATCATCATCTTTATGTTCGAAAGAGAGCTCGACCATTGATGGGTCTATTGCCACGTATTTTGCAATCACTTGAAGAATGTCTTCTTTCAGCTGTGGCAAATAGGTTGGCGCAGGATCATTCTGGCTACGACGTTCTGCCACGATGATCTGTAAACGTTCCTTCGCTAAACTTGCGGATGTTTTTTTCTGTGGTTTGAAAAATTCAAGTAAAGACATAGTCGCTGTTTAGCCCCCAAAAAGTCGTTTAAAGATGCCTTTCTTCGGCTCGGTTAGGAAACGGAATTCGATTTCTTCGCCAAGTAGGCGTGATACGGTGTCATCGTATGCCTGACCAGCATCAGACTGCTCGTCGAAAATAACTGGAACACCTTTGTTTGATGCGTTCAGTACCGCTTGGCTCTCAGGAATAACACCCAATAGAGGCACATGCAAAATTTCTTCAACGTCTTGTACGCTAAGCATTTCACCTTGATTAACACGTGTTGGGTTGTAACGTGTCAAAAGCAGGTGCTGCTTAATAGGCTCCATACCTTGTTCTGCGCGCAGTGACTTAGAATCTAGAATGCCAAGAATACGGTCTGAGTCGCGAACAGAAGAGACTTCTGGGTTAGTCGTCACAATCGCTTCATCTGCATAGTAAAGTGCCATCAAAGCACCTTGCTCAATACCTGCTGGAGAGTCACAAATGATGAAGTCAAAGCCCATTTCTTTTAACTCATCGAATACGCGTTGCACACCATCTTTGGTCAACGCATCTTTATCGCGAGTTTGAGAAGCAGGAAGAATGAACAGGTTCTCGTTACGTTTGTCTTTGATCAGGGCTTGGTTCAGCGTCGCTTCACCATTAATTACGTTGACGAAGTCATACACAACGCGACGTTCACAGCCCATAATCAAATCAAGATTACGCAAGCCGATATCAAAATCGATAACCGCTGTCTTTTTACCTTTTAAAGCCAAGCCTGACGCAATCGCTGCGCTAGATGTGGTTTTACCCACACCGCCTTTACCCGACGTTACGACAATAATGCGTGCCATTTTTATAATTTCCTTTAAAACTTAAATTGCGAGAGATTCGAACAGAAGTGAGTCATCATTCATACTCAGCATGACTTTCTGCTGCCAAAACTCACTTTCAATCTGATCGCTAAGCCAATAATTCCCAGCAATGGAGACTAGCTCAGCTTGTAAATCGTGACAAATAATACGTGCTTCTTTTTGACCGCTCGCACCTGCGATAGCGCGTCCACGCAGAGTGCCGTGAATATGAATGGAACCATCGGCAATCACTTCAGCACCCGCGCTAACATGGTTAAGGATCACTAAGTCGCCATCTTTGGCATACACTTGCTGACCGGAGCGAATAGGGGTGCGAACCACTTTGGTTGGTGCCATTTTCGCTGGCGCGTTAGTTGGGCTGTTACTGGCGGTCATCACGGCAAAACCCGCTTCAGACGCGAGCGTTTGGCTGCGTTTATCTTTGCAGCCGGAAATACCAACAGGAATTAAGTTTGCCTCGCTGATACCGTTTTTCAGCTGCACAAAATCGATGTCTCCGTCGACTTTAGCGATATTGATAACAACAGGGGCATTTGCAAAAAATGCAGGCGCTTGCGCGATTTTTTGTTTGAGAAAATCTATAGTGTTGGTGATGTGATTGTCAGAAAGGTGTAAAACTGACAAAGTAAAACTACTACCTTTTAGGTCAGGTGTATTAGACATTGAAACGTTGACCTCATAAACTCTTGGCTAGGCGTTGCCTGAGACTAGGGTTGTCATGTTATATTCAGCGCCCATGCGCAGCAAGTTATCTTGCGGTTAATTAAGTGATTTGGTCGCATTTTTGTCGAATCTTGACCATTTCTAGACAAAACTCGTCATTAGTACGTGTTATTTACAATAAAAGGCTCATCATGCTTTGTTCTATCTACAAAAGTCCTAAGAAAGAAGGCACCTATCTCTATATTCCAAAAAGAGATGATTTCTCGCAGATCCCAGAAGCGCTGATGCAAACATTCGGTAAACCGATATTTGTGATGTTGGTTAATCTGGAATCACGCCAATTAGCTCAGGTAAATGTGGAAAAAGTCAAAGCATCGCTGGATGAACAAGGTTTCTTCTTGCAATTGCCGCCACCACCAGAGAATCTATTAGAACAACATAAAGAAAGAAAAGCTCAGAACAATCCTGAGTGAGAATACTCAAGGAGGCTAGGTTGAGAAAATTATTATCAGTGGTTTTGGGGTTAAGTCTTTCTGCGCCCGTATTGTCGAACGAATTGAGTTTCGAACAGTATGTAGAAGGACTGAAGCAACAAGCCCGCGAAGAAGGTATTTCAGAGCAGATTCTTCAGTCAGCTTTTACCAACGTAGAATACAAGCCTCGTGCAGTTGTTGCTGATCGTAATCAGCCAGAGAAAAAGAAAACGCTGGATGAATATATTCCAAGTGCTGTGCCGGATTGGAAAGTAAAACAAGCTCGCGCCTTGTATGAAAAGCATTACAAAGAGTTGAGCCGCATTGGTGAACAATACGGTGTTCAGCCTCGTTTCATTGTTGCTTTGTGGGGTGTGGAAAGTAATTTCGGTGCCAATATGGGGCGCTTTAGCGTTATTGATGCTCTATCTACTATGGCCTACGAAGGTCGACGCGAAGAGTTCTTCCGAAAAGAGACCATGGCAGCTCTGCAAATTCTTCAGCAAGGTCACATTAAACCTGATGCTATGAAAGGCTCTTGGGCTGGCGCGATGGGGCAATGTCAGTTTATGCCAAGTTCATTCTTAGCCTTTGCTGCCGATGGCAACAGTGATGGTAAGAAAGATATTTGGGGCAGTAAGTCGGATGTGTTTGCTTCAACGGCGAATTATCTGAGCCAGTCTGGTTGGGATGATAAATACACTTGGGGTCGCCAAGTCAAAGTGCCTCATGGTTTAGATAAAAACCTCGAAGGCCGTCAGCCAGAGAAAGGCAAATACTTACGCGAGTGGAACGAGCTGGGTATTACTCGCTATGATGGCAAGCCACTTCCAGCGCTCAGCGATGATATTAAAGCGTGGCTGATTATGCCTGATGATGAAGACGGTCGTACGTATTTGGTTTACAACAACTACAACGTGTTGATGAAATGGAACCGTTCATACTACTTTGCGTTAGCGGTTAGCCATTTGGCGGATAGAATCGTGTATTAGTCTTAATCGACATGCATTGAAAATAGAAAAGGGCTCTTAGAGCCCTTTTTCGTATCTACTTGATCACTTATTTCTTGGTGTGGAATTGTTCACACGCAATCATAGTATTCTCAATCAAACTTGCTACCGTCATTGGACCCACACCGCCCGGTACTGGTGTAATGAAGCTTGCGTTGCTGCGAGCCACATCGTACTCAACGTCGCCCACCAGTTTGCCACTCTCTAGTCGGTTGATACCGACATCGACCACCACAGCGCCTTCTTTGATCCAAGCGCCCGGAATGAAGTTTGGTTTACCCACAGCGACAACTAAGATATCCGCTTGGCGAACATGACCTTCAAGATCCTTAGTGAATCTGTGACAGGTCGTTGTTGTACAACCAGCAAGTAACAGCTCCAGTGTCATTGGTCGGCCAACAATGTTTGATGCGCCAACAACAACGGCGTGTTTGCCGCGCATAGGAATGTTGTAACGATCTAAAAGGGTGATGATACCTTTTGGTGTACATGAACGTAGTTTTGGAATGCGTTGAGCCAGACGTCCAACGTTGTATGGGTGGAAGCCATCCACGTCTTTTTCTGGGTGAATACGCTCTAGTACGTGAGTTGAATCGATGCCAGCTGGTAGAGGAAGCTGAACAAGAATGCCATCGATTTCTGGGTCTTGGTTAAGTTGATCAACCAAATCCAATAGTTCTGTTTCTGAAGCCGTTGCTGGTAAGTCGTAAGACTTAGAAATAAAGCCCACTTCCTCACAAGCGCGTCGCTTACTGCCAACATAAACTTGTGATGCAGGGTCTTCACCCACAAGCACTACTGCTAGTCCCGGAGCACGTAATCCAGCTTCTGTTCTAGCTTTTACTCGTGCTGCAACTTCTGAACGCACGGTTTTAGAAATAAGTGTTCCATCAATATTTTGAGCAGTCATGACTTTCCTTCACATTTAGAGCGAAAATTTTTGCGCGCATTGTCGCAGAAATTTTGATGAACATCTATAAGCAAACGTTTGCTTTGGTTTATTTTTCGGCGTTAGTGGGTTGAGTGGTAAATTTTTAGGCATTTAAATCAGAAACTAAGATAAAGCCGTTGATTTACCATCTTTAACTCGTATAATCCTTTCCCTGTAGCGCGCCCTTAGCTCAGCTGGATAGAGCACCTGCCTTCTAAGCAGGTGGTCACAGGTTCGAATCCTGTAGGGCGTGCCATTATTTTAGACCTCGGCATGTTAACTCTGCCGGGGTTTTTTATTTGTCTATATCTCATCTCTCTTTTCCTTCAGTGTCAATGGACTATCGCTAGTTACGGATTTTTAAATCTGTCTTACTCTCAGTGACCATATTTATAGTGCTACCTTTTCCCCTATAACTGAAACCGAACTCCTTTGTTTTAAATGCGTGAGAGATTTGACGTATAAATTTAGGGAGGGATGTTTTCAATTGTGATGACGACTAAACCAAGTGAGCTGTTCTTTAGTGTTTTTCACTGCTTGTGGGTGCTGAAACGTGTTCAATCGAAAGTGTTGGTCGTCACTTCTTAAATATCAATGAATAGTATCAATTGTATTCCGTTGTTCATGGAGAGAGTAGAATCTATGGGTGTTTGTAAAGAGTCACAAGCCTAAATGTTATAAGAAGTCAGACCTGTTATTTATTAAACGTCATCGATTCCGAGACGGTTTTTATTGAGTCATCTTACCTTGTCGTTAGTCTCTGTGTTTGAATTTAACTCATTGAAATTTATTGGTAAATTATTTTTACGATTAGAGTGTTTAGTGAGGATTAGTAGTTTTCTGAAATCAAGTCCTCGTTAAGTAATCATTCATTCTAAAAATGACGTTGAGTTTGGCTATTTATACCTATTTACCTCACTTCTCTTTTGTTGTGTAATCCGGCCTTTGATTTTTTTATTTTCACTAGCACTTTTAAGAAACAAGGAATGAGATGAATACGCAAGTACAATCGCAACCCAAAGGGTTTTGGTCTGGTCTAGCACTGTGGAAAAAAATATTGATAGGTATGGTTGCAGGTCTCGTGGTCGGTACCATTATGGGACCTAGCGCTGCCATATTGAAACCTATTGGGACACTTTTTATCAACGCGATTAAAATGTTGATTGTCCCTCTGGTCTTTTGCTCACTTATTGTTGGCATCACCTCAATGAAAGACACTCGTAAGATGGGACGCATTGGTGTAAAAGCTATCGTTCTTTATATGGGTACAACGGCAGTGGCTATTGCAATCGGTATGGGGCTTTCCTCAATATTGGAACCGGGTGCTGGTCTAAATATGGTTGCGAAGAACCTCGAAGACAGTGGCAAAGCGGCTCCAGAACTTGTTCAGACGCTATTGGCGATGATCCCGCAAAACCCTGTGAACGCAATGGCGGCAGGTAATATTTTGCAAATTATTGTATTCGCTGTTGGTCTGGGTGTTTCTTTAGTTTTAGTTGGGGAAAAAGGCGAGCCCGCAGTTAAAATTTTTGAAAGCCTAGCTGAAGCGATGTATAAGCTCACTGAAATTGTGATGACACTTGCTCCTTACGGTATTTTTGGCCTGATGGCTTGGGTTGCAGGCACATATGGCTTAGATGTACTTCTGCCTTTGATTAAAGTGATTGCGGCGGTATACATTGGCGCGTTAATTCACATTCTCGTTTTTTACTCTGGTTTACTGAGTATTTTAGGCCGCTTAAATCCTATCAACTATTTGCGCAGTATTACTAATCCAGCAGCCGTTGCGTTTACCACTTCTAGTAGTTCAGGTACTTTACCAGCCACTATCAAAGCATCTCGTGAAGAGTTGGGTGTTTCTGAAGGCGTATCAAGCTTCGTGCTTCCTCTGGGTGCAACTATCAATATGGATGGTACTGCTTTGTACCAAGGCGTTTGTGCTCTATTTATTGCACAAGCGTTTGGTATTGATCTTGAAACATCAGACTACTTAACCATTATCCTGACGGCGACTTTAGCTTCTATTGGTACCGCGGGTGTTCCAGGTGCTGGCCTCATTATGCTGTCTCTAGTGTTGAGCACTGTTGGCCTGCCAATTGAAGGTTTAGCGATTGTTGCAGGTATTGACCGTATTCTTGATATGGCGCGTACGACAATCAATATCTGCGGTGACATGATGGTTGCTGTACTGGTGGCGAAGAGTGAAGGTGAACTAAGCGAAGAGACCTATCATGCTTCTTAAGTTCATTATTGTTGTGTAATAAAGAGCCAGCGGAGTGATTCGCTGGCTCTTTTTCTAGCTAAGAATAACTCCAAGGAAAATCAATATTATTCCCCAAAGGTGATAAATCTGAACAAACTCTCCGAGAAATAGGGCAGAGAGCATAGCGCCAAACACTGGGATCAAGTGAACGGAAAGGCTGGCTTTCGCTGGACCAAGCAGTTTCACGCATTGCATATAAAGCAAGAAGGCACCTATAGAAGGGAAAATGCCGATATAGAGCAAGCTCATAATCGAGTGTGCGTTCCAAACCGGATATTGACCTGAATACACTTCCCATAAATAAAACGGTAACAGAGCCAGTATCGCTAATATCATTTGCACTGACATCAAACCGAGCCGATTGATACTCGGGGGCAATTGTTTAAGGCCGATGGTGTATATCGCCCAACAAACCATGGCTAAGAAAATAATAAAATCACCATGGTTGATGTTGAGTGCGAGAAGGTTGTTCCAGTCGCCAGCACTAACGATCGTCAGTATGCCGCATAGGGAAAGAGTAATTCCCAGACACAGCCGCCAAGTGATCGCGAGGCCAAAAAACAGAGCGCCAAAGATGCTGATCAGAATAGGAATAAAGGCGTTCAGTAAAGTGCCGTTGGTTGCCGGTGTCGATTGCAAACCGAGATAGATAAAAGAGTTAAACGCGGCAAAGCCTGTAATCGAGGTGACCAGTGTTAAACGCCACTGCTCAATATAGAGCCTCCATTCCTTAAAAATGTACTTATAAGAAAAAGGCAGCAATAAGATGCTTGCCAGAACCCAACGGCTGAATGAAAGGGTTACTGGCGGAATTTCATCGCGAACCGCACGACCGACAATAAAATTGCCCGCCCAGAAAAGCGGTGGCAGCAGGAAGAAAAACACGATCACCGCTCGCGATTCAGAAAGTTTTCTGACTCCCGTATTTAAACGACCTAACTCAAAAATAGCCATATACCGACACCCATCATCAACGTTCCCGAAATACGGTTCATTAGCTTCACGTTTTGAGTTTTTCCAAGTGCGCGTTTCAGGCCTTTACCGCCAGTTGCGTATAGCGTCATACACACAAACTCGGACACAAGAATAATGGATACCAGAAAAATGAGTTGTGGTGTCAGGCTGATGGATTGGTCGATGAATGGTGGTAACAAAGAGATCATAAAAGCCCACCCCTTAGGGTTAGCAATAGCGGTAATAAAACCTTGAGCTGTCAGCTCCCAGTTGCTGCCTTTGTATGATTCTTCACTATCAACATTTAATGCAAGTTTGCCTCTTGAAAGCCACATTTGCACGCCGAGGTAAAAAAGATAGCAAGCACCGATAGATTTGAAGACGGTGAATAGCCAAGGGTAGGTAAGCATGACCGCTGCAATACCCACAACCGCTGAAACCGCGACAACAGCTACCCCTACCAATTCTCCTGCCATCATCCAAAGCGTACGCTTGTAACCGATGGTCATACCCAAAGTGAGTGCAAGTGTCATACACATACCAGGGGTGATAGAAACGAAGAAAAAAGTAGGAATAAACATTCCTAACAACGCGGTATTCATAGAGATATCCATATCTTGAAAGTAGGAGAACAACAATAAGCGTAGAGCGTATGACGATCAATATTTGTTTGATGTGGTTCGCAGAAAAATTAGGCTTAAATTGAGATTCAAACAAAAACGCACAGCAAAAAAACGCACAGTAGTTACTGTGCGCTTCGAAGTTCTAATGAGCAGTATTCACTGACTAGGACTTAGGTTGTGTGAATCCGCCGTAGAGATCCATTCTGCGATGGCGAAGATTAGTTACCGAACCTTCGGTATTCAGCTGCTTAAGCTTATCTAAATCGACATCAGCAAAGATGATCATCTCGGTATTGGGGCTGGCTTCTGTGATTGTCGCATCGTGAGGGAAATAGACGTCAGATGGAGAAAATACTGCAGATTGTGCGTATTGAATATCGACGTTATCCACGCGTGGTAAGTTACCGACACTTCCTCCAATGGCCACGTAGCACTCATTCTCTATTGCCCTAGCTTGTGAGCACAGACGAACCCGTTGATAGCCGTTTTTGGTATCTGTCCAGAAGGGAACAAAGATAATTTGCACATCTTGTTCTGCCATCATTCTGCCCAGTTCTGGAAACTCGCTGTCGTAACAAATCAGAATGCCAACACGTCCTGCGTCGGTTTCAAACACCTGCACTTTGTCACCACCGTCGATAACCCAATCTCGCTTTTCATGCGGAGTGATGTGGATTTTACTCTGTTCATCAATGGTACCGTCGCGATGAAGCAAATAAGCCACGTTGTAGAGAATGCCATCTTCCAACACAGGCATACTGCCCGCAATGATGTTGATGTTGTAAGTAACGGCCAACTCAGAAAAACGCAGTTTAATTTCTTCACTGAATGACGCAAGAAAACGAATCGCCTCTACCGTATTTTGATCGTTTTTAAGTCCCATTAATGGGGCGTTGAAAAATTCAGGGAAGAGGGCGAAATCAGCTTTGTAATTGGAGAGTGAATCGACAAAGAATTCAGCCTGATCCATCAAGTCTTCCGCGCTGGTCACGGCCCGCATCTGCCATTGTACGATACCGATTCTGACCAACGTTTTTTCAATGTCGTGAATGGAGATAATATCGTCTTCATAAAAAAAGTTATCCCATTCCAACAAGGTGGCGTAACCACGCGAACTGTCATCTTCTGGTAGGTAATGACGCATGATACGTTTTACGTCAAAGTCGTTGGAAAGTTGGAAGGAGAGTATCGGGTCGTGGATTTCGCGGCGTTTGATTTTTTCAATGTACTCGGTCACGGGCATAGTATTGGCGTAAGCGCCGTATCCGGGAATTCTTCCGCCAGCGAGGATCGCTTTCAAATTGGTGCTACGACAGAGCTCTTTACGAGCCGCATATAAGCGTCGTCCTAAGCGTAAACCACGATAATCGGGGTGCACAAACACATCTAACCCATACAATGCGTCACCGTTAGCTTTATGCTGAATAACGTTGTTTTCATTGATGATATCGGTGTAAACATGGGGAAGAGAGAAGCGGTTGTAATCGACTTTGATAGTGAGAGCGGCGCCAATGATTTTGCCGTCGTCTTCGATACAAATTTGTCCATCAGGAAACTGGTGAATCAAATCCATAATTGTCATGCGTGGCCAAGCTCCGCCCACGTCATGAAAAACTAAATCCATTAGCTCTGCTAATTCTGGATAGTCGCTTTTTTCAATCACGCGCAATGTTAGGCGCGGTGTTGGATTTCTCATTCATCCTTATCCTTCTATTGCTGTCCTTTTTTCATACTGGACAATTTGAAGCTTCAATACAAGGGCTAATACGGTAAAGGCTTTGTCGATAGGTAAGGTTTCTCTGTCTATGTTGCTAGGTTTAGGTCGCTACATTTAGAAACGCATTTCAGTGTGTTACTTACGTTGTAACAAAAATTTAATCTGTCTAGTTATTGCTCATTCGCGAAATTTTCATCATATTGTCATTACATTGTCATATTTATCGAGGAGAGCATTATGCATGTGGAAATGATTCAACCAACTCTTTTAGGCGTTATTGGTCGCACGCTAGTGTTTTCCTTAGTTGCGGTAGTAAGCGTATTCGCTCTGATTTAACCGTTAATCAGCAAGTGACACTAAGAGCCCCAAATCAAGTTGGGGCTCTTTTATCTCTGTTCTATATAACCTAGTATTTAACTCAGGTATTTGCTAACGTTCGAACAAATAAATCAGCGCAATCGATCCTTGTGAGAAATGTTATGTCGTTCTGGGATACCGTCACATTGACGACTCGTTTTAGCGAGTTACCTAAAGCTTTTTACACACCTATTGACCCTCAGCCTTTGAGTAATACCCGATGGGTGACTTGGAATAGCGATCTAGCCAAGCACTATGGTTTTCCTGACAAACCGAATGACGAACTCTTACAGGCTTTTTCAGGGCAGGAAGTGCCAGAGCAGTTTGCCCCGTTGGCGATGAAGTATGCTGGTCACCAGTTTGGCGTTTACAACCCTGATTTGGGGGATGGACGTGGATTGTTATTGGCAGAAGTGGCGTCGAAAAGTGGTCAAGTGGCTGATATTCATGTTAAAGGAGCGGGTTTAACACCCTATTCGCGAATGGGCGATGGGCGTGCTGTTTTACGTTCATCGGTACGCGAATATCTGTGCAGTGAAGCGATGGCTGGGCTGGGAATTGCAACTACCAGAGCATTAGGTCTAATGACCAGTGACACACCGGTTTATCGTGAAAAACAAGAGTACGGTGCATTGTTGATTCGTATGGCTGACACTCATATTCGTTTCGGCCATTTCGAACATTTTTTTTATACCAATCAGTTAGATCAGCAAAAACTCCTCGCTGACAAAGTGATTGAGTGGTATTTCCCTGAATGTGCCGGACAGGAAAATCCGTACGCCATGATGTTCAATCAAATCGTGGATAAAACAGCACTGATGATTGCGCAGTGGCAAGCAGTGGGTTTTGCGCATGGGGTAATGAATACCGACAATATGTCTATTCTTGGGCAGACTTTTGATTACGGTCCTTTTGGCTTTTTAGATGATTATCAGCCTGAATTTATCTGTAACCATTCTGACTATCAGGGGCGTTATGCCTTCGATCAGCAACCTAGAATTGCGTTATGGAATTTGTCGGCACTAGCACATTCTTTATCGGCGTTAATTGAGAGAGAAGATCTTGAACAGGCGTTGAATCAATACGAAGTTCAGCTCAATGGTTACTTTAGCGAAATGATGCGTAGAAAACTTGGCCTGTTAACGCGTTTACCTGAAGATGGCACCATTTTCGATACCATGTTTGATATTTTGGCTGCCAATAAGGTCGACTACACCCGATTCTTCCGCCAGATCTCTATGTTGGATAAAGCGAAGCCACAAGAGGTGATTGACCTGTTTCTCGATCGCGAGCAAGCCACTCAATGGCTGGACTCGTATCTCGCTCGCTGTGAGCACGAGTTAAATAGTGAAGGTGAACCTGTGAGCACGGCCCAACGCTGTGAGAAAATGCGTCAGGTAAATCCCAAATACATTTTAAGGAACTATTTGGCGCAGATCGCGATAGATAGAGCTGAAGAAGGCGATTTTTCAGAGTTAGAGCGCCTAGCCGAACTATTGAAAACGCCATTTGATGAACAACCACACAACGAACATTACGCTAAGTTACCGCCAGAATGGGGCAAAACTTTGGAGATCAGCTGCTCTTCATGAGAACGTTTACAATAATTTGACTGAATAATGTGATCTTTATCCATGATGAATTCAAGTTTTAGTGAAATAAGCGTAATCAAGAAAGCGCTACGGTTATAAAATCTATTCACTATTTGTTACATACGGAATATGGAAGAAACATGCTGGAAGATACTCGCATCCTCGTCGTTGATGATGATAAAGAAATATGTGAGCTGCTGGATGAGTATCTCAGTAAGTCCGGATTCAATGTCGCCGCTGTCGGTGATGGTGTAGAACTTCAGGCTTACTTAGATGACAAAGGGTATCCTGACCTTATCTTGCTGGACGTGATGTTGCCGGGGGATGATGGTTTCGATATATGCCAACATATTCGCCGTGATTCTAATGTCCCTATCATTATGTTGACTGCGGTATCGGATGAAACCGATCAAATCATCGGTCTGGAAATCGGTGCGGACGATTATATCGCTAAGCCGTTTAGTCCAAGACAGTTGGTGGCTCGTATCAAAGCGGTACTGAGACGTTTCAATGCCAACGAAGAGAAAGGCGAAGAAGTTTTGCCGAAACACGTGGTGTTTGGTGATTGGCGTTTAGATACCACGTCTCATCGTATTGTGCATGCTAATACTGGGGAAGAGCATGACCTGTCTGGTAGTGACTTCGCATTGTTGATGCTGTTTTTGACCAATCCGAACGAAGTGATCGACAGGGACACCATTTCTATTGCAACCCGTGGGCGCGAAGCCTTGCCTTATGAGCGCGGTATCGATGTTCAATTGAGTCGTTTAAGACAGCGTCTGGGTAGCAGTGAGCAGTTTCCTAACTACATCAAAACCATGCGTGGCAATGGTTATAAGTTAGCTATTCCTGTTCAATATGAGCATTAATCTCTATGTCAGCTCCACGTTTTTGGAAAAGATTTAAGCCCAACTCGTTAGTGGCTCGCACCTTGATGTTGACGCTGCTGGCAGTGGTTATCGCTCAGGGTATTGCTACCTCCGTCTGGTATAGCCAATCAAAGGCCAAAGAACTGGAAGGTATTCATTCGGCATCAGCCAGTATGGCGGGTATGTTCGCCTCGACCGTGACGTTTTTCCAGTCTCTTCCTGTTCGCTATCGTCATATTATTTTGGATCAAATCCGAAATATGGGCGGTACACGTTTCTTTGTATCCTTGAACAAGGAAAGTTTAATTGTTGAGCCGATAGAAGAAACGAGCCTGAAAAAGGCATCGGTAAAGGCGGTGAAAGAGGTCCTCAATGACAAACTGAACAATGTCGGGCAGGTGCTGGTGGATTTCTCTCGCCCTGAAAGACTGCGTTTACTCAAGAACAGCATTTTCATGAATGACTTACCCAAGTCATGGGTTCATCACACGCTTACTTTGGAACCGCTGAACCCTCCGGTGATGGTGGTGCAGATTGAACTGGATGAAAAAGAGTGGATATACATAGCAGCCTTGCTGCCTTCACCATACATCACTTTGGATGACACCATCATAGGCAAAGAGCAGATTATCTATTTGTTCTTTTCGACTTCCATATTGCTAGTGCTTACTTACCTGTTAATGCGCAGGCAAGTTAGACCTTTAAAAAACTTAGCCCGTGCTGCCAATGATATGAGTATGGGTATTGAGCAGCGACCTTTGAATGAAGAAGGTGCCAGTGAATTAATTACCGCTACACGCGCATTTAACCTCATGCAGCAGCGCATTCGTCGCTATGTATCGGACAGGGAAAATCTCTTTTCCGCGATTTCACACGATTTGAAAACGCCCATTACCCGTTTGAGACTGCGAGCTGAACTGCTTGAAGATGACGTTAAGCGCGAGAAATTTAACCGTGATTTAGATGAACTTGAGATGATGGTTAAAGGCGCATTGCAGTGTGTTCGTGACACCGACTTGCACGAAAACAACGATTTTATCGATCTCAACGAGCTGATTCTGTCGATTGCAGAAGGGCATAATCTAACGACTCAAACTGTCCACTTTAAGCCAATTGCCATTGAACCTATTGTCGCAAAACCGTTAGCGATGAAGCGGGCACTTACCAATCTGATTAACAACGGCGTTAAGTACGGTTATGAAGTTTGGGTGAGCATTGAAGAGACAGAAGACTGGATCACCATCTGCATTGAAGACCGAGGGCCGGGTATCCCTAAAGATAAACTGGAAACCGTTTTTGAACCTTACTTCCGCATTGCCAACGATGATGAAGGGCATGGGCTTGGTTTAGGGATCAGTCGTAGCATTCTTCGCGGACATGGTGGCGACATGGTGATAGAGAATCTGTTGAGTGGTGGTTTGCGCGTTAAACTGTTTATCCCGCCAACACTCGAAGTGTAAATTCCTTACTCACAAGGAAAAACAATGAAAATAAGCAAAACTCTTCTTGCCGCTTCACTGCTTTCTGCTGCTACACCGACGTTTGCCGGTGAGGTAGAAGTGCTTCACTGGTGGACTGCCGGCGGTGAAGCCAATGCTATTTCTGTATTGAAAACCATGTTGGAGCAACAAGGATACTCATGGATTGATTTCGGTGTGGAAGGCGGTGGTGGCGAAAGCGCAATGAGAGTTTTGAAGACTCGTGCTGTTTCAGGTAATCCACCTTCAGCGGCGAATATCAAAGGGCTCGATATTCAGGAGTGGGCGCGTCTCGGCTTTTTAACCAACTTGAATGAAGTGTCGGGAAAAGAGCACTGGGATAGCGTTATCCCTAACATCATCAGTAATGTGATGAAATATGACGGCCAGTATGTCGCAGTACCCGTGAATGTTCACCGAATCAACTGGCTTTGGGCGAATGCTGAGGTTCTGAAGAAAGCTGGTGCGAGTGTGCCGACCACATTAGACGAGTTCTTTGTGGCCGCAGATAAAATTAAAGCGATAGGACTGGTTCCTTTGGCTCATGGTGGTCAGCCTTGGCAGAATGCAACGCTGTTTGAAGTTATCGCTTTAGACGTATTGGGTTCAGAAGACTACATAAAAGCCTTTGTCGATCTGGATATGGACATTCTAGGCAGTGACAAAATGGTCGAGGCTTTTACTCAGTTTAAACGAGTCCTCAGCTATGTTGATGATGATGCGCCCGGTAGGAACTGGCTTGAAGCGACCTCAATGGTGATTAAGGGCGAGGCGGGAATGCAGATCATGGGTGACTGGGCAAAAGGTGAATTTTCTGCGGCTGGTAAGGTACCCGGAAAAGATTATATCTGTGCACCTGCTCTGGGGACGGCCGGAAAATTCACTTATAACGTCGACAGTTTTGCGTTCTTTGAACTTCACGATGAAGAGAACTTTGAAGCGCAAAAGGCATTAGCGTCCACGATACTTAACCCTAAGTTTCAGGAAGTATTCAACCTGAACAAAGGTTCGATACCTGTGCGGGTCGATATGGATATGTCTCACTTCGACCAGTGTGCACTCGATTCAATGCAAGAGTTTAAATCATCGGCGAAAACAGGCGATTTGGTGCCAAGTATGGCTCATGGGATGTCGACCACCAGCTATGTTCAAAGTGCGATGTTTGATGTGATCACCAACTTCTTTAACGATCCAGATGAAACACCAGAACAGGCGGTGCAACGCCTTGTGAAGGTGGTGAAATCCTCAATGTAGCTTTATCGCTGTTACTAGGGGCGAACTCAGCTGCGCTGCTTCTCTTTCAATAGGCGGGAAATGACACAAACGTTAATTTTTAATGTGTCATTTTCCACCCATTTCTACCTTCTTCATTACCCGTCTTATCAAGATGACATTTAGAAACTAAATGTAACTAATTGTTTTTCAATGAATGTTAATTAATTGTTTCAACTTGGCTTGCTCCTTGCTCTATAGAGTTCATGCGGCGCTCATTGATGAGTTAGCTGATGATATAAACCAAGGAGAATAATAATGTTAAAGCCTCTTACCCTACTGACTGCCTCTATCCTAGCTGTTACAAGCTTCAATGCTGCTGCGAACTGTGACCCAGGTGAAATGGTGATTAAATTCAGCCATGTAACTAACACAGATAAACACCCTAAAGGCATTGCGGCGTCATTACTTGAAAAGCGCGTTAACGAAGAGATGAATGGCAAAGCTTGTATGCAAGTTTTCCCTAACTCAACGCTTTACGATGATGACAAAGTGTTAGAAGCATTGTTGAACGGCGACGTTCAGTTAGCCGCTCCGTCTCTGTCTAAATTTGAAAAATTTACCAAAAAGTTCCGCCTTTTCGACTTACCTTTCCTTTTTGAAGACGTAGACGCAGTAGACCGCTTCCAGAACTCAGAATCTGGTGAACAGCTAAAGAATGCAATGACTCGCCGTGGTGTGAAAGGTCTTGAATTCTGGCACAACGGTATGAAGCAAATTTCTGCAAACAAACCAATTATTGTTCCAGAAGATGCTAAAGGTCTTAAGTTCCGTGTTCAGGCTTCAGACGTGCTAGTTGCTCAGTTTGAACAGTTGGGTGCTAACCCTCAAAAAATGTCATTTGCTGAAGTGTACGGTGGCCTACAAACCAAAGTTATCGATGGTCAGGAAAACACTTGGTCAAACACTTATGGTCAGAAATTCTTTGAAGTTCAAGATGGTATTACTGAAACCAACCACGGCATCCTTGATTACCTAGTGGTGACTTCTTCGAAATGGTGGGACGGTCTACCAGCAGACATCCGTGATCAGCTAGCGACCATTCTTAACGAAGTAACGGTTGCTCGTAACTCGGAATCGAACAAAGTAGAAGAACAGAACAAGCAATACATCATTGAAGCGGGCGGTGTTGTTCGTCAGCTATCACCAGAACAACGCCAACAATGGGTTGATGCTTTGAAACCTGTTTGGAAGAAGTTTGAAAAAGATATCGGTAGCGATCTGATTGATGCTGCTTTGGCTTCTAACCAGAAGTAATGAAGTTTGCCCCTGCTCTTTACGGGTAGGGGCTTTTACAAAATAACGATTACAACAAGAGCTTAGTATCTTATGGAACAGTCATTTTTTGCCAAAGTCGGTCGTTTTACTGACAAAGCGGAAGAGACATTGATCGCCTTCTTCTTAGGTGCAATGACGCTACTCACTTTTGCCAACGTAGTGATGCGCTATCTGTTTAACGGCAACATTCTCTGGGCGTTAGAACTCACCGTATTTATGTTTGCATGGATGGTGCTCGTCGGAGCTTCCTATGGAGTGAAAAAGCACTTTCACATTGGTGTTGATGTGTTGATCAATTTGGCACCGCCTGCAGGCCGAAAAATTTACGCTTTGATCGCTATTAGCTGCTGTCTCGCTTTCTCAATTTTATTGCTGATCGGTTCGTGGAATTACTGGTACCCATTTGCGACTGAACGCGCCTGGTACGAAACCGACGATATTCCGATGCCGGAAATGCTGCAATTTCTAGCGGATTGGCTGAACGAAGGTGAGCGTTACGAGAAATTGCCTCGATTTATTCCTTACATGGCATTACCAGTAGGTATGGCTATGCTCACTTTCCGTTTTTTACAAATCGCGTATCAAATTCTAACTGGCAAGTTAGACCGAATGATTGCGGGTCATGAAGCCGAAGAAGACCTTGATGCATTAAAAGCGGAATTGGCTGACGTGGAAGATGTTATGGGCGTCAAAAACAAGACTAAGGAGCAGTAAGCCATGGCTATTTTGTTGTTATTCATACTTGTAATTGGCTTCATGCTGATTGGCGTTCCAATTGCTGTATCGCTTGGTCTGTCGAGTATTCTGTTCTTAATGTGGCACTCGGAGGCTTCACTTGCTTCGGTTGCACAAACCCTATTCAATGCGTTTGAAGGCCACTACACCCTTTTAGCTATCCCATTCTTTATTTTGGCTTCCAGTTTTATGTCTACTGGCGGTGTAGCGAAACGTATTATTCGCTTTGCTATCGCGATGGTAGGTTGGTTCCGCGGTGGTCTAGCAGTGGCTTCGGTTGTCGCTTGTATGATGTTTGCGGCGCTTTCTGGATCATCACCAGCTACGGTTGTTGCTATCGGTAGTATTGTTATTGCCGGTATGGTGAAAAATGGTTACAGCAAAGAGTTTGCAGCGGGTGTGATTTGTAACGCGGGCACCTTGGGTATTCTTATCCCGCCTTCAATCGTAATGGTTGTGTATTCAGCAGCGACTAACGTTTCGGTTGGACGCATGTTCCTTGGTGGTGTAATTCCGGGACTATTGGCTGGTCTTATGTTGATCATTGCGATTTACATTACTGCCCGTATCAAAAACTTACCAAAACAGCCTTTTGTTGGTTGGAAAGAAGCGATGGCAGCAGCAAAAGATGCGAGCTGGGGTCTGTTGCTGGTGGTGATTATCCTTGGTGGTATCTACGGTGGTATCTTTACACCAACAGAAGCCGCAGCAGTTGCAGCTGTCTACTCGTTCTTTATCGCAAACTTTATTTATCGCGATATGGGGCCGTTCGCTGACAAAAATAATACCAAGAACTTCGTCGTCAAAGTGTTCGAGTCTTTTGTTCATAAAGATACGCAAAATACTCTTTATGACGCGGGTAAACTGACGATCATGTTGCTATTTATCATCGCTAACGCGCTGATCTTGAAACATGTTCTGACGGAAGAACGCGTACCACAGATGATTACAGAATCCATGCTTTCTGCTGGATTAGGACCAATCACCTTCCTAATCGTAGTGAACGTATTGTTGTTGATCGGTGGGCAATTTATGGAACCATCAGGTCTGCTAATCATCGTCGCTCCGCTGGTTTTCCCAATTGCAATTGAGTTAGGAATTGACCCTATTCACTTAGGTATCATGATGGTGGTGAACATGGAGATAGGCATGATAACACCGCCTGTCGGGCTCAACCTCTTCGTAACCGCAGGGGTCGCCAAGATGTCCATGATGCATGTGGTGAAAGCCGCTATGCCTTGGGTAGCGATCATGTTCCTGTTCCTAATCATCGTTACTTATGTGCCAATCGTATCGACATGGCTACCAACCTTACTCATGGGACCGGAAATCATTACCCGATAGAGAAGGATATTCTAGTCAACATAACAAAACGCCCAGCATTGCTGGGCGTTTCTTTTGTGTCTCTAAACCACTTTCATGAAAGTGGTTTTTACTCTTTGTAAGTGTCTTTATTTATCTGATATTTCTGCATTTTATCGTAAAGTGTTTTTCTTGGAATTTTTAGCAGTTCCATGGTGTCTTTAATACTGCCTGAGCACTCTATCAGTGTTTGTTCGATAAGAGACTTTTCATACTCAGCAACCTGATCGGCGAGACTGGTCAGCACTTTTGCATTTTTGCTCTGTTCACCAAGTTCTGAAAGTTTGCCCAGTAAAACGTAACGTTCCGCAGCGTTGCGCAGTTCTCTCACATTACCCGGCCAGTCGTGACTGAGCAGCGCTTGTAGTGCACTCTGAGGCAGAGCGGTCGCTGCTTTACCATAACGTGCTGCTGCCACAAGCAGGAAGTGGTGAAATAGGGCAGGGATGTCTTCGCGACGCTCGCGAAGCGGCGGAATATCCAGCGTGACAATGTTGAGTCGGTAATAAAGATCCTGACGGAAAGTCCCTTCTTGAGCCGCTTTTTTAAGATCCACTTTGGTAGCAGCAATCACTCGAATATCCAACGGAATCAGTTCATTGGATCCGACTCTCTCAATCACGCGTTCTTGCAGTACGCGTAGCAATCGAATTTGAGCCTGCATCGGCATCGATTCAATTTCATCAAGAAACAGCGTACCACCTTGGGCATGTTCAAACTTACCAATGCGTTTTGCATCTGCACCGGTAAATGCGCCTTTTTCGTGTCCGTAGAGTTCACTTTCGATAAGGTTTTCCGGTACCGCTCCGCAGTTAACGGCAACAAAGTTTTTCTCACGTCTTGAGCTTTGTTCGTGAAGAGAGCGGGCGACAAGTTCTTTACCTGTGCCTGTTTCACCAAATAGCAGAATGTCAGCGTTGGTGTCGGCAACGTGAGTAATGGTTTCTCTTAATGCGATGATACTGTTGGTTTCACCGATAATCCGAGGACCAAGTGTCTGGCTGGCTTTTAGGCTCCGTTTTAACTGTTGGTTTTCCAGCGTTAGTTTTCTGCGTTCAATCGCGCGATTCACAGTCTCTATCAATCTTTCTGGAGCAAAAGGTTTTTCAATAAAATCGTACGCTCCGTCATGCATCGCCTGTACCGCCATAGAGATATCACCATGGCCTGTAATGAGAATGACAGGAACATCGCTATCCTGATGGTGAATCGATGACAGCAGATTTTGTCCGCTTAAGCCGGGCAAGCAGATATCCGTGACGACCACCATAGGCAGTTTGTCCTGCTTAATGGCTAATAATGCGTCTTCGGCACTTGAGAAAAAACGCGCATCGATGTCTGCCAGTTCAAAGCTTTGCTCAATGGCGATTCGAATGTCGTCTTCGTCATCAATAAAAAATACATCGCACATACAACTTCCTTAATTTACTGCTCTGAACTTTGTTGGGGCTTGTTTAACGTAATAGTGAATCTCGCGCCTCCTAGCGGTGATGAGTGGGCTGTAAGATCGCCACCCATGCCATGCATAATTTGTTGCGAGATAGATAATCCTAACCCTAAACCATTTTTCTTGGTGGTAAAGAAGGGCTCAAACAGGTTTTTCATTTGATTCAAATGGAGCCCAGTACCCGAGTCGTCAACATGAATGCAAACGCTGTTTTGATGTTCTTCTAACGTCAGCACAACTTTCTTTATCTCCTGCTCATCTACGGCCTGCATAGCATTAGTCAGCAAGTTAATGATTACTTGTTCTAGCTGGATTGGGTTAATACTGCATCGAATTGGTGACTCTGGCGCGTGAATGTCAAACTCTACGTAATGGGATTTAAACTGAGGTTGCATAAGTTCCTTTGCGTTGATGATCAGAGGAAGCAGTTGCGCTTCTACCTGATCGCCAGTATCTGTTTTTCTCGCAAAAGATTTGAGCTGTTCACTTATCTTTGCCATACGCACCGTTAAAGCGGATATACGTTCTAGATTTTCGTCGGTCCGTTCTGGTTTTCCGTTGGCAAGAAATCGTCTGCCGTTATCGGCAAAGCTTCGAATAGCAGCGAGTGGATTGTTCAGCTCATGACTGATGCTGGCAGACATCTGTCCGAGTACCGCCAACTTAGCGGCTTGGATCAACTCTTCCTGAGTCTGTCTTAATGCCTGTTCGGCTCTTATCCGTTCGTCAATCTCGACATGAAGTTTTGAAGTTCGTTCCATCACCAAAAACTCAAGCTTTTGTTTGGCTTCTGCTTGTAGTCTTTCTATCTGGCGTTGGCGGACTTGTCTGTGATGCAACAGCAAAAAGGCGAGATAGATGATGGCGAAAATCATAGTAAGAATGATTAGGAAGCCAAAGGTATCCCAGAACACGTTTACTTTGGGCGATAAGACGTGAATGTTGAGCGCGAGATTATCGAGCTTGTTGGTTGAGACAATATAGTCGTCTTTAATCCAGCCTTGCTTAGGCTTTATCCACTCGGTTTCTGCAAGATTGACATCACCATAAAAACCCAGGGAGGGAATCGCACTGTCTAGGTACTGGCGGGTCTCCTGTATTTTTTGTCGCGACTCTTCGCTCAGCTCGGAAACACTGTGAAACAGCCAGTCTGGTCTGCTGGACATGAAAACAATGTTGTTGTCATCAGTTGCAACAAAGTAGCTGTTCTTGCTCTGCCAGTTGTCTTCGATGGAGGAAAGATCCATTTTTACCACCACGACGCCAATCACTTCCGCCGCATAAATAACGGGATAGGCATAGTAGTAGCCGCGCTGACCAGAGGTGGAACCTAGGGCAAAGTACTGACTTTTTTGGCCGGAAATCGCGTCGTAGAAGTAGGGACGCCAAGCAAAGTTTCGGCCAATAAAGGAACGGTCTAGATTCCAGTTGCTGGATGCGATGGTATTGCCGATGCCATCCAGTAAATAAGTGTCAGCCGCTTGAATGACCTCGTTGACTTGCTCCAAATAGCGATTGGTTAAGTCAATTTGCGCACTGTTTTCTGGGTGGCTCAGTGCGTCAACCAGCTCTTTGTCTTTGGAGAGCAGGCGAGGTATGTGCGCGTATTTGTCGAGTTTGGCTGAGATGTGGCTTGAGAAGCGTTCAAGTTCTGACTGTTGTTCTATCAACAGAGATTGATAGCTATAGCGCCAAACGAGATGAGCAGTCATGGCGGCGATGACACCATAAATTATCAAAAACAATACTGAGAGTTGGCGCACAGACAGCATCCTTGTCATACCTTTCTTTCCTCGTTTACTTCGCCACTAATGATAATGGGAACTTCAAATTATCTGTTTAAAAACATCTCGAATATGGGAGACAAAACAAGAGCCAGATCTCTTTTTGATTATTTGAGGAAAAAAATCCCTCGATTCTCTTGAAAAAGCCTATATTGTCCCCATTTCAGTGCCATCGAGTGAACCATTAATTGATGGATTTTTTAGCACTCAAAGAGTTTTTTAGGACATTGGCTTTTTCTTGCTGGGTATTCGCTCGACAGCTAAAGCTGAGATCGGTAGTATATCGCGTCTAATTTTTTAGTCCTGAGGCTAATCAGAGATACCTTTATTCGGCGCAAATCGACAAAAGATGTCACTCATTAGTTCGATATTTAGGTGAAGTTCACTGAGAGTATCGATGCTCAATATTTACAGTTAAGTGTTCTACCGAGCACAAAATAAGGATGAAGCCAAACAGAGATGTTGGCTCATGATGCTCAGGAATACTGAGCCAGTTTTGAGGTTTATATACAATGCAAGTTACTGTTGAAACGCTAGAAGGCCTAGAGCGCCGTTTGAATATTACTGTTCCTGCTGCAAACATCGAAGATGCAGTGGCAGCTGAGCTACGCAACATCGCGAAAAATCGTCGTTTCGACGGTTTCCGTAAAGGTAAAGTACCGATGAAGATGGTTGCTCAAATGTACGGCAAAGCAGTACGTCAAGACATTCTTGGTGAAGTGATGCAACGCCACTTCATCGAAGCAATCGTAAAAGAGAAAATCAACCCAGCTGGCGCTCCAACTTTCGCACCAGTAGAAGTTAAAGAAGGTGCAGACTTAGTATTTACTGCAACTTTCGAAGTGTACCCAGAAGTTGAACTGAAAGGTCTAGAAAACATCACTGTAGAAAAACCTGCAGCAGAAGTTCAAGATTCTGACGTTGAAGAGATGCTAGAAACACTACGTAAGCAACAAGCGACTTGGGCTGAAGTAGAAGAAGCTGCTGAAAACGGTAAGCGTGTTTCTATCGATTTCGTTGGTTCTATCGACGGCGTTGAGTTCGAAGGCGGTAAAGCTGAAAACTTCCCACTAGAAATGGGCGCAGGTCGTATGATTCCAGGTTTTGAAGACGGTATCGTTGGCAAAACTAAAGGTATGGAATTCGAAATCGACGTGAACTTCCCAGAAGATTACCACGCTGAAAACCTAAAAGGTAAAGCAGCTAAGTTTTCTATCAAAGTGAACAAAGTTGAAGCTCGTGAACTACCAGAACTGAACGATGAGTTCGTAGCTAAGTTCGGCGTAACTGAAGGCGGTGTTGACGCACTTAAAGCTGAAGTTCGTAAGAACATGGAACGTGAACTTAAGCAAGCAATCAAAGCGCGTATCAAAGATCAAGCGATTGAAGGCCTAGTGAAAGAAAACGCAATTGACGTTCCAGCGGCTCTAGTAGATCAAGAAATCGACGTACTACGTCAACAAGCTGCACAACGTTTCGGTGGCAACATCGAAGCTGCAAACCAACTTCCACGTGAAATGTTTGAAGAGCAAGCTAAACGTCGCGTAGTTGTAGGTCTACTTCTAGGTGAAGTAATCAAGACTGAAGAGCTAAAAGCAGACGACGAGAAAGTAAAAGCGCTTATCGAAGATATGGCGACTGCTTACGAAGATCCATCTGAAGTTATCTCTTACTACGAGCAAAACGAGCAAATGATGAACAACATGCGCAACGTAGCTCTAGAAGAACAAGCGATTGACGCGATCATTGCTAAAGCAACAGTTACTGAGAAAGCAATTAGCTTTAACGAGCTAATGAACCCTCAAGTTGCTGCTTAATAAGCAATCTATAGCGTAGAAGGTTGACGAGACATCAACTATTCTGCTAACAATGGTCCGCATGATATATATCATCCGGGCCATTTATTTTTAGGGATATTAAGACTATGAGCTACCAAGAAAAAAACGCAATGTCGCCGATTATTGATGCGCTAGTACCAATGGTGGTTGAACAAACTTCCCGTGGCGAACGTTCATACGATATCTATTCACGTCTTTTAAAAGAGCGAGTTATTTTCTTAACGGGTCAGGTAGAAGACCACATGGCAAACCTTGTCGTGGCTCAGCTGCTTTTCTTAGAGTCGGAAAACCCGGACAAAGATATTTTCCTATACATCAACTCACCAGGTGGTAGCGTGACTGCGGGTATGTCTATTTACGACACTATGCAGTTTATTAAACCAAACGTGAGCACAGTATGTATGGGACAAGCTTGTTCTATGGGCGCATTTCTACTAGCTGGTGGCGCACCTGGTAAACGTTATGTTCTACCAAACTCGCGCGTAATGATTCACCAACCGCTAGGTGGTTTCCAAGGTCAAGCTTCTGACATCCAAATTCATGCGCAAGAAATTCTATCGATTAAGAACAAGTTGAATCACTTGTTGGCAGAGCATACCGGTCAACCGCTTGAAATTATTGAGCGAGATACTGACCGCGACAACTTTATGTCTGCAGAACAAGCAGTAGAATACGGTTTGGTGGATTCAGTACTGACCCACCGTGGTGAGTAACAGTTCTGGTAATTGTTTAACGCAATTTAATTGAAATTGTTATACACTCAAACCATAAAGAGTAAAGGCTAAGAGGTTAGCGAATGACAGATAAAAGCAAAGAGGGTGGTAGTAGTAAACTGCTGTACTGCTCTTTCTGTGGCAAAAGCCAGCACGAAGTTCGCAAGCTGATTGCAGGTCCTTCTGTGTATATCTGTGACGAATGTGTTGATCTATGTAACGACATTATTCGCGAAGAGATTAAAGATGTGTTACCTAAGAAAGAGTCGTCAGCATTGCCTGCGCCTCGTGAAATTCGTGCACATCTTGACGACTATGTAATTGGCCAAGAACACGCTAAAAAAGTGCTCGCTGTTGCGGTATATAACCACTATAAGCGTTTACGTAATGGTGATACGACAAGTGATGGTGTCGAGCTTGGTAAAAGTAATATTTTGCTGATCGGCCCTACAGGTAGCGGTAAAACTCTCCTTGCTGAGACATTGGCTCGCTTCCTAGATGTACCATTTACGATGGCAGATGCTACTACGCTAACTGAAGCGGGCTATGTTGGTGAAGATGTTGAAAACATCATTCAGAAACTGCTTCAGAAGTGTGATTATGATGTAGCAAAAGCGGAACGCGGTATCGTCTATATCGATGAAATTGATAAGATTTCTCGTAAGGCTGAAAACCCGTCAATCACACGAGATGTTTCTGGTGAAGGTGTTCAGCAAGCACTATTGAAACTGGTTGAAGGTACGGTTGCGTCGGTTCCACCGCAAGGCGGCCGTAAACATCCTCAACAAGAGTTCTTGCAAGTAGACACTTCTAAGATCTTATTTATCTGTGGCGGCGCATTTGCTGGTCTAGATAAAGTGATCGAACAACGTGTTGCAACGGGTACTGGTATCGGTTTCGGTGCGGAAGTTCGTTCTAAAGATCAAAACAGAACAGTAGGTGAGTTGTTTACTCAGGTAGAGCCTGAAGATCTAGTGAAATATGGTTTGATTCCAGAATTCATTGGTCGTCTGCCTGTGACTGCAACACTGACTGAGCTGGATGAAGAAGCACTGATTCAGATTCTGTGTGAACCTAAGAACGCTTTGACGAAACAGTACGCAGCACTTTTCGAACTTGAAGATGTTGATCTAGAGTTCCGTGAAGATGCACTTCGTGCAATCGCAGCAAAAGCGATGGCTCGTAAGACTGGTGCTCGTGGCCTACGCTCAATTCTTGAAAGCGTATTGCTTGAAACCATGTACGAGTTGCCTTCAATGTCTGACGTTGAGAAAGTTGTGATTGATGAGTCAGTGATTAACGGCGAATCAGAACCACTAATGATTTTCTCAGGCAACGAGAGCCAAGCTGCTGGCGCTGAGTAAATTTGCCAAGTCTCTTGGGTTTAAAAGCCATTAAGAGTCAATAAATAATCAAAGGAGGTAATCATTACCTCCTTTTTTTTATTCTGTTATTGAATCCAGTTAGTTAGCCCCCATATACTCCGATATATATCAAAGCGGAAGAGAGAATAATATGAACTTGGAGCGTTCCGAGCGTATAGAGATCCCCGTATTACCTTTACGTGATGTGGTTGTGTATCCACATATGGTGATCCCTTTGTTTGTTGGTCGTGAGAAATCGATTCAGTGCCTAGAAGCGGCAATGGACAACAACAAACAAGTTCTTCTGGTTGCACAGAAGCAGGCCGAAACAGATGAACCTACTATTTCGGACTTATTCGAAGTGGGTACGGTTGCTACCATTCTGCAATTGCTGAAGTTACCTGACGGCACAGTGAAAGTGTTGGTCGAAGGTCAACAGCGCGCCAAAATTAATGAGTTTCATGAAGGTGAGTTCTTCTCTGCAAGTGCTGAATTCCTGATCACTCCAGAGTTAGATGATAAAGAGCAGGAAGTGATAGTACGCAGTGCTATCAACCAGTTCGATAGCTTCATTAAACTGAATAAGAAGATTCCACCTGAAGTTTTGACTTCATTGAATGGCATCGAGGAAGCTGCACGCCTAGCGGATACTATTGCAGCACACATGCCTCTTAAGTTAGTGGATAAGCAAAAAGTTCTTGAAATTTTAGATGTGACTGAACGTCTAGAGTTTTTAATGGGACAGATGGAATCTGAAATCGATTTGCTGCAAGTTGAAAAGCGCATCCGCACTCGCGTTAAGAAGCAAATGGAGAAATCTCAGCGTGAGTACTACCTGAATGAGCAAATGAAAGCGATTCAGAAAGAGCTGGGTGAAACAGAAGATGGTGTTGATGAGTTCGAAGTTCTAAAACAGAAAATCGAAGAGTCAAAAATGCCAGCAGAAGCTCGCGAAAAAACAGAACAAGAGTTGCAGAAGCTGAAAATGATGTCTCCGATGTCTGCAGAAGCAACGGTAGTTCGCAGCTATATCGATTGGATGATCAACGTTCCTTGGACCAAGCGTTCTAAAGTGAAACGTGATTTGGCAAAAGCGGAAGAGATTCTTAATGCTGACCATTATGGTCTTGAGCGCGTGAAAGAACGTATCCTTGAATACTTGGCAGTTCAAAGTCGTATTAGCAAGTTAAAAGGTCCGATCTTGTGTTTAGTTGGTCCTCCGGGTGTTGGTAAGACATCACTAGGTCGTTCAATTGCAGCAGCAACGGGGCGTAAGTACACGCGTATGGCGCTCGGTGGCGTTCGCGATGAAGCTGAGATTCGTGGTCACCGTCGTACTTACATCGGTTCTTTGCCGGGTAAACTGATCCAAAAAATGTCGAAAGTTGGTGTGAAAAACCCGCTATTCCTACTTGATGAAATCGATAAGATGGCATCGGATATGCGCGGTGACCCAGCTTCTGCACTATTGGAAGTGTTAGATCCAGAGCAAAACAACTCATTCAATGACCACTATCTCGAAGTGGATTATGACTTGTCTGACGTAATGTTTGTTGCGACATCTAACTCGATGAATATTCCGGGCCCACTGTTGGACCGTATGGAAGTTATTCGTCTATCAGGCTACACCGAAGATGAAAAACTGAACATTGCTAAGCGCCACTTGGTTGAAAAGCAAATAGAGCGTAATGGTCTGAAACCTTCTGAAATTACCATTGAAGATTCAGCGATTATGGGTGTGATTCGTTATTACACACGTGAAGCGGGTGTTCGTAGCCTAGAACGCGAGATCTCTAAGATCTGTCGTAAAGCAGTGAAAAACATCTTATTAAACAAAGATGTAAAACATGTCACTGTGAACCAAGATAATCTTAAAGAATACCTTGGTGTACAACGTTTTGACTTTGGTAAAGCAGACGAACACAACCGTATTGGTCAAGTAACAGGTCTTGCTTGGACAGAAGTTGGCGGTGATCTGTTAACCATTGAAGCTCAATCTATGCCTGGTAAAGGTAAGCTTACTCAGACAGGCTCATTGGGCGAAGTGATGCAAGAGTCGATTCAGGCGGCAATGACAGTTGTACGTTCTCGCGCAGAAAAACTGGGTATTAACCCAGATTTCTACGAAAAACGCGATATTCACGTGCACGTACCTGAAGGTGCGACACCGAAAGATGGACCAAGTGCTGGTACGGCAATGTGTACAGCATTAGTGTCTTGCTTAACAGGTAACCCTGTGAAAGCTGATGTTGCAATGACGGGCGAAATTACCCTTCGTGGTGAAGTTTTGCCAATCGGTGGTTTGAAAGAAAAACTACTGGCTGCTCATCGTGGTGGTATCAAAACGGCGCTAATTCCAAAGGACAATGAACGTGATTTGGAAGAGATTCCTGACAACGTAATCGCTGATCTTAAAGTAATTCCTGTACGTTGGATTGACGAAGTTTTGAAGGTTGCACTGGAAAATGACCCTACTGGTGTGGCATTTGAAGCCGAAAAAGAGTGATGTGCAGCAAAAATAAGTAAAAGATTACGCTGATAGGCTCAAAAAGGGCTTGTCAGCGTTTTTTTTGGAGGCTACCGTTATTCACTATAGCTTTCAGCCCAGTTGTAACAAGGCTTTAGGTTATCTTTAAACATCAATGGAACGAATAGGCGCCGAACAAAATAATAAATTGGCGACCAAAGGGGAATCACAGTGAATAAAACACAATTAGTAGAAAAAATCGCAGCTAACGCTGATCTATCAAAAGCTTCAGCAGGTCGTGCTCTAGACGCATTTATCGAAGCAGTAAGCGATACTCTTCAGTCTGGCGACCAAGTAGCTCTAGTTGGCTTTGGTACTTTCCAAGTTCGTACTCGTGCAGCTCGCACTGGTCGTAACCCAAAAACTGGTGAAGAAATCCAAATCGCAGAAGCTAAAGTTCCTGCATTCAAAGCTGGTAAAGCACTGAAAGACGCTTGCAACTAATTTCTTAGAATGACTTTTTGCTGCTTGCAGCAAAATTTATTCGAACCTTTTTTAATTATGCGCATCCTACTGATGCGCATTTCTTTTTCTGATATTATCGCGCTATTCATTTTTGGCTGAAGTCTAAACTTCAAATCCGGAGAGCAGTAAAACTATGATGGATCGATTACGCGAGGGTGTTAACAGCATCGCGGTAAAAATTATCCTAGGACTAATCATCCTTTCTTTTATCTTCGCAGGGGTAGGTAGCTACCTAGTCAGTGGCGGTAATAACGCGGCGGCTAAAGTTGGCAGCATTGAGATTGACCGTGGTCAGTTTGAGCAAGCTTATCAAAACGAAAGAAACCGTATGCAATCTCAAATGGGTGACTATTTTGCTAACTTACTAGCAGATCCAGCGTACGTTGCTTCTTTCCGTAAATCTGTTTTAGATCGCATGATCAACGATGTCCTCATTGAGCAGCATGCGAATTCATTAGGTCTAAGAATCAGTGACGAACAAGTTCGTAAACTGATTTTGGACATGCCTCAGTTCCAATCTGAAGGCAAATTTGACCAAGAAATCTACCAAGCAGCACTGCGTCGTGCTGGCTTCAATGCTGAGTCTTTTGCTGAGTATCTGCGTCGTGATCTACTGCGTAGTCAGCTAACGTCTGCACTACAAGGTAGTGAGTTTACTTTACAGGGTGAAATTGACGCTCAAAGCGCGCTGATTGCACAAACTCGAGACATTCGTACTGTTACGTTGTCTTTGAACGACTTTGCCAACAATGTGGTTGTAAGCGACGAAGACGTACAGAAGTTCTACTCTGAGAATCCAGAGCGTTACACTCGTCCAGAACAAGTAAAAGTCTCTTATATTGAGCTATCAGCCGAGAAGTTGGCTGAGCAAGTGACTATCAGCGATGAGCAAGTGAAAGAGTACTATCAAGAGCATCTAGGCAAGTATTCTACCGCTGAGCAACGCGAAGTTAGCCATATCTTAGTACAAGGCGATGACGAAGCTAAAGCTCAAGCGATTCTTGATGAGCTGAACGCAGGTGCAGATTTTGCAAAACTTGCTGAAGAAAAATCTGAAGATATTGGTAGCTCAGAAAATGGCGGTTCTTTAGGTTGGATTGAACACGATACAATGGATCCTGCATTTGAGGCGGCAGCGTTTGGCTTGGCTTCAGTCGGTGATGTATCTGGTCTTGTTAAGTCTGATTTCGGTTACCACATTATCAAATTAGATGGCATCAAAGCTTCAGTTGCGAAACCGCTGGAAGAAGTGGCGGCAGAAATTAAGACTGAGTTGTCTTCTCAAAAAGCGGTAGACACTTTCTATGAGCTACAAACTGAGCTAGAGAAAGTCGCGTTTGAATATCCTGATTCGCTTGATGAAGCAGCTAAAGCGATTTCGGCGCAAGTAGCTAAGACAGACTTTATTTCACAATCAGATATGCCATCAGCTCTGCAAAATGCATCAGTTCAACAAGCGATTCAGTCTCCTGAAGTGAAAGAAGATGGCTTGAACTCTTCTGTCATTGAAGTAGCACCAGAACATGTCGTTGTTGTCCGTGTTGATGAGACACGTCCTGAAATGGTACTGCCTCTAGAAGAAGTCAAAGATCAGGTTGTTGCACAACTGTCTAAAGTAAAAGGTGAGCAACAAGCACTAGAACTTGCAGATAAGTTGATTGCGAGTCTTGAGCAAGGTGACAAGACTCTGCTTGAAGAGAACAAACTGGCATTCGGTGAGTTAGAAACGGTAGACCGTGGCTCTCAACTTGCTCAAACTGTTTACTCTATGCCTAAACCGCAAGCAGACCAGGTCGTGTACGCTCAAGCGAAAGATCTGGACGGTAATATCGTTCTAATTGAACTAAGCAAGGTTGAAGCGAAGATTGAACCTCAATATCAAAATCAAATTGGTGCGCAGCTTTCTCGTATTGCAGTGCAACAAGATATTGCGGGCGTTCTGTCTGTGCTAAGAGCGAATACGGATATCGAATATTTTGCTGTGAGCCAATAAGCTCAAAAAATGTAATTGATATGTTTAACGAAAGGGGCTGCTATTGCAGCTCCTTTTATTTTGTTCAAACCTAAATCTGTCTCTCGTTGCAGCTTGTTTAAGATGGCTTCGTTTAATTAACAGAGAGAGCAGCAAATATGGTGAAAAAAATCGGTTTGATAAATCAATGGCTACTGGCATGTCTATTAGCATTAGCGCTACCTATGACGAGTGTGTCCGCAGCAGATAACAGTACCAATCAGACAGTGAAAACAGATGATATTGTGATAACGGTGAATGTGAATACCGCATCAGCCGAAGAAATATCCACTTTACTAAAAGGTGTTGGACTGAAGAAAGCGCAAGCGATTGTTGAATATCGCGACCAGCATGGACCATTCGCATCTAAAGATGATCTTACAAAGGTAAAAGGTATCGGCGCCTCGACAGTAAAGAAAAACAATGATCGAATTCTGCTGTGATGGTGTAGGGCTCAATTTCTAACCATTTTGGTTTAAACACAGGCTCAAGCAATTACTTGGGCCTGTAAATTGGTTGCATAACCAGCTATCAACTGCGCGTTTGCTCATTAAAACGCGATATATGGAAATCCTTCCTAGCACCTTTGCTTTATTCCCACTATAATTTTTCGCCGATGAAACGTGGATACTCTTTATCTACGGAAATAAAAGTTATCTTCGAATAACAATAAGTGGAGTAAAACATGCCCTCACACACTCCGGTGATCACTGTCGACGGCCCAAGTGGCGCAGGCAAAGGCACCCTTTGTATGCTATTGGCAAACAAACTCGGTTTTCATCTTTTAGACTCAGGTGCGATTTATCGAGTATTAGCACTTGCAGCTATCCATCACGGTGTGGATCTTGAGTCCGAAGACGCGTTAGTGCCTCTGGCTATGCATTTAGATGTTCAGTTCATCGCTGAAGGTGACTTAGTTAAAGTTATCCTTGAGGGCGAAGATGTTTCCAAAGAACTGCGCAAAGAAGAGACTGGCATGGCGGCTTCTAAAGTCGCGGCTCAACCTCGCGTTCGTGAGGCTTTGCTGCGCAGACAACGCGCATTTGCTGAAGGAAATGGATTAGTAGCTGACGGTCGTGATATGGGAACGGTGGTATTCCCTAACGCTGAAGCTAAAATTTTCTTAGATGCCAGCGCTGAAGAAAGAGCTCGTAGACGATTCAAGCAGTTGCAACTGAAGGGGCTTGATGTTAAATTTGACGCCCTTTTAAGCGAAATCCAAGAGCGTGACGATCGAGATCGTAACCGCCCAGTGGCTCCATTACGCCCTGCAGAGGATGCGCTTGTGCTTGATTCAACCGAAATGTCTATCGACGAAGTTGTCGAAAAAGCACTACAATATATCGAATCGAAGTTGGCGGAATAAACCACGTCAGCTAAGAGCGTTGGTCGCAAGGATGATGACTGGCGAATTTAATAACCCCCATGCGGTAGGATGCCCGTGGACGTTTAATTATTGAAGATTAAATAAATGACTGAATCTTTTGCTCAACTCTTTGAAGAGTTCCTAAATGAAACTGAGTTCCAACAAGGTAGTATCGTTAAAGGTACTGTAGTAGCTATCGAGAACGGTTACGTTCTTGTAGATGCTGGCCTTAAGTCTGAGTCTGCTATCCCTGCTGAACAGTTCAAGAACGCTGCTGGCGAACTTGAAGTTGAAGTTGGTTCTGAAGTAGATGTTGCTCTAGACGCTGTTGAAGACGGTTTCGGTGAAACTCAACTTTCTCGTGAGAAAGCTAAGCGTCACGAATCATGGATCGTTCTTGAGAAAGCATACGAAGAAGCTGAAACTGTTGTTGGTATCATCAACGGTAAAGTTAAAGGCGGTTTCACTGTTGAACTAAACGGTATCCGTGCATTCCTTCCAGGCTCTCTAGTAGACGTACGTCCAATCCGTGACACTGCTCACCTAGAAAACAAAGAGCTAGAGTTCAAAGTTATCAAGCTAGACCAGAAACGTAACAACGTAGTTGTTTCTCGTCGTGCTGTTATCGAATCAGAAAGCAGCGTTGAGCGTGACGAACTTCTTGAAACTCTACAAGAAGGTACTGAAGTTAAAGGTATCGTTAAGAACCTTACTGACTACGGTGCATTCGTTGACCTTGGTGGTGTTGACGGTCTTCTACATATCACTGATATGGCATGGAAACGCGTTAAGCACCCATCAGAAATCGTTAACGTTGGTGACGAAATCCTAGTTAAAGTTCTTAAGTTCGACCGTGACCGTACTCGCGTATCACTAGGTCTTAAGCAACTAGGCGAAGATCCATGGGTAGCAATCGCTAAGCGTTACCCAGAAGGTCACAAACTATCTGGTCGCGTAACTAACCTAACTGACTACGGCTGCTTCGTTGAAATCGAAGAAGGCGTTGAAGGTCTAGTTCACGTTTCAGAAATGGATTGGACTAACAAGAACATCCACCCATCTAAAGTTGTTAATGTTGGCGACGAAGTTGAGGTTATGGTTCTTGATATCGACGAAGAGCGTCGTCGTATCTCTCTAGGTCTGAAACAGTGTAAAGCTAACCCATGGCAGTCATTCGCTGAAGCGCAAGCTAAAGGCGACAAAGTTACTGGTAAGATCAAGTCAATCACTGACTTCGGTATCTTCATCGGTCTTGACGGCGGCATCGACGGTCTAGTTCACCTATCTGACATCTCTTGGAACGTTCCTGGAGAAGAAGCTGTACGTGAGTACAAGAAAGGCGACGAGATCTCTGCAGTTGTTCTAGCAGTAGACGCAGAGCGTGAGCGTATCTCTCTAGGCGTTAAGCAAATGGAAAACGACCCATTCAATGCTTATGTAGCTGACAACAAGAAAGGTGCTCTAGTTAACGGTACTGTTACTGCAGTTGACGCTAAAGGTGCAACTATCGAGCTAGAAGAAGGCGTAGAAGGTTACATCCGCGCTTCTGAAGTTGCTCGTGACCGCATTGAAGACGCAACTCTAATCCTAAGCGTTGGTGACAGCGTTGAAGCGAAATTTACTGGTGTAGACCGTAAGAACCGCGTAATCAACCTATCTATCAAAGCTAAAGATGAAGCTGAAGAGCAAGAAGCAATGGCTTCTATCAACCAAGAAGATGGTGCTTCTTTCGGTAACGCAATGGCAGACGCTTTCAAAGCAGCTAAAGGCGAATAATAGCTATAGCTATCGCTAAATAAGAAGGAGCCGAAAGGCTCCTTTTTTTTGCCTTAAAGCTTTCTAAGTTTAAAATTCTAGAATGTTTAACCCGCTGAACCTTATGCAATTAGTGGTCTTTTTCTTTAAAATAGAGTGTTTGCGCGGCATCTCTAACCTAGATGAGCTAATGTTTTAGTAAATAAACAGAAATTCTTTATAAAACTATTAGGTGTTTTGCTGGATCATTTTCTACAATACAAAGTAAGTGTTTGTTGGAATTGATATTACTCACTATAATGAGTAATAAAAAATCTGTGAGGGAAGTTATGACTAAGTCTGAATTGATCGAAAGGCTCTGTGCTGAGCAAACACATCTGTCGGCAAAAGAAATCGAAGATGCGGTAAAAGATATTCTTGAGCATATGGCCAACACTCTAGAGAGTGGAGATCGCATCGAAATTCGTGGTTTCGGTAGTTTCTCTCTTCACTATCGCGAGCCACGCGTTGGCCGTAACCCTAAGACAGGTGAAAAAGTGGAACTTGAAGGCAAATATGTGCCTCATTTCAAACCTGGTAAGGAATTACGCGAGAGAGTGAACGGTTAAATTCTCTAGCTTGATGAAATTGGCGGCATACTGGTGAGGTGTGCCGCTTTTTTATGATATATAGACATGGTTTGTCAGGGCTTTTTCCTGCATAATCAGTAAAGCCGATTTATTGATAGGTGATGGACTATGAAAATTATAAAAATCGTTGTGGTACTCGCTCTCTTCTTGATTGCGCTGGCTTTGGGTTCCCAAAACCAAGAAGTCGTGACTTTCAATTATCTACTCGCACAAGGTGAGTTTCATCTATCCACTCTCCTCGGTTCTGTATTTGTCACTGGTTTTGTCCTTGCTTGGATTATTTTTGGCAGCTTACATCTTAAATCTCAATTGAAAGTACGTAAGTTAAACAAACAACTTAAAAAAGCGACGCCAGCAGTTAAAGACTCATCTGAAAACAGAGTTAATATTGGATAAGGCTGTTTTTAGATGTTAGAAATTCTCTTCTTGTTACTACCAATCGCTGCCGCTTATGGTTGGTATATGGGTAATCGTAGTGCCCAGCATGACAAGCAGAAGCATTCTCACCAAATCTCACGTCAATATGTTACGGGTTTAAATTTGCTATTGTCTGATCAGTCAGACAAAGCAGTTGATCACTTTATTGAGCTTCTTCAAGTAGATAACGAGACCATAGACACTCACCTTGCTTTAGGTAATTTGTTTCGTTCCCGTGGGGAAGTTGATCGTGCTATTCGCATCCACCAAAACCTAATCTCCCGTTCAGGGCTGACCATAGAACAGAAAAATCTAGCTCTTCAGCAGCTAGCGAAAGATTACATGGTCTCCGGTTTCTTGGATCGCGCGGAGAAAATTTTTGAACAACTTATCGATGAGCCTGAGCATCGCGAGTCCGCTTTACAGCAGTTGACATCCATTTATCAGCAAACACGTGAATGGCACAAAGCCATTGAATGTGCATCAGCGTTGGTAAAAATGGGACGTAAACGCATGAAGAGCAGTATTGCTCATTTCTTGTGTGAGTTGGCAATGCAGGAAAAAGCAAATGGTAGCGACAGCAAAAGTATTCAGCTTTTTAAACGAGCACTAGCAGAAGATCCTAAATGTGTGAGAGCAAGTATTGCTCTAGGAAAGTCTTACTTAGAAAGTGAAGATTATAAGCAGACTATCCATTACATGAAGATGGTTCTGGACCAAGATATCGACTTCATCGGTGAAGTATTACCCACACTGGCTGAGTGTTACTACCATCTTGGTCAAGAGCACGAACTGGTCGAGTTTCTGCGTAAGTGTATTGAAAACAAAGCGGGTGTATCTGCCGAGTTAATGCTGGCTCAGTTGGTTGCTCAGCATGAGGGTGTTGCAACTGCGCAAGAACTGTTAACTCGTCAGTTAGTGAAGAACCCAACGATGAAAGGTTTCTATCGTCTGATCGATTATCATATTGCTGAGGCAGAAGAAGGGCGAGCGAAAGCCAGTTTGTCTACGCTTAAGAAGCTTGTCGGTGAACAGTTAAAAGTTAAGCCGCATTATCGATGCCGGAAATGTGGATTTTCAACCCATTCTTTATATTGGCACTGTCCTTCTTGTAAAGGGTGGGGATCCGTCAAACCGATTCGGGGTTTGGATGGAGAATAGTAATAGGTCAAAAGGCCATCATTATTGGTATGTCATCAGCCAATAAGACTTGCAGCTCTAATGGCTGCATTTTTTTAAGCTCAATCAATACTTAGGAGTAGAAATGAACGACCAGAAAGTGATCGTTGCACTGGATTATGATAATCAAGCGGATGCGCTTGCATTTGTCAGTAGAATCGACCCAACAAGCTGTCGCTTAAAAGTGGGCAAAGAGATGTTTACGCTTTTTGGCCCAGATTTCGTTCGTGAACTACATAAACGTGGCTTCTCTGTATTCTTAGATCTTAAGTTTCATGACATCCCAAATACCTGTTCTAAAGCAGTAAAAGCTGCCGCTGAACTTGGAGTTTGGATGGTCAACGTCCATGCTAGTGGTGGTGAGCGCATGATGGCTGCTTCTCGAGAAATCTTAGAACCGTATGGTAAAGACCGTCCATTGTTAATTGGTGTAACGGTATTGACGAGCATGGAGCAAAGTGATCTTGCTGGTATTGGCTTGGATATTAAACCTCAGGATCAAGTAATGCGTTTAGCGACCCTGACAAAAAATGCTGGCTTAGATGGCGTGGTGTGTTCTGCACAAGAATCTCAAATGCTCAAACAAAGCTTAGGTAAGGAGTTTAAATTGGTGACTCCTGGTATTCGTCCGGCTGGCGCTGATGTTGGTGATCAACGCCGTATTATGACGCCATATGAAGCCGTTCAAGCAGGTTCAGATTACCTAGTAATTGGCCGACCAATCACTCAAGCTGCAGACCCAGCCGTAGTACTTGCAGAAATTAACGCATCATTAGCGTAAGTAATTGAACTACAAAAAAGCCAGCGATACTCGCTGGCTTTTTCTATACCGGGGAACCGGAATGGAATCGAAACTCAGTGTCGTTGGAAGAGATAAGCTTGGCTTCTACTTCGCCAAAATACTTAACTCTGTCTGTAATATCTTGTGTAGATATTTTCTCAGCAAGTGCTAAGTAATCCTGATAGTGACGTGCTTCAGAGCGCAAGAGAGAAATATAGAACTTCTGAATAGATTCTTCTAAATAAGGAGCGAGCTTAGCAAAGCGTTCGCATGAGCGGGCTTCGATATATGCACCGATAATTAGCTTATCTATAAGAGCTTCTGGTTCATAAGTTCGGACGTGTTTTATCATGCCTTTCGCGTAACGACTCGCTGTAATAGGGCGATATTCTAAGCCTTGTTGTTCAATGATTTCCAAAGCCTGATAAAAGTGATGCAGCTCTTCTTTAATAAGGAGCACCATTTTGTCAATCATGTCTTGTCCATAAGCGCAGCCTTCTTTGGCGCTAATTGATTTTGATAGCTGGCTTTTCCCGCGCAACGTATCTAGGCTTCCTATGCCTTTGTAAGCAAATAGCTCATATGGCTCCACAAGCTGGGTTATCTGCTTTTTACCTTCTTCAGTAAGCGCATATCGCTTTAGTAAAAAAACAGCGCTCTGAGCCGCTTTCAGCTCACATAAGAGATGGTCTCGTAGGATTCTAGATAAGTTCGCAGGTCTTCTGGCTTCTTCAATCCAAGCATCAGGTGTCGTGCATTGTAGAAACTGATGGATTGGGGCGAGCAGAGTATTGAAGGTTTGGTTTTGGTTCATAATTCTTATAATAAAAAAGGTTGCCGAGGCAACCTTTCATCAAACTGATTGTTACGTTGGTAACAAGTATATTACCACTTTTTCTTTTCACCAAAGAGCGCTTCCATATCACTGTTACGTTCTTTTTCTTCGATCTCTTGAAGTTCAGTTGCGCTTTTTGATTGGCGTCTATGCTCGAGATCATCATACATTTGCTGTAGCTTATCTCGTGCTTGGTTTGAGTAGTTATCGTTCTTTGTGCTCAGAACATCTAAGCCTTTACGTAACAACTGAATCGCGGTACCCGGTTGGCCTCGAATGATCGAATCATTTGCTCGTTTAATAACGTTTTCAATGTTGATACGGACTTGAATATTTTCGAGACGAGCATTTTCAGTCACATAAGCTTGGGTTTCAAAGCGACCTTTATTATGTTCACTCTTGATCGTATCGCGTAAACGCTTGACCAGTTTAAGCATCACAATCGCTTGCTTATCACTGCTAGGAACTTTAAAGGTTGTACTGTCACCACCCGGATGATGTTCTTTCAAATGTTTAATTTGCGCATTCATATGTTCAATACGTTGTGCCAACTGTTTATTTTTTGGCTCAAGTTCAAGCATGTTTTGCAAGCAATCCAAAATTCGAATATTTAGGCAAAGCAATAATTCTTTACTAAAAGGCAGGTGATGAGCATTACCAATTAAATCTTCGGTAGCATCAATGATTGCCAAGTATTTTGAGGATTCTTGCTTTCTTGCCGCTTCAACTTTGACTTTATACTGCAACATAATGTTGTAGCCCAAAACCAAAACTAACAGTACTGCAACCAGCGCAATGATTAAACCTATATTCATAAATTCCGTGTCTTCATTTTTCAATGACTAGTGAATAGGATACAACAACATAACTTATCACTACACCTAGAAATTTACTAATTTCATTATGTTTTTTTTGAAGCAAAAAAACGCTCCTATCTATTTTGTTTGAAGGTTCGCACAAAGTTTTGCCGCTAATACTTAAGAATAGAGTTAATTTTTCATCTTAAGCAGTATTTTCTTAAATTTATCTGTTTGCTGAGCTGTGAGACCTTGCAAATTCTATTAGTATGGGTATATAACTAATAATTATAAAGCATACTCATTTAGGCAAGGAATTAGGGCAGTTATGAAGTTGCAGCAATTAAAGTATATCGTTGAGGTGGTCAACCATAATTTGAACGTTTCTGCCACAGCCGAGAGTTTGTATACATCTCAGCCAGGGATCAGTAAACAAGTTCGTTTATTGGAAGACGAGTTGGGCATTCAAATATTTGAACGAAGTGGTAAGCACCTTACTCAAGTAACGCAAGCTGGCGAAGATATTGTACGTATCTCGACAGAAATACTTTCTCGTGTCGAAAGTATCAAAGCCGTTGCGGGTGAACATACTCATCCAGAAATGGGTACGCTTAATATTTCAACTACTCATACGCAAGCACGCTATGCTCTGCCTGAAGTTATTAAAGGATTTACTGCTCGTTATCCAAAGGTATCTCTTCATATGCATCAAGGGACGCCGAGTCAAATGTCTGAAGCAATTGCCAAGGGTGTAGCGAATTTTGCTATTGCAACTGAGGCATTGCATCTATACCAAGATGCAGTAATGCTACCTTGTTATCACTGGAACCGTTCAATTGTTGTCCCTAAAGATCATCCACTAACTAAAAAAGATCGCATCTCAATTGAAGATTTGGCTGCTTTTCCTTTAGTGACTTACGTGTTTGGTTTTACAGGGCGTTCTGAACTGGACACGGCTTTTAATCGGGTAGGGTTAACACCTAAGGTTGTCTTTACTGCTACAGATGCAGACGTGATCAAAACCTATGTTCGTATGGGGATTGGTGTTGGTGTGATTGCCAGTATGGCAATTGATAAAGAGCAAGATAAAGACCTTGTCGCGATTGATGCGAGCCATATCTTCGGCGCGAGCACAACCAGTATTGGTTTCCGCAGAGGTACTTTCTTACGCTCTTATATGTTTGATTTCATGGAGCGATTTGCGCCTCATTTGACCCGTCCGGTGGTTGAACAAGCTATCTCTCTGAAATCCAATATGGAGATTGAAGAGATGTTTAAAGATATTGAACTTCCGGTACGTTAAGGCTTTTACTTCATTTATCTCTCCCTCTAAACTACAGCCTGTTTAGGGGGGAGCCATGCAGTCCAAATTTCAAACTATCGATACTTATTTAGTCACGCACCAGTCTCTTTGGCGTTTTGAAGCATTTCTGCAATGTTTTGACGGCACTTCATTGTGGCAACAGCAATACCCTCAGTTGCATCACTGGCTCGAGAGTCTGAGCATAGAAGAGATCGAGCGTATGAAGAATGACACTGATGAGTTGATTAATCAGTTGTCTAACTTGATTCCTGAACTTGGTCTTATTTCTCAACTAACCCGTTTGCCCTTTACTCAGCATTCTGTATTGGAACGAAACCTTGTACTTGAGGCGGGAATTCCCGGAAGAAAGCTTTCTCAGATTAAAGCGTTAGGACAAAGTGTACTGAATCAGCATCATGGCCATGAGTGGTTAGAATGGTGTGCTGGAAAGGGGTATCTTGGTCGAATTCTTGCTTTTAATTCAAAGCAACCTGTTGTGAGTTTTGAGTATCAGCAAGCGCTTTGTGAATCTGGACAAAGTGATGCTGAACATCTCAATTTGCCGATGACTTTCGTTCAAGGCGACGCATTTGAATCAAAAAGTGCGCAAGTTTTTCACTCTGAGCAACATGCGGTTGCGCTGCATGCGTGTGGCGATTTGCATGTTCGATTAATGTGTTACGCCACAGCTGCCAAGACAAAAGCGGTTAGCTTTTCGCCATGCTGCTACCATTTAACACACCATGATACTTATCAAGCTCAATCTTCTTTGGGGCAAAACTCCGAACTCCGATTAACCAAGCAGGAACTGCGAATTCCACTTCAGGAAACCGTAACTGGTGGAGAACGGGTTAAACGTCATAGGCAGCAGGAAATGAGTTTCAGGCTGGGGTTAAATGCTCTACTGAGAGAAGAGTTAGGGTTTAGCGAATATATGCCCGTTCCTAGCATCAAGAAGTCCATGTTGAGTGAAGGCTTTGAAGCGTTCTGTTTATGGGCAGCCGAGCAAAAAGGCATCCTTCTTCCAAAAGTGAATTTCGCACATTATGAAAAAGTGGGTACACAATATTTTTGGCAAATGGAACGACTTAGTTTAGTTCAGCAAAGTTTTCGCCGCTTATTGGAAATTTGGCTAGTTTTAGATAAAGCGATGTTTTTGCAAGAGACAGGCTATCACGTCGAGTTGAGCGAGTTTTGCAACAGAAAGGACACGCCGAGAAATATCCTTATTCATGCAGTAAGAAACGAGAGCTTATAGTGTCTAGGACACCGAGCATAAACTCGGCGTCCTTTTTGAGGTCAATTAAACATTTCTATCGCTTGTCTAGGATCTACGTAGTCAAGCTGGAAGGCATCGGCGACTGCTTTACAAGTCACTTTACCGTGAATAACGTTTAATCCATTGAGCAATCCAGAATCTTCAAGTAATGCTCTTTGATACCCTTTGTTCGCGAGTTTAAGGATATAAGGTAGCGTCGCATTGTTTAGCGCGTAGGTTGAGGTTCTCGCGACCGCTCCCGGCATGTTTGCTACGCAGTAGTGGACCACATCATCGATAATGTATGTCGGTTCTGCGTGCGTAGTTGCATGGGACGTTTCGAAGCAACCACCTTGGTCAATGGCAACATCGACTACCGCAGAGCCTGCTTTCATCTGGCTAATGTGCTGCTTTGTCACTAGCTTTGGAGCCGCAGCTCCGGGAATTAAAACCGCACCTATCACTAGGTCGGCATTTAGAACATTTTGTTCTACCGTATCTTTGGTTGAGAATAAGACTTTCGCGCTGCCCTGAAATTCTTCATCAAGCTTGCGTAATGTATCGATATTTTTGTCGATGATGGTCACGTCAGCCCTTAAGCCAACCGCCATTCTCGCAGCATTTGCGCCGACTACACCGCCACCTAGAACGACGACTTTCGCTGGTGCAACGCCCGGTACACCACTGAGCAATAAACCACATCCACCACGTGATTTTTCCAAAGCCTGTGCGCCCGCTTGAATAGACATTCTGCCTGCGACCTCAGACATTGGTGCTAATAGTGGTAAGCGACCCATATTATCTGTTACAGTCTCATATGCTATACAGACAGCTTTGCTCTTGATTAGCTCTTCAGTTTGTGGAAAATCTGGAGCTAGGTGTAAATAAGTAAATAATATTTGCCCTTCTTTGAGCAATGCTCGTTCTACAGCTTGAGGTTCTTTAACCTTTACAATCATCTCTGCTTTCGCAAATATGTCGGCAGCGGTAGGAAGAATGGATGCGCCCGACGCGATGTAATCGTTGTCGGAAATACCAATGCCATGTCCGGCATTTGTTTCTATCAATACTTGGTGGCCGTGAGAGACCAGCTCTCTCACACTTGATGGGATCATACCAACACGGTATTCGTGGTTTTTGATTTCTTTAGGTACACCAATGATCATCCTGACTCCTTAGTCTTACTTGGTTGTATTGACTGTGTCTTGAGTTTTATGGCGAGTTTATTGCTAGTATATGCGCTATTGTTTAAGATTTGAAACTGCATATTAAAAAGTTGTAGTATATTTTTTGCAAGGAAGTAATTAAGGTGGAATATAAAAATGGCAGACAACTATAAAAGGCCGTCCAAGGATCTTGATCGTATCGACCGCAACATCTTGAATGAGTTGCAGAAAGACGGTCGTATTTCGAACGTTGAATTATCTAAGCGAGTAGGTCTATCTCCAACGCCGTGCTTGGAGCGTGTACGTCGCTTAGAACGTCAGGGATACATTACTGGATATACAGCGTTATTAAACCCTCAGTACCTTGATGCATCACTATTGGTTTTTGTAGAAATTACTCTAAACCGTGGTGCGCCAGACGTGTTTGAACAGTTTAATACTGCAGTACAAAAACTGGATGATATTCAAGAATGTCATTTGGTTTCAGGTGATTTCGACTACTTGTTGAAAACTCGTGTATCAGACATGGGTGCTTACCGTAAGTTACTTGGGGATACCTTGTTGCGTTTACCTGGTGTAAACGACACTCGAACCTACGTAGTAATGGAAGAAGTTAAACAAACCAATCAGTTAGTCATTAAAACTCGTTAATCGTGCTGAAGCTCAGAATAGTGGTATTTCTTTCCGCATTCTGACTTTAGTTAATTGGGTTTTTGACCTTGATATGGTTAAATCTTCGAACAAACCGAGCGGCTTTTGCCGCTCGGACTGTTTTCACCTATCCAATATGAGTATAGTGTTACTCACGTTGGCCATAATAATCATATTCAAGTTGGTTTATGTTCAAAGAGAACAAAAATAAAGTCGAAACAATTATCAAAACGAGTGAAGAGTTTGACTCTGGACGTTTGGATGGTATTCAAAGACTTAAAGAGTGCGGGCTGATACTGGCTGTTCTGGCTTCTATTTTATTAGCAGTAGCACTGTTCACATTTAGTCCTGCCGATCCCTCATGGTCTCAAACTGCATGGGGTTCTGATATTCAAAACGGTGGCGGAATTGTCGGCGCTTGGGTCGCTGACACGTTATTTTTTGTCTTCGGTTCACTTGCTTATCCTTTACCCATTATTTTAACCGCTGGTGCGTGGGTGGTATTTCGTAAACGCCGTGAAGATGAAAGCATTGATTTAATGCTTTGGGGAACGCGCTTGCTTGGGCTAGTGGTCCTTTTGTTAACCAGCTGTGGGTTGGCGGACATTAATTTTGACGACATCTGGTACTTTTCGTCTGGTGGTGTTGTCGGTGACGTTCTTACTAGCTTAGCTTTGCCTACGCTAAACGTTCTGGGAGCTACGTTGGCCTTGCTTTTCTTTTGGGGCGCAGGTTTTACACTATTAACAGGCATTTCATGGCTGAGTATCGTAGAAAGACTAGGCGACTCTAGTATCGCAGGTCTTCATTGGGTACTTAATCGCATGCGTGGTGAAAAAGACGAAATCATTGAACCTCAACTAACGCCGCCATCGCTTATAGAACCTATTCAGACCCAAGCGTTAGAACCAGCAGATGAAACTCTCGATTCTGTTGAAAGCATTTCTGCTGTTCCTCAGGAGACAGAATACGAGTCTCAGCCAACAGAACGTCGCTTCAATATTCATATGCCGAAAGAAGAGCCAGTGAGCCGTTCTATAGCTGAAGAGGAAGAATCCTTATCAACGCCACTCTCTCCAGCTCCTAATTATAATTATGACGAGGATGAGGAAATTCCTCCTCGTAGTAAGCAACTGTCAGCAACAATTGAAGAGCTCGATATGGTTGCCCGTGAATCGGATGACTTTGCTCAAGATGATGTTCCCTCTAGCTCTGAGCCTGAACACGATCGATTCATTGACCAGATAGATATTGTTGACGAACCACCCGTAGATGCACGCCAACTTGAAAATGTAGTGAATGCCGTAGAGTTGGAAGATGACACTCACATTGAGCCCACAATTTCTAACTTTGATGTTCTCGATGATGACGAGGACGAATGGCAACCTCAGTCTGCGCAGTCTGAATATGACATTGATGATTATGAAGATGAAGACAGTAACGAGATAGAAGAAGACAAAGACCTCACGGCTTTCCAGAGTCTAGTTTCTGACGCTCAGGCAAATATGGCAGGGCAACAAAACCCATTCTTGATACAAAAAGACGTTAACTTGCCAAAACCGTCTGAACCAATGCCGACACTGGAACTGCTCTATCATCCAGAGAAACGTGAAAACTTCATTGACCGAGCAGCTTTGGAAGAGATCGCTCGCTTGGTTGAAGCGAAATTGGCAGATTATAAGATACAAGCAGAAGTGGTCGATATCTTCCCTGGACCGGTTATCACGCGTTTTGAACTGGATTTAGCACCGGGTGTTAAGGTTAGCCGAATTTCGAGCTTGTCGATGGATTTAGCGCGTTCTCTGTCTGCCATGGCAGTACGTGTGGTTGAAGTTATACCGGGTAAACCATACGTCGGTCTGGAATTACCGAATATGAGCCGCCAAACCGTGTATTTGTCTGACGTTATAAGCAGCCCTCAGTTTAAAGAGTCTAAATCTCCGACCACAATCGTACTAGGGCAGGATATTGCAGGTGAAGCTGTGGTCGCCGATCTTTCCAAAATGCCTCATGTGCTTGTTGCGGGTACAACAGGCTCAGGTAAATCGGTGGGCGTGAACGTCATGATTCTAAGTATGTTGTATAAGTCGACACCGGAAGATGTTCGTTTCATCATGATTGACCCGAAAATGTTGGAGCTTTCTATTTATGAAGGTATCCCGCATTTGCTGTCTGAAGTAGTGACAGACATGAAAGACGCATCGAATGCATTGCGTTGGTGTGTTGGCGAAATGGAACGTCGATACAAGCTTATGTCTGTATTAGGTGTGCGAAACATTAAAGGTTTCAATGACAAACTGAAAATGGCCGCTGAAGCTGGTCACCCGATTCACGACCCATTGTGGAAAGAAGGTGACAGTATGGATGCGGAAGCGCCACTGCTTGAGAAGTTACCTTACATTGTTGTGGTCGTGGATGAGTTCGCAGACTTAATGATGGTGGTGGGCAAGAAAGTTGAAGAGCTGATCGCTCGCCTTGCTCAGAAAGCTCGTGCCGCGGGTATTCACCTGATATTGGCAACACAACGCCCTTCTGTTGATGTGATTACAGGCCTAATCAAAGCGAATATTCCAACTCGCGTAGCGTTTACGGTATCGACTAAGACTGACTCTCGAACCATTCTAGATCAAGGTGGCGCGGAATCGCTACTTGGTATGGGTGATATGCTTTATTTGCCTCCGGGTTCCAGTCATACAATACGTGTGCATGGTGCATTCGCATCCGATGATGATGTACATGCTGTGGTGAACAACTGGAAAGCGCGCGGTAAACCAAACTACATCAGTGACATTATCAGTGGCGATCAAAGCCCAGAGATGATGCTACCGGGTGAAAGAATGGAAAGTGATGAAGAGGTTGACCCTCTGTTTGATCAGGTAGTAGAACACGTTGTAGAAACGCGTCGAGGTTCTGTTTCTGGCGTACAGCGTCGCTTTAAAATTGGTTATAACCGAGCAGCGCGTATTGTCGAACAGCTGGAAGCTCAGGGAATAGTGAGTGCTCCGGGTCACAATGGTAACCGTGAAGTTCTTTCTCCAGCACCAATCAGAGATTAACAATCAACAAGTTGTGAGTATCGAAAAGGCGCCAATTGGCGCCTTTTTTAATGACATTCAGTGAATTATTGTTAGCTGAAGAATCGTCTTTTCTCTTTAAAAAACTGGGAGATAACAATGACAGCAAGTACAAACAGGTTAGCGGCAAAGATAACGACTAGCCATTGAGGCATTGATAAATCGAAGAACTGCCAAACGATCTCACTACAGTCGCCATAGGCTTCGAACATCCAAGGGAACCATTGGTTTAGTGGTGCCCAGCTCGGGAATTGAACAAACACATCGCAGGTGGCAAAAGGAGACGGGTGGAACTGATATTGAACGTGCTGGAGCGACAGCATTAATCCTTTGTAGGCGCTATAACCCCAACCCGCAAAGCCTAACCAACGAAACAGTGGATTCTTAGGTGCAATTAATCCCACAATTGCAGCACCACCGATTCCCAACATCGCAACGCGTTCATAAATACACATCACGCATGGTGCTAACACCAACACATGCTGGAAGAAAAGCGCACACGCTTCAAAAAACAGCACAAATCCCAACAACAACATCCATGAGATTCGGCTTTTAGAAAATGTGTGCAATTTAGAAAAGAAATTCACAGTTGATCCTTACCGTTTAAATAAAAAAGCTCTGAGTTATCAGAGCTTTTTATCTTGAAATAGTTTCCTATTCAATACAAATTTTAGTGTCCCTCTGGAGCAAGGCTACCAACGGCACTAATAGGATGATGAGAAAGCCAGCCTAAATCGTAGAACATATGCGTCATTGGCTCGGCTAGGAAGATTATGCCAGCTAGGCCTACCAATGTAAGTACTATGGTATATGGCAGCGCCATCACTACCATTCGACCGTAAGATAGACGAATTAGCGGAGCCAGTGCTGAAGTTAGCAAGAACAGGAACGCGGCTTGACCGTTTGGTGTCGCAACAGATGGTAGGTTAGTACCAGTGTTAATAGCAACGGCGAGCAAATCGAATTGATCGCGGGTAATAATTCCCTGAACCATGGCTTCTTTAACTTCGTTGATGTACACAGTACCAACAAACACATTGTCCGAAACCATGGATAGCAGACCATTTGCTACATAGAACAAGGCTAGCTGTGTGCCACTGTCTTCAATGTGAAGCACTGCATCGATGATTGGCTTGAACAAGTGTTGGTCAATTATTACCGCAACAATCGAGAAGAACACGGCCAGTAGGGCGGTAAATGGCAATGCTTCTTCAAACGCTTTACCCATTGAGTGTTCTTCGATAACACCAGTAAATGCAGTCGCAAGAATAATTACAGAAAGTCCAATAAGACCAACTGCTGCTAAGTGAAGAGCTAAACCTACAATTAGCCAAACAGCGATGATACCTTGTACCCAAAGCTTAGCGACATCTTGATTAGTACGCGTTTTACGCTCTTCTGTGTCAAAATCGATAAGAATTTGTCGAACGTTGGCTGGTAGCTCACTGCCGTAGCCGAACACTTTAAATTTCTCGACTAATACACAGGTAATAATACCGCAGAAAAATACTGGGACAGTGACAGGAGCCATGCGGATTAAGAACTCACCGAAGAACCAGCCAGCCTGATCTGCAATGATAAGGTTCTGAGGCTCACCAACCATAGTCATTACGCCACCTAAAGCGGTACCTACACCTGCATGCATTAATAGTGAACGCAAAAAGCCACGGTAGTTCTCTAAATCATCACGAGTCAGTTCTGAAATGTGTTCATCATGAGTGTGGTCATGTGATGAGTTGAATGTCTTCCCTGAAGCAACTTTATGATAAATAGAGTAGAAACCGACAGCGACACTAATAATCACAGCAATAACGGTTAGAGCATCTAAGAAAGCGGACAAAAATGCCGCAGTAATGCAAAACGCAACGGAAAGTGCAACTTTTGAACGGATACCAAGCAGTATTTTAGTGAATATAAACAGCAGCAGATTCTTCATGAAGTAGATACCTGCAACCATAAATACCAGTAGAAGCAGTACTTCAATATTGGCAACTAATTCGTGTTTTACTTGACCTGGGCTAGTCATCCCAATCGCAATTGCTTCTATTGCCAATAAACCGCCAGGTTGAAGCGGATAGCACTTAAGTGCCATTGCCAAAGTGAAAATAAATTCAATGACAAGTAGCCAGCCGGCAATAAACGGATTGATAAAAAAGAAAACGATTGGATTAATTATAAGAAAGGCAATTATGGCAACTTTGTACCAATCAGGTGCTTTTCCTAGGAAATTCTTGATAAAAGCGTTTCCAAGGGACATCGGCATGGTAATTACTCTCACTGTTATAAAAAAATTAACAAGGATATGTGCAAGCTTTGATTTGAACCTCAATAGGTTTGGAATCAAAGTCTTTCAACAGTGACTTAGAGAGGCAATAATGAAATTTGCCTATTTAGAACCTTGCCAAGTCACTCCCTGATCAAAACAAGCACTCTAGACTTCGACCGCAACTCTACCTGCATAAGTTATTTAGTCAACAATCTGCTTGAAAGTGTTGAAGCTAGGATTATTTATTTTTTAGCTCGATATTGTGGCTTCTTTTATAACCTGAAGCTAATTAAAAAATTATTTTCAAGCCTATAGGATTAATAAATGTGCGTAAATACTACAAAGCTCACGTAAATCACTCTATTTAGGTAAGTTTATTTTGCCATTTGTTCAATTATTATTGTGATTAAACTCTCTTTTTTTATGTGGTTTTTATGTATTAAAAGTTACCAATTGAAATATTTTGAAACATATTTTAAGCGCTTAAATAAGATGAGAGATTGGTTCGTCGGAGAATTCTTTTTTCATGCGTTAGCTTTGTGACAAGTTTAGGGCTGCTTTGTTTCCGCTTGGTGATAACTAGTGGTATGATGAGTCACATTTGAATCTAATAAATAGAAAACTGGATAAGTACTTAATGGTTATTAAGGCAAAAAGCCCAGCAGGTTTCGCAGAAAAATACATCATCGAAAGCATTTGGAACGGTCGTTTCCCACCAGGCTCCATTCTTCCTGCAGAGCGTGAACTCTCTGAACTTATAGGTGTTACTCGAACAACGTTACGTGAAGTTCTTCAGCGTTTGGCACGAGATGGTTGGTTGACTATTCAACATGGCAAGCCAACGAAAGTGAACCAGTTCATGGAAACATCTGGTTTACATATTTTAGATACGTTAATGACGTTAGATGCAGACAATGCAACCAGTATTGTTGAAGACCTACTAGCGGCTCGTACAAATATCAGCCCTATCTTTATGCGTTATGCATTCAAGGTAAATAAAGAGAATTCAGAACGTACAATTACTAATGTGATTGAGTCGTGTGAAGCGCTTCTGGCTGCTGAGTCATGGGATGCATTTATGGCATCTTGGCCATTTGCAGAGAAGTTACAGCAGCATGTTAAAGATGACGGTGAGAAAGACGAAGAAAAGCGTCAGTCAGTGTTGATTGCTAAGACTTTTAACTATTACGACTACATGTTGTTTCAGCGTTTAGCATTCCATTCTGGTAACCAAATCTACGGTTTGATTTTTAACGGTGTGAGAAAGCTTTACGACCGTGTGGGAAGTTATTATTTCTCGAATCCAGAAGCTCGAGAACGCTCTCTGGCGTTTTATCGAGAACTATTGGCGATTTGCTGCTCGGGCGATCGAGAACAGCTACCGGGTGTGATTCGTCACTATGGCATTGATAGTGCTCAGATCTGGAACAAGATGAAAGATACTCTGCCATCGAACTTCACTGAAGACGATTCCTAATAGAAAAGCCCGCTGGAAAGCGGGCTTTTTTAATCGCGTTATATTTCTATATGTTTTCTCTGCCGCCGGCTTGTTTAAACCAAGCTGTAAGGTGTGTTTTGAGATCTTTTAACTCTTCAGGGCCGATTAATGCGAGCCCAAGATCTTCCGCTCGAGTAATATCGTTATGGCGTAGAGGTCTGAAGCTTACTAACATCGCTCGTGCTTGTAACCCTCCGAGCAAGTCTCTTAGAGATTCCAGTTTATACAAGGTGTCATCGCCATCATCACGCATACCTTTGGTTTTGCACTCAATGATATACAGCTTGTTGTTAACAACGGTTGCGATGTCCAGCTCGTTACGAACTTCTTTCTCACCCAACTGACGGTAAACCTGAACGTTTAAAGAACGATCCTGAATGGTCGGTAAGTCATCTTGAATCTGCTTAACAGTGCTGTGTACAAGAGTTTCTAACCATTCGCCGTTCGAAAATCGACGTGCATCTTCGTTTGCAAACGTGAGAACACCATTTTCATAGGTGGCAATCTCTGTTTCAACCAAGTCATTCAATAACATGTTCAGTTCACGGTAGCCTTGCTGTTTTTCAGAAAGCTCTACATCTAACCGCTGCTCTTTGCGACATGTTGTTGCTAGATAGTTCAGTGTTGCTAAGCCAGGACCAAGTTCTAAAGCATTACCCGCCCAACGTTCACCCAAGTTATACAGTTTTTCATCCAACTGAGGTGGGATGTTATGTTCACTGAACTCACCACGAGCACCGAATATGGTCAGGTAATCAGAGATGGTGATGTGGTCTTGTACCTGAGTATCCGTATTGCCATCCGGATAAAGCCAGCATAAACAATCACTGTTAGGTTCCACGACGAATATGGGCCAGTGATAGGAGCGGAATACTTCGTAAACACAAAGAAGTCTGTGTCTGAGACCGCAACTTGCATTGAGTTTGATAGGCAGGTTGCGTTGCTTTAAGTCATCAGCAAGAACGTTTACCGCTTTCTTGATCTCGGCAACGTTAGATCCTGCCGGAATTTCGAAAAACTCGGAAGTGATATCTCGCTGGCTCAGTACTTTGTTCAGGCGAAGATACATTGCTTCTTGCGAGCTATCCCCAACAAAAACAATATGACGACTTGCAGTTCTGTTATCTAAAAGTGGAGTAACCAGACGGACGGGGTCTTGGTCAATAATGCCAACATGAACAGCCATAGTTTTTCCTCATGTTTGGCTTGCAAAAAGAGTTAAGTATGAAAGGTTTGCCGCAAGCCATAGCTATCATATAACGGTGCGAGACGTAAAAAACAAGGGTGACCTTATAGAAAAGGTCACCCTTATGGTAGTTTTTACTCAATGATTACAATCTTGAGCTTAAAGTGCACAGTAAAATTACAATTTAAATCTGTGTACTAACGAACTTTGCTGTGCTGCTAGTTGGGTTAAGTTCGTGCTGTTATCTGCAATTTCAGCCATTGCACGATAGCTCTCATCAGAGATCAAGTTGATGTCCTCAATACTGCGGGCAATACTTGTTGTTGTCTCGTTTTGTTCTGCTGCTGCTTGTGAAATATGCGTACTCATCTGACTGATTTCTATGATGAGTGCCTGTATCTCTTCCATTGCGCTGTTGGCATTTGACGCTTGCTCAACAGATTGCTCCATATCTTTCATACAGCTTTCAATCACTTTACTTGCTGAAGTAGAGCTTGATTGAAGGTTACTGATCATATTCTCGATTTCAGCGGTTGATTCGGTCGTGCGTTGTGCAAGAACACGTACTTCATCAGCAACCACAGCAAAACCTCGACCTTGCTCACCTGCACGCGCTGCTTCAATCGCGGCGTTTAGTGCAAGTAGGTTGGTTTGCTCTGCGATGTTGCGAATTACATCGAGAATGCTGCCAATTTGGCTGCTCATTCGGCGTAGATCGTTAGTAGCTTCCACTGATTCATTCAATCGAGCTTCCAACTGGTTAATGGTCGAAATGTTTTGGCTCATGATTACTCGACCCGATTCAGAGGCGGTTTCAACTTGCTGAACCATCTGCAGAGAGCTTTGAGCACTATTTGCTACTTCACCCACTGAATGCGCCATCTCTGTCATTGCTGTTGCAACGCTCGCCGTTTGTTCACGTTGATTGTTTAACTGAGACTGTGCGCCTTGTGATGTTGCTTGGTTGTTGTTTGCTGTAGACGTTAGGGCATCTGATGCTTGGTTTAGCTTTTTCAGAATGTCATGCAGGCTATCTGCGAGGGTATTGATATGACCACTCACACGACTGAATTCGTTGTTGTAACGAATATCGATACGTTGCGTCATATCACCATCAGTTAAGCTTTCTAGTGTGGTAAGAATGCGTTTAAGAGGTTCACGTACACTTTGAGCTAAGTGGTAGCCAATAGCGATGGCAACAACAAGTACAGCGATACCAATACCAACCGCTTTGTAGAGGCCTTGTTGATAAACATCACCCGCTTCAACCAATGAGCCGTTTAGATCGTTGGTCGCGGCTTCGTTAAATGAATCCAAAATGGTCATTGCGTTATCGATTTCTGCCGCAAGGTTACCAATGTTTTCATAGAGGGCTGCACGAGCTTTAAGATATTCGTTGTGTTGGTCGAGTACGCCGCCTTTCTTGCCGATGTCTTGAGTAAATTGCTCAACTTTCTTTTCAAATACACTTTTAAGACCTGGAAGTTGAGTTACCAGACCGCGATATGCGTAGTTGAGATGAGTCACCGCTTTTTTGTTCAGTGCTACAGCTTTTTCAACAAAAGCGACATCACTACTTGCCAATGCATCTGAAGTGATTACCTCCGCATCGCGAAGTTTAATGAAGTAACTTTTCGCCATGACTTTGACTGAAATATTGTTTTCACCGTCAACGGCTTCTTTCATGCCAGCGCTCAGCTCTGCCTGTAAGCGTTGGAACTCTCGAGTTGATTTTTGTACCTTAGCTTGCGCATCAAACATCGCCTGATAATTATTCATCGCTTTATCGGCTTCGGTGAAATAACGGTCTTCTAATTGTTTAAGCGCTTCGACGCGCTCAATCAGATCGGAGTGTGAAACACTGGCTTCTTGTAGCTGATTTAATGTTTCGCTGAACTTGTCCTTGGCGGAAACAAACGAACTGCGAATTTCGTCCATTCGTTCAAGATTCTGAGTTGTCAGAAAGTCCTTAAATGATTTGTCTGCAGACAATAACTGAACGCTAGTTTGATTGGATAAAGAAACAAGCGGAAGCGCTGTTTTCGATACACTTTCAAAATTAGAATGAATTTGGTTCATTCCGCTCATCATGATGGCAACTGTTACAGCGAACATGACGATAATTAATGCAAAACCAGCATACATCCGTCTTATTACGGAACCTTGCATACTTCTACCCCCAATAAATACATTCTCAAAAAATAAAAAAACTAAAAGTTGCTCTATGGCAAATGGCTCAACGACTAGACAAGCAAGTGATATTCTATGAATGATTAATCGACAGTTTTTAGAGGAAAGTTACAAAATTGTAATTTAGCTGGCGTGAAAATTGAATTCTGTTAACTGGATAATGTTTTGTATTGAGGTTTGAAGCACCTTGACGCATACTCAAATGCACAATGATTTATACAAAATGCCTACTACGGAGCACTTTATGGCTGAGGAAACCATTTTCAGTAAAATTATTCGCAAAGAGATCTCAGCAGATATCCTCTATCAGGATGATTTAGTTACTGCATTTCGAGATATCAATCCTCGCGCTCCAAGCCACATTTTAATCATTCCTAATAAGTTGATTCCTACCGTGAATGATGTGGAAGAGAGTGACGAGCTTGCTTTGGGTCGTATGTTTACTGTGGCTAAGAAATTGGCGAAAGAAGAGGGCATTGCAGAAGACGGCTATCGTCTACTAGTAAACTGCAACTCACACGGCGGCCAAGAAGTTTACCACATCCACATGCATCTTGTCGGTGGTCGCCCTCTAGGTCCACTATTGATGAGTTAAGTATGAATAATGCCCTGTTAACCAACGGGGCATTATTGTTTCCATCCTAATTTTTGCGGAGTGTGTGGTGAAGGCCAAAAAGCGACACATTACGGTTCCCATAGCCTGTTTGCTGTTAAGTGCATGTGCCAATATGACGGCAGGTAACCTGTTCAGTCATTACAGCGCCCAGAACCAAGATTTATATCAAACGGTCAAGCAGGGGCAATTCTCTGAAGCTACCGATTTATTTGAAGATTATGTTGCGGGCGATATTCTGGACAATCTGGAAAAAGGTCGCGTCTATTTTTTAAATCAGCAGTATACCGAAAGTAAAGCAACACTAGAGCTTTCAGACCAAGCTATAAGACAGCAGCAGAGCAAGGCGATCATTTCAGTTTCAGACACTGCGACCAGCGTAGGTTCGCTCGCGGTCAACGACAACTTAAATGATTATCAGCCTGCGGATTATGAGTTAGGTTTCCTGCATCTCTACCTTGGCCTGAACTACGTTCAAGCCAATGATCTCGATGGTGCTTTAGTTGAAATGCGCCGAGCGAATCAGGTTCAGGAACAAGCTCGCGCAAATCGTGAAGCTGAACTTGAACGTGCTCAAAGTGAGCTGCGTGAAAACGGCGTCAGTGCCAATCTGGGCAGTGTTCTTTCTCGATATCCAGATGCAGGCAAAACATTGCAAGCCGTGCAAAATGGTTATCTACTCTATCTTTCTGCACTCCTTTATGAAGCTTCAAACGATCTTAACAGTGCTTATGTCGATTACAGACGAGCATTAGCGGTTGCCCCTGAAAATAAAGCCGTTATCGACGGAACTTTACGGGTCGCTAAACGTCTTGGTATGAAAGAAGACTTAACTTTGTTGGAAAAACAGTACGGTTCGGCACAAACTCTGCAAGAAGGCCAAGGGCGAGTTATTATTTTAGATGAACAAGGTGTTGTAAAGGCGATGGAAAGCTGGCGATTATCTTTACCTCTTTATGACAGCAGAGGTAATAGTGCGCTGTATTCTTTAGCTTTACCGTACTATAACAACAGCGTAGTGCAGCAGAAATTTCATATGCAGTTGAATGGTAAAGAGTTAGCTTCTTCTGCATTAACTAACGTAGATTTAATGGCACAGCGGAATTTGTCTGAAAAGATGCCGGCAATCGTTATTAGACAAGCTTTACGGGTGGTGGCAAAAGAACAGTTGCGTAAAGAAACCACCAACGGTAATGATGTCGGTAACTTAGTGTTGAATGTGTGGAACACATTGACAGAACAACCAGATACACGCAGTTGGATTACGTTACCAGCGACGGTTCACGGTATCACTGAAGTCGTACCATCAGGTGAACAGACCTTGAATGCGGCTGGTAAGTCATACAGCTTCAATGTTCCTGACCAAGGAACCACTCTTGTTTGGGTGTCTCAACAAGGGTCGAACGCAACTATGTGGCACAAGCAACTAGGGAAATTGTGATGAAAAAATGGCTTGTAGCTTTACTGTCGACGCTGGCGATAGTGGGCTGTAGTAAAAACACAGCAGGATTAAGTGTTGAAGGTGAATCGCAAAGAGTATTATTTGCTGACAACGTACTAGGTAATCGACTTGTTATTGATGATATATCAACGATAGACGTTGATGGACACGCGCGAGGCGTGGTTCGTTTAGTCAGTAATTACATAGGCGACCAACATATTCAGTACCGATTCTACTGGTATGACGATAACGGTTTGGAAGTGAATACTCGTCTTGCGCCTTGGAAGCAAGCGATCGTTCGCGGCATGGAAAGTATCTCTATCTCAGAAGTGTCGGTAAATCCAAATGGAAAACAATTTCGTGTTCAGATCCGCGAATCTGACGACTAGGCAATTTTAGAGGAAGCCAAATGAAAAAGAGTGTTATTGCGTTGCTTGGATTAGCTGTGATTCTTGGTGGATGTTCAAACAAAGTCAGTTACGGTGATGCGCAAGCCGTAGAAACGGTTAACGTTGATTTTGGTTCAACGGATTTGCAAAAGATCGCTGGTGAGATGGTAGATAGCATGATGATGTCCGGTTCTGTGGCGGCGATTACTCGTGACTCGCGCCCAATCGTTTTTGTCGAACGCATCAAGAATAAAACCAGTGAGCATATTGATACTGAATCGATCACTGACACCATCAGCACCAAAATGCTGAATTCAGGAAAGTTCCGATTTGTTGATATGGATCGTGTAGAGTCAGTTCGTGAACAACTTAACTTCCAGAACAACGATGAGCTAGTAAACCAAAGCACCGCAATTCAGTTCGGTAAAATGCTGGGTGCCCAGTACATGCTGTATGGAAACCTAGCCAGCATCGTGAAGAATGCGGGTAGCGATAAAGATGTTTACTACAAGATGACAATGCGCTTAATGGATCTGCAAACTGGCTTGATTGAATGGGCAGATGAAACTGAAATCCGTAAGCAAGAGTCTAAAAGTTTACTTGGTCTTTAATCCCATCTAGTGTGGAAAATTGAATGAGGTGAGCAATGGCTAGAATGTCTTGGCATGAAGCGTGTCAGTTAGACCCCACGTTGCAGTCTGTTGCTCACTTTTTTTCTTTTCCGCCCGAATACGCACAAACCCTAACGGGTGGATTAACCAATCGCTGTTGGAAAGTGGTTTGCCAGAAAGGCAAAGCCTACGTCTGGCGACCTAATACCCCTATCACCAAAGCCTTTTCTATTTCTCGTTTTCAGGAATACCAGATTCTTAAGGCGATTGAGTCGACACATATTGGCCCTGCACCGATATTCATTAGTGATCAAGGGCTGTTAGTTGAATGGGTGGAAGGGGAATCACTGCACAACGGGGTGAATTTCGACTCGTTACTCAAAATACAATCTAGAATCCACGCTATTGATACAACCAAAATTCCAGTTGTTCCTTTCTCATTCTTAGCTCGAGTTGACCATTACTGGTTTCAAATTAAAGAGAGCTTAAAAACTCCCGAATTTGAGAAACTTTACCGAGACTGGCGAAATCCACCAAGTTTGCCCAATGTTGGCTATTCGTTGTGCCATTTTGATTTGGCCGGATATAACATGGTGAAAACTGAACATGGCCTCAAGGTTATCGATTGGGAATACGCTTCTATTGCTGATCCAAGATTGGATCTCGCTTTGAGTATTGATGTAGCAGACGAGAACCCAGTGGAAGCTATTGCTCGCTACTGCCAGTTGAGAGAAATAGAAGATATCGATACTTGGATTGAAGGATCGAAAGCGTGGTTACCGAGAACAGCAGTGATGGCAATGCTCTGGTACTTGCTTGCTTTCCAGCTTTGGGGAGATGAGCACTATTACCATCAGGCGCTTCAAATAAAAGAAACATTTTGCAGTTAGGATCACTGTTTGTTGTTTATGTCTCATTTGTTTTCGTACGATTTACTTTAAAACCTTAGCGTTCGTGGTAGATTAAAACCTCAAGGAGCGGGGGAGTATTATGATTATTTATTTGCACGGTTTCGACTCAACCAGTCCAGGGAACCACGAAAAAGTTCTGCAACTGCAATTCATTGACGACGATGTTCGTTTTATCAGCTACAGCACGCGACACCCTAAACATGATATGCAGCACTTACTGAAAGAAGTCCATAAAGTGATTGAGCATTCTAATGATCCAAACCCAATCATTTGTGGCGTGGGGTTAGGGGGATATTGGTCTGAACGTATCGGCTTTTTGTGCGGTATCAAACAGGTGATCTTTAACCCGAATCTCAACCCAGAAACCAACATGACTGGCAAAATTGACCGTCCTGAAGAGTATGAGGACATCGCGACCAAATGTGTTGAACAGTATCGCGTGAAGAACAAAGGTCGCTGCTTGGTGATACTGTCACGTAACGATGAGATGCTGGATAATCAACTCACGGCGAAAGCATTAGAAGATTATTACGACATCATATGGGATGAAACCCAGTCGCATAAGTTCAAGAAAATCTCTCAACATCTTCAAGCGATAAAAGCCTTCAAGATGGCTTGATTTGATTGGTTCTGAATATGAATAACGGCCGAACAGTGGGCCGTTTTTTATTATGTAACAGATGGTTTATTTCCCTACATTTTGAGTGAATATAAGGTTGCGTGAAGGATTTAGCTCTATATAATGTGAGCCTCGAAATAAATTTGATGTATATCAAAAAAACGATAAAGAGCAAGAGATAAAACTTGCCTAGAATTTAGATTGAAATCCATTTCTGTCCCAAACACTTAAACATTAATAATTAGCCTCAAATCGTTGAGCTTAGTACGAATTTAAGAATTTCTTCAGTGTGAATTTGTCATGCTGAACTTTGATTTTTCATTATTTTTGAGGAATGTTGTTGTGACACGCATTATTGTAGTTGGTGGTGGCGCTGGTGGTCTTGAGCTTGCAACTAAGCTTGGACGTACCTTGGGCCGTAAAAACCGAGCTGATATCACTCTGGTTGACAGAAAATCCAGTCACCTGTGGAAGCCGCTATTACATGAAGTTGCTACTGGCTCACTGGATGAAGGTGTTGATGCACTGAGTTACCGTGCGCACGCAAAGAACCACAGCTTTGATTTCCAGCTAGGAAGTCTTGAATCCATTGATCGTGACAGTAAGAAAATCGTACTAAGCGAATTATGTGACGATCATGGTGAGTTGTTGATGCCAAAACGTGAACTGTCGTATGACATTCTGGTCATGGCGATCGGTTCAACCTCAAACGATTTCAATACCCCTGGTGTTCGTGAGAACTGTATTTTCCTTGATAGCCCAGAACAAGCTCATCGTTTCCGTACTGAAATGAACAACGAGTTTTTGAAGCTGCATGCGAAAAATGGTCACGGTACGGTAGATATCGCGATTGTTGGTGCAGGTGCGACCGGCGTTGAGCTGTCAGCAGAACTGCACAATGCGGTGAAAGAACTTCGTACTTACGGATTCGGCGATCTCGACTCAAGCAAACTGAATGTAAACCTGATTGAAGCGGGTGAGCGTATTCTTCCTGCATTGCCTCCTCGTATCTCGTCTGCGGCGCACAGTGAGCTGACTAAACTTGGCGTTAACGTACGCACAGCAACCATGGTAACACAGGCAGAAAAAGACGGTTTAACAACCAAAGATGGCGAAAAAATTACTGCGCAAATCATGGTTTGGGCGGCGGGTATTAAAGCGCCAGATTTCATGAAAGATATCGCTGGCCTTGAGACTAACCGTATTAACCAGTTAGTGGTGAAAGGCACGCTGCAAACCACTCGTGACGACAATATCTTCGTTATTGGTGACCTTGCGCAATGCACGCAGGCTGATGGTTCGTTTGTACCGCCTCGTGCTCAAGCTGCTCACCAGATGGCCTCACAAGCGTTTAAGAACATTGTGGCAATGATTAATGGTCGTGAGCTAAAACCCTATGTGTACAAAGACCACGGTTCTTTGGTTTCGCTAAGCCGTTTTTCTACCGTGGGTAGCTTAATGGGCAACTTAACCAAAGGCTCTATGATGGTTGAAGGTCGTATTGCACGCGTCGTGTACATTTCACTGTACCGTATGCATCAGATGGCGCTGCACGGCATTTTCAAAACCGGTTTGATGATGTTAGTGGGCCGCATTAACCGAGTATTGCGTCCTAACTTAAAACTGCACTAATCGACATTGATTCAATTAAAAAAATCCCACTAACTAGATAGTGGGATTTTTTATGTCTGGCAATTTGATTATTGGTTCTATCCGTTTGTTTAACCAGTATTCAGTCGGGGATTAAAGAGAACACTATCCCGTCTTTGGGTTGATCATTAAACATGAATCGGTTGCGGGCAATGTACTCTTTCAACGCGCCACAAGCTAATGCCAACTTTTGGCTCGGTATGTTTTCAGGATCACACACAATCTCTATTCTGGTGAGCTTTAGCTGGCTAAAACAGAATTCAATTAATGCATCGACGGCTTCTTTTCCATAACCTTTGTGCTGATGATTATCGGCAATCCAATAACCTAAACTCGCCATATTAAATACGCGATAGAATTCGTTGATCGCGACCATTCCGACTAATGTCTGCGTCTGTTTTTCAAACACTCCGAAGCCGTAAGCATCTGCCTTAACCCAATTTAAACGGTTCGCCAAGATGAACTGCTCGGCATCTTTCTCGGAAAATTGATCGTGACACCAGTCAACCCACTGATGAAGAGATGGGGAGTGACGAATGCAGCCGGATAAGGCTTCGGCTTCCTCTAACTTAAGCAACCTTAGCTGTAGTCGCTGAGTCACAATCTGAAAGTCTGGCAGCATGGTCTAATCTCAATTGTTGTTCTGGTTTTATGAATACAAAAAAGCGCCCATAGGGCGCTTCAATATATTTACTGCTCTGCTACTTTTCGCACCTGGATAATCATGCCCATCAAAGGGTGGTCCAAATAGTGCGTTTCGCTACTGCGCATACGTCTTTTCTGGTCGATGCGATAACTTTTCAAGAAGCTTTCTACTTTTCTTGTTGGAGAAACAGGTGCTAAGTTACCTGCTTGAACCGTGCCGTCGGCTTGTTCGTCAGTAGGTGTCAGCTCTAGCGGCGTGTCCTGTATCAACACTTCACGAACACTCGGCTCTTTTAAGTCCATCATCACTTCAGCGTAGAGATAATGCTGAACGTAAATCTGTAAGGTACCGTCTAGCTCATAAAATGGTTTAGCAATACTTTGTTCTGTCACACCATCAATCGATGTTTGTGTGGTTGCGCTATTAATGGCGCTGCCATCAGGACGATATTGACGCGAGTAATCTTTACCTGCCTGAATATGGAATACAGGTGCAGAACTTCTTCCTTCATCACCCTGACGCCATGCAGTGTGTAGCAAGACGTCAAAGCCAGCGTGCTTTTTCAACTCTTGAACTTGGTCATTAAGTTGATAATCTGAATAGGCAAGCATTTTAACGCCTTTCGATTGACGATAGGCAGCATCAGAAAAGCTGCCAGCTCGAGCCATGTTAATTTCAGGCAGGTTATCTGGCCAAGATTCGCTGATTTTTTCTGCATCTACTGCTCTTTTGAAGATGATGACTTCAATATCAAACTGTCTCTGAGCCAAGCTAGGCATTGAAACCAGTAAAAGCAGTAATGGGATCAGTTTTTTCATTATGACTCCGTCATTCGGTGCTTCGCACCTTACATCATTTTTTAAGGCTTCACTTTTTCAGAGAGGCCTTTACGCTGTTGGAAGTAGATTTTGCTGGAATTCGCCCAGCATGTCTGCAACAAACTGAATTCGTTCTCTTCTGTCGACTAATGGTAACGCATACTTAAATTTGGTTGGACCATCCATCGCAAATTTTTTCGGTTGAGACTGCAACAGTTTAACCAAAAACATAGGGTTAATGTCAGCATTTGGATAGAACTCGATATAGCCGCCTTTCTCATGGGCTTCAATTTTACGAATTTTAAGTTGTGCTGCATCAAGCTTAAGTTGCGCAAGAGCCAGCAGATTCAAAGCCGCATCTGGCAATTTGCCGAAGCGGTCAATCAATTCTACTTTCAGTTCAGCAAGCTCGCTTTCATCATGGACGCTGGCAATTTGTTTATACATAGACAAACGCGTATTGATATCAGGAATATAGTCTTCTGGTAACAGCGCTGGTAAACGCATTTCCACTTCTGTTTGTTCGCGGAGTAAGTCATCCAAGGATGGTTCTTTACCCGATTTCAATGCTTCAACAGCTTGCTCCAGCATTTCCATGTAAAGCGTGAAGCCGATGGATTGGATCTGACCACTTTGCTCATCGCCCAACAGTTCACCAGCCCCTCGAATTTCCAAGTCGTGTGTGGCTAACGTAAAGCCTGCACCTAGGTCTTCCAACGAAGCGATAGCTTCAAGACGTTTGACTGCATCCTTAGTGATTGCTTTTGGTGGCGGCGTTAACAAGTACGCATAAGCTTGGTGGTGCGAACGGCCTACACGACCACGCAATTGGTGTAACTGTGCCAAACCTAATGAATCCGCGCGATTCATAATAATGGTGTTGGCGGTCGGAACGTCGATACCTGTTTCAATAATGGTAGTACACACCAACAGGTTGAAGCGCTGATGGTAGAAATCATTCATCACGCGTTCCAGTTCACGTTCGCGCATTTGCCCGTGAGCAGTGGTAATTCGAGCTTCAGGAACCAGCTTGGTTAAGTCTTCCGCCACTTTTTCGATGGTTTCGACTTGGTTGTGCAGGAAGTACACCTGACCACCACGCATGATTTCACGCAGAACAGCTTCACGAACAACACTGTCTTCACTTTGGCGGACAAAGGTTTTTATCGCTAAACGACGAGCAGGTGGGGTTGCGATTATCGACAGGTCACGCATTCCACTCATTGCCATATTCAATGTGCGCGGAATTGGCGTTGCTGTGAGAGTCAGGATATCCACATCCGCACGCATCGCTTTCACTTTTTCTTTCTGACGAACACCAAAACGGTGTTCTTCATCAACAATCAGCAAGCCTAAATCAGCAAACTTAATATCGTTAGAAAGCAGCTTGTGCGTCCCGACTAAGATGTCGACTTTGCCTTCAGCCACATCTTGTAGAATTTGTTTTTGCTCTTTGGCTGACTTGAAGCGAGAGAGCACTTCGACACGAATTGGCAGGTTGGCAAATCGGTCACGGAAGTTCTCAAAGTGTTGCTGCGCCAGCAGGGTAGTCGGAACTAATACCGCAACTTGTTTGTTGTTATCCGTACACAAGAACGCCGCGCGCATCGCCACTTCAGTTTTACCAAAGCCCACATCACCACACACCAGTCGATCCATTGCTTTGGCTTGGCACATATCAGACAGTACTGCATTAATTGCCATTGCCTGATCATCGGTTTCCTCAAACGGGAATCCCGCTTTGAATGTCGCGTACTGATCTCTGTCCAGAGTGAACTTAAAGCCCGGTTTAAGCTCACGTTTGGCATAGACATCCAACAATTCAGCTGCGACGTCGCGAACCTTTTCAGCGGCTTTGCGACGAGCTTTAGTCCATGATTCACTGCCCAGTTTGTGTAACGGCGCACTCTCTTCCGCGCCGCCTGAGTATCGGCTAATCAGATTCAGCGATGAAACTGGAACATAGAGTTTGGCTTCATTCAAATACTCCAGTGTTACGTATTCTGTGGTTAAACCACCGGCTTCCAAGGTTTGCAGGCCGACGTAACGGCCGATACCGTGGTCAATATGAACCACAGGTTGACCCGGTTTGAGTTCAGCAAGGTTGCGAATTACAGCATCGCTATTGGTGGTTTTACGATCTTTTTTGCGGCGTTGAATGACGCGGTCACCCAATAAATCGCTTTCACAGATCAGTGCGATCTTGTCGGTTCCAAAAATAAAACCATGCTCTGAGGAGCCTAGAATCAGCGCAAATCTATCGCTGCTTTGTAGCGCTTCACTAAATGAGCCCTTGCTGTGTGGGCGAAGCTTGATCTGTTGTAACAGTTCAAGTAAGGCTTCACGTCGACCTTCCGATTCTACGGAGAAGATGATCTTGCCAGTAAATTGCTCGCTGAACTGACGCAGTGCCGCCATCGGTTCTTTGTTTTGGTGCTGAACGGCAAGCGTAGGAAGAGCGCTGATATCAGGATTCGTGCGACCGGCTTTTTCAGCCACAGGGTCGATACTCATCACGGTATGAGGCAGTTCCTTGAACTGTGTAAACAATTCGTCTTTCTTAAGCCACAGTTCTTCTGGTGGAAGCAAAGGACGCAGTGGGTCTACTTTGCGCTGATCGTATCGGTAGTCGACGTCTGTTAAGAATTGATCGATGGATTTTTCTAAATCCCCAACAGAAATAAGCTGGCTGTCCGCTGGCAAATAATCAAACAGAGTCTCGGTTTGTTCGAAAAACAGTGGTTGCCAGTATTCAATACCAGCAGGCCAAGTGCCTTTTGAAACCTGCATGTAAACCGACTCAGGCTCGCGACGCGCTTCAAAGCGTTGACGCCAGCGAATTCGAAAATCTTCAATCGCACTTTCTGTTGTTGGAAATTCGTGCGCCGGAAGCAGACAAATCTCCTGAATTTCTTCAATTGAGCGTTGGTTCTCTGGATCGAACGTGCGGATGGTATCAATTTCATCATCGAAGAAATCAATACGATACGGGTCTGAGCTGCCCATAGGGAACAGGTCAAGAATAGAGCCTCGGCTCGCGTATTCACCCGGGCCAAACACTTGGTCTACATGGCGATAACCAGATTTTTCCAGCTGTAATCTCAGTTTTTCTAACGAGAAAAGATCGCCGCGTTTTACCATCAAGGTGTGCTGAAGCAAAAAGTCCCGCGGCGTTTGGCGTTGAAGCAGTGTGCTTACCGGTACAATAGTAACGCCTGACTTTAGCGTAGGCAGCTTATACAGTCGGGATATGCGGTCAGAGATAATTTCCTGATGAGGCGAGAAGTTATCGTACGGTAAGGTTTCCCAGTCAGGGAAAAGAGCGACTTCGTGCTCGCTGAACTGTTCAATTTCATGAAGCAGTTTCAGTGCTGTTTGTGGGTCAGGCACCGCTAACAATGTGTGTCCTGAATGACCATTCGCTATTTCAGCGATGGCTAATGCCAAACTGGCACCTTTCAGGTTACCTATGTGCTTTTTGTCTCCGGCAGTGGATGCCGGATTCAAAGAGAGTAGTGTATTTTTAGTCATGGAAACGCTTATGTTTTATCTCTATCCAAAGAGCGCTGACGCAGAAGTTTTTGCTGTTGATAGAGGGCTGCTTTGATCAGCAAGTCTTGGTCAGTGTCGCGTAGTAAATCGTATTTTACGGTGACGACTTTATCAGCATCGTGTTCTTCAATGCTATGGACAGTGGCGTAGCAATAAATTGCCGCTGCAGGATGTTCTATAAATAGCTTGATGCGCAGCTTAGTACCCACCACGGGTGCTTTATCGGTTAAGTAGGATAACTGGCTTGCCCCAAAAGAAGTGGTTTGGTGGCGTAGCTCTGGTTCATCTTGTTGGGACAACATGAAGGTTAATAACAGATTCAGCTTTGAGTTCTGAGTATCCAGCAACTGGACAACATGTTTAAAGTCACTGTTTTTGAGCTCCAGTTTCGCAGCATCATTGAGTTGGTCCAACTGACTGAACTCGCTGGCAACGACAAATGGCGCGGGGATCTCAGCAACGAAATGCTCATAAGAAGGAAAAACGAAATCGTCCGACATTGGCTCGACATTGATAGTGAGTGCATGATGTACAGTGAAAAATTCTTGATCTGTCATATAAGTTCCTTCTTTTCTTTGTTGATTATCGCCATACCGACCAAGTAATCAAGTTATGCCTGTCCATCGGGCGCAAATAATTGTTTTTCTCGTAAATGTTGGTTTTTCTTAGCAGAGAGAAGTTCGCGGATTGAATGTTTGTCTTCCTCATCAATAATTTGCGCTCTTACATAGATTTGGCAAAGAAAAGCTACAACCTTGGCGGGTTTATAGTTACAGTATCGGCATCTTATTTTATTGGTTTTTATTATGTTTCATCCGATATCGACCTTTATCGGCCTGCGTTATCTCAGAGGACGCTCCGGTGATAGGTTCAGTCGATTCGTGTCTTATATGTCTACTGCTGGTATTACGATAGGCGTGATGTCTCTGGTTACCGTTCTTTCCGTCATGAATGGTTTTGAAGCTCAGCTTAAAAGTCGCATTCTTGGCGTTTTGCCACAAGCCGTTGTTTCTCAAGCTCAAGATAAAACGACGCTAACAGAACAAGCTCCTGAATTTATTACTCAGCTATCTACTCAGCGTAGCCCTGAACCCATTGTCCGCAGTGAAGCGGTCATACAGAGCCCGTCTCAATTAGCTGCTGGGCTCATGGTTGGGATTGAGCCTAGTGACAAAGATCCAATCATGGATTATCTGATTGCTGGAAGTCTTTCGGCGCTTAAAGCGGGAGAGTACCAAGTGTTTTTGGGCCATACACTGGCTCGCAATCTCAACGTATCACTGCACGATAAAGTCAGATTAATGGTCACCAGTGCCAGTCAGTTCACTCCTCTGGGACGTCTTCCAAGCCAGCGCAATTTTACTGTTGCGGGAATTTTTAACACGGGTTCCGATGTTGACGGGCAATTAATGATTACCCATATCAGTGACGCCGGAAAACTGCTGAGATTTAACCAAAACACGGTATCGGGATGGCGTCTGTTTTTTGAAGACCCATTTGTCGTCGGTGAGCTTGCGAACACCAAGCTACCAGAAGGCTGGCATTGGACAGATTGGCGTGAGCAGCGTGGTGAACTTTTCCAAGCCGTAGGGATGGAAAAGAACATGATGGGCTTAATGCTTGGACTGATTGTCGGTGTAGCGGCTTTTAATATTATTTCAGCCCTGATTATGGTGGTGATGGAGAAACAGGCCGAAGTTGCGATTTTGAAAACACAGGGCATGACAGACCGCCAAGTGTTGGCGATTTTCATGGTTCAAGGAGCCAGCAGTGGTGTGATTGGTGCCATCGTAGGTGGAACCTTAGGCGTGTTGCTGGCGAGTAACCTGAATACCATCTTGGATAGCTTGGGTGTAGCTCTGTTCTCGCTGGGTGGCGAGCTGCCAGTGGTGATCAATCCAACCCAAATTTTTATTGTGGTGGTATTGGCGATATGCCTGAGTCTTCTAGCGACTTTATTCCCGTCTTACCGTGCATCATCTGTTAAACCCGCTGAGGCTTTACGTTATGAATAACCTTTTACGTTGTCACCAAGTTTGCAAAACTTACCAAGAAGGCGAACTACAAACTCAGGTATTAAAAGGCGTCAGCTTCGATATTCAGCGTGGGGAACTCGTCTCAATTATCGGTTCTTCCGGCTCGGGTAAAAGTACCCTGTTACACATTCTCGGTGCGCTTGATGATGCATCCGAAGGAAGTGTTGAGTTTCTTGGGCAAGATCTGACAAGTTTACATTCCAACAAGCAGGCGAAAATTCGCAACAAGCACCTGGGGTTTGTGTATCAGTTCCATCATTTATTGGCAGACTTTTCTGCTTTGGAAAACGTGGCTATGCCGCTTCTCATTGGTGGGATGAAAGTTTCTGAAGCGAAAGCGTCGGCGCAAGCCTTGCTGGAACGAGTAGGGCTGAGTCACCGTTTAGAGCATCGTCCTTCGGAATTGTCTGGTGGCGAACGTCAACGTGTTGCGATTGCTCGAGCATTGGTCAACAAACCTGATCTAGTGTTGGCTGATGAACCGACGGGTAACTTGGACCACACAACGGCATTGTCTATTTATGATCTGATGCGTGAACTGAACAGAGAATCAGGAACCGCTTTCCTAGTCGTCACCCACGACGGAGAACTGGCGGCGAAAATGGATCGCCAGATGCACATGAAAGATGGCTTATTGCTTGATGTGGAGGAGGCGTAGTGTTCTCTTCACTATCAATGTTTATAGGAGGCCGTTTTAGTCGTGCAAAACAGCGTAATAAAATGGTTTCCTTTATTTCTCTTTCTTCAACTATCGGTATTGCGGTGGGTGTTGCGGTGATTATTATCGGTCTCTCTGCAATGAACGGCTTTGAGCGTGAATTGCAAAACAGAGTGCTGTCTGTGATCTCACACGGCGAGTTTGAAGGTGTCCGCCAGCCGATTAATAACTGGCAGGACATCGTTAAAAAAGCTAATGAAAATTCCGAAGTAGAGGCTGCTGCGCCTTATGTGAAGATGACTGCGTTGGCAGAAAAAGGTGCTCAGCTCAAAGCCATCGAAGTTCGAGGTATTGATCCGCAGATGGAGCGAGCGGTATCCAGCCTTTCTCAATATGTGACGGATAATGCGTGGCAAGATTTTACACCTGGTCAGCAACAAGTGATTTTGGGCAAAGGCGTTGCCGATAAATTGGATGCTAAGGTTGGCGATTTCATCACCTTGATGATCCCTAGCTCTAACAGCGAAAACAGAGTTCAAGCACCAAAGCGGGTTCGAGTAAAAATTGCAGGGCTTTTGGCCTTAAATGGACAAATTGATCACAGTCTGGCACTTTTGCCGATTGAAGATGCGCAGCAATATTCAAACTTAGGCGATGCGGTTACCGGTGTTTCAATCAAAGTGCGCAATGTGCTGGCAGCAACGAATGTGGTGCGAGAAGTGGGGACGACGCTAAATGAATACGTCTACCTTCGAAGCTGGCAACAAAAGTTCGGTTTCCTTTATCGCGATATACAAATGGTACGCAGCATTATGTATTTGGTGATGGTGTTGGTGATTGGTGTTGCCAGTTTCAACATCGTTTCGACACTGATGATGGCAGTAAAAGACAGAGCCGCAGAAATCGCGATTCTTCGCACCATGGGCGCGAGCGATGGTTTGGTTAAACGCATATTTGTTTGGCAAGGCGTGTTTTCTGGTGTGCTTGGCGGTGTTGTCGGCAGTGTGTTAGGCGTGCTGGTGGCTTTAAATCTCACACCTATGGTGAAAGCTCTAGAGTCATTGATTGGCCATCAATTTTTATCTGGAGATATCTACTTTGTGGACTTCTTACCGTCGCAAGTGATTGCCGGAGATGTTTTCTTAGTGTCAGGGACTGCAATTGCCTTAAGTTTGTTGGCAACTTGGTATCCTGCCTCCAGAGCGAGTAAGCTCAATCCGGCCTCTGTTCTGAGCAGCAAATAAAACGCCAGCGTTAGCGATTTTAGCTAGACGATGGAAAAGCAAAAAAGGACCGAAAGGTCCTTTTTTCATGTTCGCGCTACATTCATTTCATTGCTGAGCAATAAGCTCATCTCAAGTTAGAACGTCCGTTATTTTCTCTTTAGGTTTTCAGGTTATTTTTGTACGTCGTCTCTGCCAGCTTCTTACTACAGAGTAACGCCATAAGCCACGAATACCGAAATAGCCAATCACTGATGCCACAACTGCGCAAACCGCGCATCCCAACAGGAACGGTGGAGCAATAGTGCCCATTTGGTGTGCCAGAAAATCCCAAGACAGTTCAAAATGAAAATTCTGTGGCGGGATATTGAGTAACCAAGCGCCAAGCTTATAGGCGATATAGAAAATAAACGGCATGGTAATTGGGTTTGTAATCCATACCAAAGCAACAGATAACGGTAGATTAACACCCAAAGCGATGGCTATACCGGCGGACATGATCATCTGACTCGGTAATGGAACAAACGCCATGAAGAGACCAACAGCAAACGCACCCGCTGCTGAGCGTCGATTAAGACACCACAAGTTAGGGTTATATAGAACATTGCCAAAAATTTTTAATGCCTTTTGACGCTTAATAACGTCATGGTTAGGCATAAATTTTTTGATGAATTTTCTTGGCATAGGGAACCATGACTCTCTTATCGAAAAATTGGACGCTTGCTTCGTTTTCGCTCACTGTTTTGTCATCGCCCTATTGGCCTTATATGCCAGATTTGGGTTTTGCGCTATTTTGCCCACTTTTTATCATTCTTAGTGTCCGATTCACTAAGCTTAGAAGATGGGGCGGAATCGTACTCGCTTTGCTAGTGATAATAACACATGGCAACGTAGTAAAAACTCAATCCAGTAGCATTTTTCAAGCAGGGCTGGATATTACCATAAAAGGAAAAGTTGACAGCTTTTTTAAACAAATAAGTTATGGATACGAAGGTTCTGTTGCCGTACATCAAATAAATGACCATGTTGTCACTACATGGCTCTCTCCTCGTATTCGCTTAATATCACCTTTGCTGTTGCAAATTGGCGATCACTTTGAATTTGCAGTTAAAGTGAAACCTGTTGTTGGCAGATTGAATGAAGTTGGATTTGATGTTGAATCCTACTCTTTAAGCCAAGGTTGGGTAGCTAGGGCATCGGTAGTTAACAATTCCCGCTTTCAGATTAGCTCCGGATTAAGTCTGCGAAACTGGATTTACGACTCGGTTCAAAAACAAATATCAGATAGCCCATTTAAGGGAATGATAACCGCCCTAATGTTCGGCGAACGCTCTGGGTTGAGCCAAACAGATTGGATGCAACTGAGAAACAGCGGGTTGATTCATCTGGTGGCGATTTCAGGTCTGCATATAGGTATTGCATTCGGGATAGGGTATGTACTTGGCCTAGGTGTATCAAGACTCCATCCTATGTTCGTGTGGTTTCCTTTTATTTTGGGTGCATCCTTCGCGATGAGCTATGCGTGGCTTGCTGGCTTTACGTTGCCGACGCAGCGAGCACTGATTATGTGTCTGCTCAATGTGCTGCTTATTGCCTTACGGATTCATGTATCTGTATCTCGACGAATTTTACTTACGCTAGCGGCAGTCTTGATGGTTGACCCGTTTGCTTCTTTAGCAAGCAGTTTCTGGCTTTCGTTTATTGCCGTTTGTATTGTGATTTATCTCTGTTCAATTACCGCACACTGGACACAGTGGTGGACGCGATTTATCGCAGGGCAGGTGATGTTGGTGTTGATGATGGCACCTGTAAGTGTTTACTTCTTTGGTGGAGTAAGCTGGGTATCAACCCTGTTCAATATGGTTTTTATTCCTTGGTTCTCTTTTCTTATCATTCCTGTACTTTTTGTGGCGGTAATTGCTACTTGCCTTGATTTCCCTTACAGCGGCGGTTTGTGGCAACTCGTCGACTTTTCGTTTCAGCCACTGGCGCATGCGCTCCCTCACGCGACTTCAGGTTGGATTAACATCAGTGAATGGCTTCTTCAGTTGATGCTGGTTTTGACACTAGTTTGGCTACTACGGATGGTTGTAAGCCGTTTTAGCCAGATCTTGCTAACGATAATTCTGATCTCAACCTTGTTGTTTAGAACTCCGTCATATGACTGGCGGATGGATGTGCTCGATGTTGGTCACGGTCTGGCTGTTTTGATCGAAAAAGACGGGAAAACCTTGCTTTACGATACGGGAAGTAGCTGGGAGAACGGCAGCTATGTTCGTTCTGTGATTGCACCGCTGCTTGCAAAAAGGGGAACAGACACGATTGATGCAGTGATATACAGCCATTTCGATGATGATCATGCCGGTGGCAAAAAGGATGTCGACCAGCTACTTCTACCTCGCAATGTGTATTCCAGTCAGTATATCGAACACGCTTTGGCATGCGTGCGAGGTGAAGAGTGGCAGTGGCAAGGTCTGCATTTCTCTGTGTTATGGCCGCCAAAGCGAGTCGAGCGAGCCTTCAATCAGCATTCATGTGTAGTCCGCGTTTCAGATATGAAGCATGCTCACAGCGTATTGCTTTCGGGGGATGTTACTGCTGTTGGTGAATGGTTACTGGCTCGAGATAATGCGATGTTGCAAAGTGATGTCATGATCGTTCCTCATCATGGCAGCAAAACCTCTTCTACACAGGCATTTATTGAGCGTGTTTCACCCCAAATAGCGATTGCATCGTTAGATAAAACGAATCGATGGAATCTTCCTCACCCTGATATCGTCGACAGGTACACCAGTTTGGGGTCTGAATGGTACGACACAGGAGAGAGCGGCCAGATAACCTTGAAATATAGAGCAGAAAGTCGTCACTTATTCACTCTTCGGCAGGATGGGATTATCCCTTGGTATAGGCAGATGCTGCGTAAAGAGGTAGAATGACGACCAATATTGAAATAAGAATAAGCACTTATATGTCACTGAATACCGACGAAACAACATGGCAAACATTTAAACGCTTGTGGACTTACATCCGCCTTTACAAAACAGGGCTATATGTCGCTGTCATTGCTTTAATTGTGAATGCCGTTTCTGATACCTACATGATTTCTCTACTGAAACCTCTTCTTGACGAAGGTTTTGGTGACGTTGAATCTAATTTCTTACAAGTAATCCCGTTTATTATTCTTGGTGTTATGGCTGTTCGAGGCCTGAGTGGATTTGTTTCTTCCTACTGCCTAAGCTGGGTTTCCGGTAATGTGGTCATGCAAATGCGCCGCGCTATTTTCCACCATTTCATGCACATGCCAGTCACTTTCTTTGATAAAGAACCAACCGGTAGCTTATTGTCACGTATTACTTACGACTCTGAACAAGTCTCTGGTGCAACTAGCCGAGCTTTAGTGAGTATCGTGCGTGAAGGTGCAAGCATTATCGGTTTACTCACACTGATGTTCTGGAACAGCTGGCAGCTTTCGTTAGTACTGATCGTTGTTGCCCCGATAGTTGCTATGGGTATCCGTTTCGTTTCTAAGCGTTTCCGCAAGATTTCTAAAAATATGCAAACCACGATGGGTGATGTTACATCGTCGGCAGAGCAGATGCTGAAAGGCCATAAAGTTGTATTGAGCTACGGTGGTCAGGCTGTAGAGCGCGAACGTTTTGATGAGGTGAGTAATCGCATGCGCCAGCAAACCATGAAGATGGTTGCGGCACAATCGATCGCTGATCCTGTTATTCAAATGATTGCGTCGTTAGCGTTAGTGACCGTGTTACTACTCGCCAGCAATGACAGCATTCGTGCTGAACTGACTCCGGGTACTTTTAGTGTTGTTTTCTCAGCGATGTTTGGTTTGATGCGCCCTTTAAAAGCGTTAACCAACGTGACATCAGAGTTCCAACGCGGTATGGCAGCAAGTGCAACACTATTCAACCTTATGGATCTTGAAACCGAACGCGACAACGGTACTTTCGAAACGGACAAGGTTCGTGGCGAGATTGCAGTGAAAGACGTAACTTTCACTTATTCTGGTAAAGAAAAACCAGCGCTATCACACGTCAGTTTTGATATCCCGCAGGGTAAAACGGTCGCTCTGGTGGGGCGCTCTGGTTCGGGTAAATCGACTATAGCGAACCTGTTTACACGTTTTTACGATGTGGACTCCGGTGTGATTGAGTTAGATGGCCATGATGTTCGTGATTTCAAACTAACTAACCTGCGTAAGCACTTCGCTTTAGTGTCGCAGAACGTGCATTTGTTCAACGATACCATTGCAAACAACATCGCTTATGCAGCAGAGGGTGAATACACCCGAGAGCAAATTGAAGAAGCTGCTCGTTTAGCTCATGCAATGGAGTTTATTAATGGTATGCAGCATGGCCTAGATACCATTATTGGTGAGAACGGAACAAGCTTATCCGGTGGTCAGCGTCAGCGTATTGCTATTGCGCGTGCACTGCTGCGTGATGCCCCAGTGTTGATTCTGGATGAGGCAACATCAGCGTTGGATACCGAATCTGAGCGTGCTATTCAAGCTGCGTTGGATGAGCTGCAAAAGAACAAAACCGTACTGGTTATTGCTCACAGACTTTCTACCATCGAACAAGCAGACGAAATCTTGGTTGTTGATGAAGGTGAAATCATTGAACGCGGTAAACACGCTGAATTGATTGAAAAAGATGGTGCTTATGCACAACTGCACCGAATTCAATTTGGTGAGTAGGCTCAAACTGTGATTGAAAAAATCTGGTTTCAACATCATCCGATTCGTTTTCTCTTATGGCCACTTTTGTGGCCATTAAGCCTTGTGTTTAAAGCGATAAGCCGCTCTCGCAGAAAGGCATTTCAATCCGGAAAGAAACAGAGCTACAAGGCACCAGTGCCTGTTGTTATCGTCGGCAATATTACTGCTGGTGGTAATGGTAAAACGCCCGTGGTTATCTGGTTGGTCGAAACGCTTCAACGCTTAGGTTATAAACCCGGTGTGGTTTCCCGAGGCTATGGAGCGAAAGCGCCTTCTTATCCGCTGATGGTCTCAGATAACACGTCGACAGCCCACTGTGGTGACGAACCCAAGCTTATTTATCAACGCACCAAAGCGCCTGTTGCCGTTGACCCCATTCGCTCTAATGCTGTGAAAGCACTGCTGAAAGAAAACATCGACATTATTATTACCGATGATGGCTTGCAGCATTACGCATTGGATCGTGATATTGAATTTGCCGTTGTTGATGGCGTGAGACGATTTGGCAATGAGCAGCTACTGCCTTTGGGTCCACTTCGTGAGCCTGTGTCGCGTTTGAAAGAAGTGGATTTTACGATTACTAACGGCGGAACCCCTCTCGCGGGTGAAGTGGCTATGACACTGCAACCTGACTTGGCGGTAAATATGGTCACGGGAGAAAGAGTGCCTGTGAACACATTGTCAAACATCGTAGCTTGGGCGGGTATTGGGCATCCTCCACGCTTTTTTAACACCTTAAAAGAGCTAGGTGCTAAACCTGTAGTAGAACACGGATTCGCTGACCACCAAGACTTTGATTCCTCACAGCTGTTTGCATTAGCAACACGTGGGGATCATGTGGTTATGACAGAAAAAGACGCTGTAAAATGTGCTGCGTTTGCCAAAGAGAACTGGTGGTATTTACCAGTCTCAGCGCAGATCTCTCATCATGATGAGCAGCATATTGTGGAAACTATTAAAGAGGTTATGGAACAGTATGGATCACCGTCTGCTTGAAATCGTTGCTTGTCCTTTATGTAAAGGCAAGTTGACTTACGATAAAGATAAACAAGAACTCATTTGTAAATTTGATCGTCTTGCTTATCCAATCAAAGAGGGCATTCCTGTTCTCCTTGAACCGGAAGCTCGTACTATGTCAATGGACGAGGGACGATAATGTCATTTACCGTTGTTATTCCTGCTCGTTATCAGTCGACGCGTTTACCGGGTAAACCGCTCGCGGATATTGGTGGTAAACCTATGATCCAATGGGTTTATGAGCAGTCTCTTTTGGCGGGTGCTGAAAGAGTGATTATCGCAACTGACGATGCTCGCGTTGAACAGGCGGTTAAAGCGTTTGGCGGTACGGTGTGTATGACTTCTCCAGACCATCAGTCAGGCACTGAGCGTTTGGCTGAAGTGGTTGCATTAATGGGCATTGAAGATGACCACATCATAGTCAATGTGCAAGGTGATGAACCCTTGATTCCACCCGCTATTGTTCGTCAGGTTGCGGATAATTTGGCGGCGAGCAACGCTCCTATGGCAACACTGGCGGTTGAAATTGATCACGAAAGTGAAGTGTTCAATCCCAATGCAGTAAAAGTGGTAACGGATAAAGACGGGTACGCACTCTACTTCAGCCGTGCAACGATTCCATGGGATCGTGATAACTTTGCTTTGCAAGACAAAACCATCTTGCAACCTTTAATGCGCCACATTGGTATCTACGCTTATCGTGCTGGTTTCATTAATACCTATATCAACTGGCAGCCTAGCCAGCTTGAGAAAATTGAATGTTTAGAGCAGCTACGTGTGCTTTGGTATGGTGAAAAAATTCACGTCGCAGTCGCGCTGGAAGCGCCTCCTGCGGGTGTCGATACTCCTGAAGATTTGGAGTTAGTACGCAGTATTGTGGCGAAGCAGTCGTAAGCAATCAGAATAAGAAAAGCCCCAGATGAGAGTCTGGGGCTTTGTTCGTTATATAGAACTATTTACTTTTACAACTACTTACTTTTTACAACTAATTGTTAGGTTAGATGTTTTAGTTGTCGCAACGATAATCACTATTCGTGATCACCTTTTTTAGGACAGGTTGCGAGGATTTCTCTTCTTCCAGTGTCTTTTACCTCCTCTAATTTGACTTCAAAACCCCATAGGCGATGCATGTGTTTTAGTACCTCCTCGTAGCTTGGGTCTAAAGGAATTCGGTCGTGGGGGACATACTGCAGTGTGATGGAACGGTCTCCACGAACGTCGACGCTGAATACTTGGATGTTCGGTTCCAAGTTACTCAGATTGTATTGAGCAGCGAGCTTCTCCCGTATCTGTTGATAGCCGCTGTCATTGTGGATGGCGGTGACTTCAATGAAGTTCTTCCTGTCGTCGTCGGCAATGGCGAACAGTTTGAAATCACGGATAAGTTTCGGTGATAAATATTGGCTGATAAAGCTTTCATCTTTGAAGTTGTGCATAGCGAAATGCACCGCTTCTAACCAGTCTGTCCCTGCCAGTTCAGGGAACCATTCGTAGTCTTCGTCGGTTGGGTTTTCACAAATTCGTTTAATATCGGTAAACATTGCAAACCCTAGCGCATAAGGGTTGATACCACTGAAATAGCGGCTGTTGTATGGCGGTTGTGCCACAACACTAGTATGGCTGTGCAGAAACTCTAGGATGAACTTGTCAGACACTAATCCTTCATCATATAAGTGATTCAAAATGGTGTAGTGCCAAAACGTAGCCCAGCCTTCATTCATTACCTGTGTTTGTTTTTGCGGATAGAAATACTGGCTAATTTTACGCACGATACGGACGATTTCACGCTGCCATGATTCAAGCAGTGGTGCGTGTTTTTCGATGAAATAGAGAATGTTCTCTTGTGGTTCACTCGGGAAACGCGGTTGGTCGTCTTCCGCTCTCGCTTTCTGTGGGACGGTGCGCCAAAGGGCATTCACCTGAGACTGCAAATACTCTTCACGTTCTTCTTGGCGCGCTTTCTCTTCGGCGATGGAAATTTTTTCTGGACGTTTGTATCTGTCGACACCGTAATTCATTAGTGCATGGCACGAATCTAATAAGCGTTCTACCTGATCAACACCATATTTCTCTTCACATCCGGCAATGTAATTTTTAGCAAACAGCAGGTAGTCAATAATTGAACTTGCGTCGGTCCATGTTTGGAATAGGTAGTTTCCTTTAAAGAAAGAGTTATGCCCGTAACAGGCGTGAGCCATGACCAACGCTTGCATGGTTACGGTGTTTTCTTCCATCAGATAGGCTATACAAGGGTCGGAGTTGATGACGATCTCGTACGCCAATCCCATTTGTCCATGCTTATAGTTTTGTTCGGTATGGATAAACTTCTTACCAAATGACCAGTGGTTGTAATTGATAGGCATACCAATACTGGAATAGGCATCCATCATTTGTTCAGAAGTGATGACTTCAATTTGGTTCTCATAGGTATCCAGTTTATAAAACTCAGCGACACGTTTTATCTCTGTGTGGTACTGCTCTAGGATGTCAAAGGTCCAATCCGGCCCATCAGGCAGAACTTTCGATTTGGTTGCGCGTTTCTTCGGCGCAGCATTTGACTTATTTTTTGTAGCATTGGTTGTCATACGCGCTCCCCCCTATGCGGTTTCCTTCTGGAATAGTTCCCTAAAGACAGGGAAAATATCCTCCACACTGCGAATGTTCTTCATAGCAAAATTACCAAAGGCTGGCTGCAGTTTTTCATATTCGTGCCATAAGGTTTGATGCGACCGACGGGTAATCTCGATATAGGCATAGTACTGACAGTAAGGTAGCAGTTGTTTGGTGAGCAACTCTTTACAGCGTGGCGAATCATCCGCCCAGTTATCACCATCGGAAGCTTGTGCACCGTAGATATTCCATTCACCAAGCGGATATCGTTCTTCAATGATCTCATGCATCAGCTTAAGTGCACTGGAAACAATGGTGCCGCCAGTTTCTTGGGAATAGAAGAATTCTTGTTCATCCACCTCTTTCGCTTGAGTATGGTGACGAATGAACACTACTTCGACGTTTTTGTATGTTCGAGTCAGGAACAGATAGAGCAATACGTAAAAGCGTTTCGCAATGTCTTTGGTGGCTTGGTCCATAGAGCCAGAGACGTCCATCAAACAGAACATAACCGCTTGGCTAGATGGAATAGGGCGTTTTTCGTAATTTTTGAAACGCAAATCGAAGGTATCAATAAAAGGCACGCTTTCAATTTTGGCGCGCAGTTCTTCAATCTCTTTTTTGATCCGTTTTTCTTCTAGAAGCAGAGCAGGTTCCGCGACTTTAATTCGTTCTAACTCTTCTTCCAATTCTTTCATTAAACGACGTTTATTGGCGGTCATCGCCGTGCGGCGTGCCAATGATTGTTGTAGCGAACGAACAATAGCAATGTTGGAAGCTGAACCCGCAGTCTGGTATCCAGCTCGATGGGTTTTCCACTCCGTTATCTTATTGATTTGGTTTTTTTCGAGATTCGGCAGTTCGAGGTCTTCGAACAGAATATCCAAATATTCGTCTTTGGAAATCTGGAATACAAATTCGTCCTCGCCTTCACCGTCTTGGTTGGCTTCTCCTTCACCTGACCCGCCGCCTTGACCACCTCCGCGAGGGCGTTCTATCTTGTCACCGCGTATGAATTGGTCATTGCCTGGGTGTACACGCTCACGCATGCCTCCCTGACCTTGATGAAAGACAGGCTCTTTGATGTCTTTATTTGGTATAGAGACATCTTCCCCAGTTTCTGTGTTCGTGATTGAACGGCGGTTTACCGCATCGGAAACCGACTCTTTAATCTGTTCTTTATAACGGCGTAAAAAGCGTTGTCGGTTCACCGCGCTTTTGTTCTTACCGTTTAATCGTCTATCGATGAATTGCGGCATGAGTCTTCCCCCGTATACGTCACCTGAATAGCTCCCCCAACGAGGCATCCTGTCCTTGGATGCCTGCTGAGTTGGATTTCAGATATACCCTTTACAACAAGTTCTGTGGGTACAGACAGTGTTTAAGAAGATTTACGTACGCGTAAATACCACTCAGACAATAGTCTTACTTGTTTTTCGGTATAACCTTTCTCCATCATGCGAGCGACAAAGTTGTCGTGTTTTTTCTGATCTTCAGAAGAGGTTTTCGCATTAAAGGAGATAACAGGTAGTAGTTCCTCAGTATTCGAGAACATTTTTTTCTCGATAACGGTGCGCAATTTTTCGTAGCTGGTCCAAGCTGGGTTGTTACCATTATTATTCGCACGTGCACGTAATACGAAGTTGACGATTTCATTTCGGAAATCCTTCGGATTACTGATCCCAGCGGTTTTTTCGATTTTCTCCAGTTCGCCGTTGAGTGAAGCTCTGTCAAACAGTTGTCCAGTTTCCGGATCGCGGTATTCCTGATCCTGAATCCAGAAATCCGCATAAGTGACGTAGCGGTCGAAAATGTTTTGGCCGTACTCAGAGTAGGACTCCAAATATGCGGTTTGAATTTCTTTACCGATGAACTCGACATAACGCGGTACTAGGTAGCCTTTCACAAACTCTAAGTAACGGTCAGCCGTTTCCTGTGGGAACTGCTCACGCTCTACTTGTTGTTCAATTACATAGAAGAGATGTACAGGGTTTGCCGATACTTCACTGTGGTCGAAGTTGAATACGCGAGAGAGAATCTTGAACGCAAAACGAGTGGAAAGCCCCGACATGCCTTCATCGACACCTGCGTAGTCACGATACTCTTGGTAGCTTTTCGCTTTTGGATCGGTGTCTTTGAGTGTTTCACCATCGTAAACCCGCATTTTCGAAAATAGCGATGAGTTTTCAGGAATTTTCAAACGCGAAAGTACGCTGAATTGAGCAAGCAGATCAAGTGTACTTGGTGCGCATGGCGCTTTGGAAAGCTCACTGTGCTCAAGCAGTTTTTGGTAAATTTTAACTTCTTCGGAAACACGCAGACAGTAAGGAACCTTGACGATATAAACACGGTCTAGGAATGCCTCATTATTTTTGTTGTTACGGAAAGCCTGCCATTCAGATTCGTTAGAGTGGGCGAGTATCATTCCGTCAAACGGTAAGGCTGAAAGACCTTCTGTACCGTTATAGTTCCCTTCTTGTGTCGCGGTGAGTAGAGGGTGAAGCACTTTGATTGGCGCTTTAAACATCTCTACGAATTCCATTAAACCTTGGTTCGCGCGGCACAATGCTCCTGAATAGCTATAAGCATCAGGATCGTCTTGAGAGAAGTGTTCTAACTGACGAATATCGACTTTACCTACCAGTGAGGAAATATCTTGGTTGTTTTCGTCACCCGGTTCGGTTTTCGCTATTGCGATTTGATCCAAGATTGAAGGGCGAACTTTAACCACTTTAAACTTGGTAATATCGCCACCAAACTCGTGTAAGCGTTTTGCTGCCCACGGTGACATGATGGATTTTACATAGCGTTTTTCGATACCGTATTCTTGTTTTAGAAGTTCTCCATCTTCGTTGACATCAAATAAGCAGAACGGGTGATCGTTCACAGGGCTGCGTTTGCCATTTGCCGAAAGGACATAAATAGGCATTTGCTGCATCAGTGCTTTGAGTTTTTCAGCAAGAGAAGACTTACCACCACCCACAGGGCCGAGTAAGTAAAGAATTTGTTTACGTTCTTCTAAGCCTTGAGCGGCGTGTTTTAAGTAAGACACGATTTGTTCTATGGCATCTTCCATACCGTAGAAGTCTTGGAAAGTTTTGTATCTGGAGATAACTCGGTTTGAAAAAATACGGCTTAATCGAGGGTGTTTTGAAGTATCTACCATCTCGGGTTCACCGATGGCGAGCAACAGGCGTTCGGCCGCATTTGCGTATGCGCTTTTGTCTTCTTTACATAGATTTAAGAACTCTTGAATTGTTAGCTCTTCATCCTTGGCTGCTTCATAGCGTGCCTGAAAGTGGTCAAAAATACTCATAGTAAGTCCCCTCTAAAAATGTCAAACAGACATACAACCGCTTTAAAACATAAATCCCTAACAATTTAAGACTAGTTTGCTATTCGCTATTTTGCTTAGAGATTATGCATTTATTTCAAATTAGTGATGATAAAAAGAAATTTCGAATTTGATATTTGCAGAAGAAATGTTTTGTGCTTGTCGCGTCAAATGTGGTTCATGAATGAGACGTTCAAACGGTTTTAAAGGTTAAAAATCACAATAGTTCTCATCTTTATTGTCAATGGGTGCATAGGTTCGTATGATGTCACTCAATGGATTGCATACCAATGGACATAACTATCACTATGAATAAGTTCTACTTTTCTGCGTTTGTTGCTCTCTCTTTGACAATGGCACTTCCTGCTCAAGCGCAACCTGATCAATGGTCGTTAGGCGTCGCAGCGGCGTATTCACCAGCGGTCTATAAAGAAACACCATCGAATCAAACGGTTATTCCTGTTATCGGCTATGAAGGCGAACACTTGTTTCTACGTGGCTTCAGTGCGGGTTACCGAGTACTGCCTATGAGTTCTCCGCAAAACTTCGTTTTCAAACTGATGTATGATCCGAGAACTCTCAAACCGGGAGACTCAGACAATGCGCAAATTCAAATGTTGGATAAGCGTTCCTCAACGATTTTAGGCGGTGTCAGTTATCAATTGAGAACTCCGGTTGGTTTACTCGAAACCTCTGCTGCGACAGACATCGGTGATACACATAATGGTTTATATGCAGAAGTAGCGTTGCGTTTCCCACTGCGTTTTAGTAACTGGGGAGTGACTCCGGGTATTGGTTACTCATACAACTCAGATAAGCTGAATAACCATCTCTATGGTGTTTCTAGTGAAGAAGCGGCACGTAGCGGATTGCCTGAGTTTGAAGCGAAGTGGGACGGCCAGTACTTTATTGGCGCGTCAGCCTACTGGAATATCATTGATACAGTGAGAGTGAACGGCAACGTTCGCTATACGAATCTGGAAGGGGATATAGAAAAAAGTCCGATCATAGAAAGTGGTATTAGTACTACCGTTTCTTTTGGTATTGCTTACCTTTTCTAAGCCCGAAATTTTGATATAAGTAAGGCGGACAGAGTCCGCCTTACTGCATTTTAAATTAGTATTTTTAACCGATGGTTAGCTCTTAACTATGCGTTAAAGATCTGACGCAGTTCATTTGCAGACAAATGGTACTGACGTGGGCAGTGACGCCATGTCGCCAGCATGCGACGATATTTGTCAGCCATTGGCATCTGACTGTTGAAATGGTGGTCGCCTTTGTCAAATTGAGGATAAAGACCTTCAGAATCGACTAAGAAGCGAACGTAGTTAACCAACTGGCCTTCTGTTGCAATGTCGTAGCCTAAGAAATTCAAACGACGTACATCAACGTCTTTTCTCGCTTCTTCACTGAGCATTTTGTGTGATTCTTGCATTGCGTGATACATCTCCATGATGTCGATAACTTCACGACATTGGGCATCACTTAAACAACCAAACTCTTTATTTAATTCACACATTTGGAGTTCATAACCGCGCTCAACAATGGTTTGCATACGCTTGTATTTTGCTGAGTTTGAAGGGTCAAGCTGAGACATTAAGAAGTATTGGTTTGAAAGAATAAGACGTTGAGCGTTAGTCATTTCCATAGCTGGCCTCACTAAAATTGATTATTTTTTTGCTGAGGTTAGGTTAACAGTAATGCATTAATCTGAAACATGATCTCAACACTGTTTTAATAGAGATAGTACATAAAATATGCAGAGGTGTGACTATTTTTTGTGATGATGATTGTAGATATAGTCCCGATCAGAGAACACTCTCAGCCACTCAGGCTTAAACACCGAAAGTATTGCCAGAGCCATACCGTTAAGCAGCCCTTCAGGGAAGGCAAGTAGAGGTACAAAGATAAGATAGTTGTCTAATATGGTTTTCCAGTCGTGGTTACCCAGATTGAGTTGATAACCCGCATTGATGGCGAGGTGTAAACTTCCGGTCAAACCGCCGTTGAAAAATCCTGCGACAAAAATGAATACAAAAATGTTGCGTGGCAGATAGTGATAGCTTAACGAGAATATGGCATAGGAGATCAAAATCGGAACCAAGCTGGAGAGCAATAAAAACTCAGGCAGACCAAACAGCGCCAGTTTCCCCACGATGACCAGAGCAAAACTGACCGGAATGGTCAGCATGAAAGCGCTTCTCCAACCGAACATCATGGTCAGTGTTGTGAGTGCTAAGAAATGGATTTGGAGACCATCTTTGACACTGGCTTGCGCTGACCAAAGTAACACAAGGGCAAACATCACGGCATAGGTCAGATGCTGAAAGGATTTTTCAGTTTTAAACTTCGGCAAAAAAGCGTGCTGTACATCTCTGAGTGAGATGGTGAAGAAGATAACAACGATAGCTAGCGCGACAAGTTCTTGTAACTGCAAAATAATCCCTCAGTGTTGAATTTATCCTTTAATGCATTTCATCGTGTGAGACAGATATTAAAATGCCAACCGGTTATGGTTGGCATTTTTAACGAATCGTCACCGAGTTTGAATCAGTATTTTACGTTTGAGTGATATTGCTCAAGGATAGATACAATTCTATCCATGGTTTCCTTACTTGGAGGCTCTACACCTTCAAGTGGGTACTCTTCTCCCATCGCTTCCCACTTGTGAGCACCAAGTTTGTGATATGGAAGCAGCTCAATCTTCTCAATGTTGTCCATATCCTTAATGAACTCACCCAGTTTATGGGCTGATTCATCATCGTCGGTATAGCCGGGAACAATCACGTAGCGCAACCAGGTTGGTTGATTAATCTTGTGCAGGTATTGAGCAAAATCGAGAGTACGTTTGTTGGATACACCCACTAAATCTTGGTGGATGTCATCATTGATCTGTTTGATATCGAGCATCACAAGATCAGAGACTTCAAGAACTTCATCGATCACAGGCGTAAATTTACGGATATAACCGTTGGTGTCTAGGCATGTGTGTATGCCCTCAGCTTTCGCCGCTCGGAAGAAGTCTCTGACAAACTCAGGTTGAAGCATGGCTTCGCCACCAGAACACGTAACACCACCGCCAGAGGCATTCATAAAATGACGGTAAGACTTCGCCTCGTTGATGATCTCTTCAACAGTAACCACTTTGCCTTCGTGTGTGTCCCAAGTGTCACGGTTGTGACAATACTTACAACGGAATAAGCAACCCTGAAGAAAAACGATGAAACGAATTCCTGGGCCATCAACCGTACCGCAAGATTCGAATGAGTGAATTCGACCAGAAGTAGACATGTGTTGCTCTCGATTGTGTAATTTAGTCGTCATTTTATTACAAATAGTGTGGATTAAATAGGATTTCCTTATTCCATTCAGAGTTGTAATAAATAGTTTAAAAAAAAATCGAAATTGCTGAAGATGGGTGTTATAAAAAAGATATAAGTGACAAAAATGTAAACGAAACATTACGACACTTTAGCCCGTAGTATCTTGAAGTCTAAAGTCACAGGATGGTGACAAGGAAGATTAGCATGGATGTACTGAAATTATCTCAGAAGCAAAAAATCACACTTTTTATTATTGTTCTATGTATTGGCTTTGTTAGCCTTGGTCTTTATACCGCAATGAGCTTGTCCGGTATGGGCTCACAATATAAGCAGAGTTCGGACATTACGTCTGGAGCATTGGCTATGCACTCAACCCAAGCCGATCTTCTTGCTTTGGCCTCCGAAAAAGAAAGTCTCACCGCAGATCAGGTTTCTCAAGCTAAGGAAAAGTTAAAAGGCTTGATGGAACATGTTCAGACAGATATCACTTTTCTTCAGCAATTAAACTTCAATGAAGAGTCTCAGCAACTGCTACAAGTCACCTCACAATTTGAACAGTCACTCTTACCTTGGATGGAGCTCAAATCTGAATTGGGTTTCAACGTCGAAGAGGGCAAACTGGGTGAGCTAAAACAACTGGCGACCACCATAGAAGCGAAAATCGCTGAAACAGGGATGGTGACCATCAACTCGGATTTCCAAGCCGTAGTCAAAGCGCAACAAAACTATCTTCTTCAGCCAAGTGAACAAAACCTAAAGCTATTTAATCGTGCTATGGCCGGCTTTATAAATATGTCGAAAAGCTACTCAATGCTTTCTCTCTATGAAAAAGAAGTGGCGAATTTCAAAGAAACTTTTTTACGTGTCAGTGAACTTTCACAATTGGTTAATGAGCAGCAAGAGCAATTGTTTACCAGTGAGTCTCAAGCGAAAAGTCTTATAGAAAACTTATCAAAGCAAATTGGTGACATTAGTGAGACATATCAGCGTCAAGCCGAGCACGCCGGAGTTCAAACTCAGTGGTCTGTGCTGGTGGCTTGTGCCGTCTTAGCGGTGATAACTATTTCGATTTTTGTCATGCTAAGTATCTCTTTGACTCGTTCACTATCGCAAACCAAAGCGGTGATGGAACGCCTGTCGCAAGGTGATTTGTCACAGCGAATGCCTATATCGAATAATCCTAATGATGAGTTTAACCAATTGGCAGTAGCGATTAACCAGAGTTGCGAACACTTAGGGGAGTTGGTCAAAGCTGTTCAGCAGCGAAGTGAAGCGTTATCAGGAGATGCGGCACAACTAAACTCTGGCATTGACGACCTTGTGAACGGGCAGTCTGATGTGTTAGGGCAAACTCAGTTATTGGCTTCTGCCACTGAAGAAGTCAGCGTTACTACTCATGAAGTGTCTAATTCTCTGGCGTTTGTTTCTGATGTGAGTAAGTCATCGACAGAGGCGGCGGAAAATGGTGCGAAAGTTATCGCGGCCGCCATTGGTTCATTAGAGGACGTCGGCAAAATTCTAAGCTCTGCGACGACTAATATTCAGCAACTGGAAGAAGCTTCGACCAAAGTTGACTCAGTCATGGATATCATCAATAGCATTGCTGAGCAAACTAACTTGTTAGCGTTAAATGCGGCTATTGAAGCTGCGCGAGCAGGGGAGCAAGGACGCGGTTTTGCGGTTGTGGCAGATGAAGTTCGAAACTTGGCTGTACGTACCGTGAATGCGGTTGCGGAAATCTCAGGGACTATCGAGACGATGAAGAAAGAGAGTGCTGAAGTTATTCAGAAGTTTGGCCAATCTGGGCAAACCATGCAGGTTGGTCAAGAGCGAGGCCATGAAGCAATGGAGGCTTTGGCTCAGATAACCAATAAAGCAGGAGAGGCGGCGCACCAGACGGAAATCATCGTCAGTTCCATCAAAGAGTTGGCGACCACTAGTCAATCCATGGCTGACAATATGACGCAAATTTCTGTGGCAATGAAAGAACTCGAAGATAACAACGAGCAGCTGCGTTCAATCAGCCGCGTTGTAGACCAACGTTCATCAGAGCTAAACTCTGATTGCCAACGCTTTAGTATTTAAGCGATAGGTATCCAACAATTGCGTCTAGAAAAACGCGTAGAAAGAAACACCGCCAGTACCATGTAGAGATTTCTTATCTTGCTTGTATTCAGAAGTATTGGCGGTTGTTGTAAAGGTAAAACCGAAGTGGCGGCTGTACCATGCAGCGCCTGCTACAGCCGTAGCTTGCCAAGGTTCTAAAGTCACTTCGTAATAACTTGCCGGATGCTCTAGGCCTTCTAGTGGTCTGTTTCCTTCAATTGTGATGTCGTTAAAACGATAGCGCCCTTCAATACCACCAAAAAGAAACCAACCATAGTCAGACGCGCCAATCATGCCCGCCTTAAATGGGTTTTCCACAGAAATTTGCGCGCTACCAAAGTTACCCGCCAAATCTTGTCCCCAACGAACCATAAATCCTGTTGCGGCATCGCTACGGTAGTTACCGATATTTACTTCTGAAATATTGGAGATTTCAAAGTCCGTGCTCATTGTGAAGCGTTGGCGAATTAAGTTGAAATGAGAAAGATAGCCGACACTGCCCACCACTTTGTCTTCAACCTGATATGCCCAGCCGTTCGGGTCATCTGATTTTGTAATGGAATGAACGATGCGTTGAGCTTCTTCAGAAAGAGAACTCTCGCCTGTGGTTCCAATCAGCAGATTAAAGCGTTGCGCCTGTTGCGGGTGCAAGCTGATGTAGCTGAATTCACCGTGTAGTAAGCCTGCATAGGGGCGTTCATTCGGTTGTGGTGTATCAAGCGTGATATCTGAAGGTGTCCACATTTTGTGACCAACACTGATTTCCCATTTATCTAAGCTGGCTGCGCCCCAAACGGAAAGACTAAGTGGCCTTGACCACCAGTTTGGACGAACGGCGCCAGACGTGTAAGAGAGGAAAAGGCCACTGGTGTAGTCTTGGTCTATCCCGTAAATACCATCGTTATCAACGTTGAGAGTTACAGTCGGCGTTTGAGCAGCAAGAGCAGAAAAACTGCATGTTAATAAAAGGAAAAAGCGGGATACGGACATTTGATTACAGCTCGAATACAACAGAGCCGTGAGTTTAACTGATTGAAAAGGCTAAGACGAGTAATGATAAATGTTGGATTTAAATATTTGAGTCTCATTAAGCATTATTAACGCTTTGATAAATTTACTGAATAAATAAAAAGCCCCCGCAAAAGCGAGGGCTTGTAGCTCATTATTTAAGCGAAGTCTTACATAGACTCAGTAAATGTACGAGCGATAACGTCAGCTTGTTGTTCAGCAGTCAGAGAGTTGAAACGAACAGCGTAACCAGATACACGGATAGTTAGCTGAGGGTATTTCTCTGGGTGTTTAACAGCGTCAAGTAGCGTGTCGCGGTTAAGCACGTTAACGTTTAGGTGTTGACCACCTTCTAGTTTGCCAGCTTCGTGGTGGAAGTAACCATCCATTAGGCCTGCAAGGTTAGCACGTTGGCTTGCTTCTTCTTTACCTAATGCGTTAGGAACGATAGAGAAGGTGTAAGAGATACCATCTTGAGCGTCAGCAAACGGTAGTTTCGCTACTGAAGTCAATGATGCTACAGCACCTTTCTCGTCACGACCGTGCATTGGGTTTGCACCAGGTGCAAATGGAGTACCAGTACGACGACCGTCAGGAGTATTACCAGTCTTCTTACCGTATACCACGTTTGAAGTGATAGTAAGGATAGACTGAGTAGGAATCGCATTACGGTAAGTCTTAAGCTCACGGATCTTGTTCATGAATACAGATACAAGTTCACAAGCGATATCATCTACGCGAGAATCGTTGTTACCGAATTTAGGGTAATCGCCTTCGATTTCGAAGTCGATTGCTAGACCATCTTCGTCACGAATTGGTTTAACTTTCGCATATTTGATTGCAGATAGTGAGTCAGCTGCAACAGATAGACCAGCGATACCACATGCCATAGTACGGATAACGTCACGGTCATGTAGAGCCATTAGAGACGCTTCGTAGCTGTACTTGTCGTGCATGAAGTGGATAGCGTTTAGTGCAGTCACATACTGCTTAGCTAGCCAATCCATGAAGTGGTCCATTTTTTCCCAAAGTTCGTTGTAATCTAGGTATTCACCAGAGATCTTGTCCATTTTTGGACCAACTTGGATTTTCAGTTTCTCATCGATACCGCCGTTGATGGTGTAAAGCATCGTTTTAGCAAGGTTCGCACGAGCACCGAAGAACTGCATTTGTTTACCAACAACCATTGGTGATACACAACATGCAATTGCGTAATCGTCAGAGTTCATGTCTGGACGCATTAGGTCATCGTTTTCGTACTGGATAGAAGAAGTATCAATAGATACTTTTGCGCAGAAACGTTTGAAACCGTCTGGTAGCGCTTCAGACCAAAGAACAGTGATGTTTGGCTCTGGAGAAGGACCCATAGTGTATAGGCTGTTTAGGAAACGGAAGTTAGAACGCGTTACTAGCGTACGACCGTCAAGACCCATACCACCCATTGATTCTGTTGCCCAAATTGGGTCGCCAGAGAATAGCTCATCGTACTCAGGAGTACGTAGGAAACGAACCATACGTAGTTTCATTACGAAGTGGTCGATCATTTCTTGAGCTTGAGCTTCTGTGAGCTTACCTGCAGCGATATCACGCTCGATGTACACGTCTAGGAACGTAGAAGTACGACCTAGAGACATTGCAGCACCGTTTTGAGACTTAACAGCAGCTAGGTAGCCGAAGTAAGTCCATTGGATTGCTTCTTGAGCAGTTTCAGCTGGACGAGAAATATCGCAGCCGTATTTCGCAGCCATTTTTTTGATTTGACCAAGAGCGCGGTGTTGCTCAGCAATTTCTTCACGAAGTTGCATAGTCATATGAAGGTCTTCACCGTTCTCAAAACGCTCTTGTAGAGACGTGAATTGAGCCAGTTTGTCCTTCATTAGGAAGTCGATACCGTATAGTGCAACACGACGGTAGTCACCGATGATACGACCACGGCCGTATGCGTCAGGAAGACCTGTTAGTACACCAGATTTACGACATGCAAGGATGTCTGGAGTGTAGATATCGAAAACACCAGCGTTGTGAGTTTTACGGTATTCTGTGTAGATTTTAGAAACCATAGGATCAAGTTCACGATCATATGCTTTGCATGAACCTTCAACCATACGGATACCACCGTTAGGGATGATTGCACGCTTAAGTGGAGCGTCAGTTTGAAGACCAACGATAGTTTCTAGATCTTTTTCGATGTAGCCTGCATCGTGAGCAGTGATGGTAGAGATAACTGAAGTGTCAAAATCCACAGGAGCGTGAGTAGAGTTCTCCTGTTTGATGCCTTCCATTACCTTAGCCCAAAGCGTTTTAGTCGCTTCAGTTCCTTCAGAAACTAGGAAAGATTCGTCACCCTCGTATGGAGTGTAGTTCTTTTGAATGAAATCACGAACGTTTACTTCATTTTGCCACTCACCTGCAGCAAAACCTTCCCAAGCTTTAGCAAATTGCTCTGCCATGACATACCTACCTTTTTAGTAGAAAAAACACGTACTGTTTCGCCGTTGAGCCAGCTATCTCTTTAGTTAAAGAGAGGCAGTACACTCTATTTAATAACAATATGTATAGTTCATAATCTCAGACTAATACTATAGATATTGTTACTTGTTCTTACAGTGAAATGTCCGTTTGATGAAATTACATTACACTAAAAAAAAATTGCAAAACTTAAACTAAATCAATAAAAGTTGAAAAAGCCAATAATAAAAGAGGGTAGCGTTTTGCGCTACCCATCTAAATTTTAACCTATTAGCTTATAACCAAGCTTTAAGACCATATTGAGCTTCTAGCATACCAACTGCAAGCATAGCAACAAGACAGATAATAAACACGGTTACAGGGATAACAATTTTATCCATGAATGACAAACGTGAAGCACGTTCTTTGTCACCGATTAGACCGTTGTTGTCTAGGAACATGGTTAGAGCCCAAGCCAATACTGGGTTCGCAACAATAGAAGCGAAGATACAGATACCAGCCGCTTGTGAGTCTTTAGTATCGCGAACCATTTGCATACCTGCTTCTAGTAGAGGTAGAGACACACCTACTAGTAGCGCAACACGCATTACTGGTGGCCATACTGCAACGTCCATTGGGAAACCAAGTACCGCAACAGTCATTACGATCAGACCAAGAAGAATTGCACCAGCAGGAATTGGACGTTTAGCGATAGCCGCAGGGATCATGTAAGTACCCCAAGATGAAGTGATGTTACCACCACCTACTGCAGTACCAACCATTTGGCGGAATGAACACATAGTCATAGTGTCATCTACGTCCATTAGTACTTTTTCAGTACCTCTAGGGTAGTTCATCTCTTGGAAAATACGGTGACCAAGGAAGTCTGGTGACCACATTGCCACTGCAAGAATTGCGAATGGTAGAGATGCGATGAAGTGTTCCATGTTAGGAAGACCTAACATCCAACCTTCTTCAGTGCTGCCCCACCAGTAAACTGGGTTAAGGTTTGGAAGGCCCATTTGTGTTTCGAATTTGATGTCGAAACCTGCGCCGAATAGCAATGCGATAGCTAGACCAGTAAACGCACACACAGGGATTGCAAGCCAACGCTTGTTGATTTTCGCTAGGTAAGCGTAAATAGCAACGGTCACACCAAGTACAACTAAACCGACATAACCCATGCTTCCCGCGGCTACGTCTGCGGATTGTAAACTCACAGCCCAAGCTTGGATGGAGTTAATCTGACTGATTGTACCCGTTAAACCTAAGAAGATAAGTAAACCGCCAGCAGTGCCTTCAGAAGTGAGGTTAACAAGCTTAGAACCACCTTTGAAAAAGCTAAGTAGCAGACCAAAGACACCGATAAGCAATGCTAATGCAAGAGGGTGAGCACCGGCTAGAGCGATAGTACCGATAAGCGGAATCATCGGACCGTGGTTACCTGCTAAGTTTGCTTTAGGGTTGAATACACCAGAAGCAAGCACACAGAATAAGAGTGCAGGAATCAACATTTCCACACGAGCGACTTCGATGGCGAACTCTTTCGTTAGATGAACGTGATCCCAGGCTTGAGTTAAACCTTCCGCCCAAGACATCATAACTGCTGAGTACATCGCGATGATGCCGATAGTACCAGCAAGAGCAGGAACGAAATCTTCTAGTTCGAAACGGAAATCGCGACCCGGCAAGTTTAAACCAAAGCGGCGAGGCTTCATGATTTGTAGTTCATGATCTAAGTAATCTGAACGGCTGTCGAACTCAGACGCTGGACGATGAAGCTCACTGTAGCTCTTAGTCTCGATATCTGAATCAGAATGCGCTTTATTCACTGCTTCTGACATAGATTCCTCATTATATAAAGTTATTAATTCTGAATTGAATTCTGCTTAAGTGTCCGCAATAGCGAAAGTTTCGGCTGAATATGTAACACGTTTCTATTGTGCTTTATAGCATAGCCAACGAAATAATAATGGGCATTAGAATAGCCTTATAAGTGGTGGCGAGTTTAACGTGCTAACCCTTTATAGTGATTGATCTTGATCACTTTAGTTTGGGAAATGAAAGAAAACTACATCGTCATAATAAAATCAGGCAGATAGTGGTTTTTATGGTTGAAATTAATTTTCAAAGTGTGATGTTTATTACCCCTTTTGAACTTGCCAAAACGTGAAAACCTATGCGTGGTGGTTATGATTCAAAGTTTGCTATAAGTCTTGCTTTTAGCATTTTTGTTAAATTGGCTTGGTTGTGTTTAATAGGGGGAGAGTGTTTTAATATGCGTGCTTTGAAGAAGAAATAGCCATTTTATGAATTAATACTCACATAAAATAACTAAATATTTCATTTTTGTAGGTTAATAATTTGTTGCATGTTATAGCGTCGAGTGATACTTTGTAGCGAAATTGAGCTGGAATGCTCTGCAGTGTCATAAAATACAGGGAGTTAAAGCGCATGAATGAAGTACCAGCGCTCGATATAAAACAACTGCACAAAACATTTGGCCAGAATGAAGTTCTGAAAGGCATTTCACTTCAAGCACATAAAGGGGATGTTATCTCTATTATAGGCTCCTCCGGTTCTGGCAAAAGTACCTTTCTACGTTGCATCAATTTACTCGAAACACCGACAGATGGCGAAATCTGGGTTAATGGTGAATTGATTCAAATGAAAAAGAACCGTCAAGGTGTCTCTCTTCCTGCCAATGAAAAACAAGTGCAGCGTATCCGTTCGCGCTTAGCTATGGTTTTTCAAGGATTCAACCTCTGGTCACACATGACAGTGCTGGAAAACGTGATTGAAGCACCTGTTCACGTTTTAGGTGTTCCTAAAGCTCAAGCAATAGAAAATGCTGAACTACTATTGAAGAAAGTGGGTCTTTACGAGCGAAAAGATTACTACCCTGGGCACCTCTCTGGAGGTCAGCAACAACGCGCTGCAATTGCAAGAGCGCTCGCTGTTGAACCAGAAGTATTATTGTTTGACGAGCCAACATCCGCTCTTGACCCCGAGTTAGTGGGAGAAGTGCTGGGAGTTATGCGCTCGTTAGCTGAAGAAGGGCGAACCATGTTAGTGGTTACTCATGAAATGGCTTTTGCTCGTGACGTTTCTAATCACGTATTGTTTTTGCATCAAGGAGTGGTGGAAGAGCAAGGTGATCCTAAAAAGCTGTTTAGTAATCCGGATTCAGAGCGTCTTAAGCAGTTTATCTCTTCAATCTATTAATATCTTTCGGCCCTTCGGTTTCTTAAAGATGGGCTGAGAAAACTAAAGTAAAAATAAAACACAACAATCACAGGAGTATGGAAATGAAAAAGTGGTTATTAGTTGCGGCAATAGCTGCTACAGCTGCGACCGGTGTTGCCCAAGCGAAAGAGTGGAAAACTGTACGCTTCGGTATTGAAGGCGCTTACCCTCCGTTTAGCTGGACAGAATCAGATGGTTCTCTGAAAGGCTTTGACGTTGATATGGCAAACGCGCTTTGTGAAGAGATGGCAGTAAAATGCCAAATCGTTGCTCAAGACTGGGATGGTATTATTCCTTCTCTACTTGCTCGTAAATACGACGCAATCATCGCAGCGATGTCTATCACTGAAGAGCGCAAGAAGAAAGTCGATTTCACTAGTAAATATGCACTGATTCCTAACAAATTTATCGCTAAGAAAGGTGCGGGTTTAGACTTCTCTAAAGAAGGTCTTAAAGGCGTTAAAATTGGTGTGCAACGAGCAACCACTCACGACAAGTACCTGACTGACAACTACGGTGATTCTGTAGAAATCGTTCGTTACGGTTCGTTCGATGAAGCTTACCTTGATCTTGCAAATGGTCGTATTGCTTCTGTTCTAGGTGATGCGTCTGCACTAGAAGATGGCGTACTAAACAAACCAGGTGGCGAAGGCTATGAATTCGTTGGCCCTTCGTTGACTGATCCTAAATGGTTCGGTGACGGTTTTGGTATTGCAGTTCGTAAACAAGATAAAGACCTGACTGAAAAGCTAAATGGCGCTATCGCTTCACTTCGTGAAAAAGGCGTTTATCAACAAATCGCTGCCAAATACTTCAAATACGACGTATACGGCGATTAATAAGCCTCAAATGTCTCTGTCGTGCTGAACGACAGAGACGTAACAATAATAAAGGCATTCTTGGTTGTTGGTTCCTAGTTCGTAGCAGTACCCAGCAGCCAAGCTTTAAGGACTAGGAAGTTTTTATGCTGGATCTACAGGGATATGAAGCCTCTATCGCAAAGGGGGCTGTACTCACCATTGAAGTTGCAATACTTTCACTATTGTTAGCCGTTGTGCTTGGCATGTTAGGCGCTCTAGCGAAGTTATCTCCTTACGCTTGGGCTAAGGGTATCGCGACTCTTTACACCACCATTATTCGTGGCATCCCAGACCTTGTTCTGATGATGCTGATTTTCTTCGGTGGCCAAATCTTATTAAATAACAGTCTTTACTCAATCAACGAATCTCTAAATAACTGGCTTGGTACTGCCGATGAATGGGTTCAGTATGTGCCTGATTACATCGATGTGAGCCCATTTATTGCTGGTGTATTAACGATAGGGTTTATCTTTGGTGCATACATGGCAGAAACCTTTCGCGGCGCAATCATGGCGGTGGATAAAGGCGAAATGGAGGCGGCTAAAGCTTATGGTATGAGCGCTGTATTGTCGTTCAGACGCATACTTCTACCGCAAATGATTCGTCACGCGCTACCGGGGTTTGGTAACAACTGGCTTGTACTGCTGAAAACGACTGCGCTGGTTTCTATCATCGGTTTAGAAGATATGGTTCGCATGAGTTCATTGGCTGCTGGCTCGACGAAAATGCCATTTACCTTCTACATGACGGTTGCAGTCATATTCCTTGTTTTTACCAGCATTTCGACCGGCCTGCTTAAGCTAGTTGAGCGTAAATTTAGTATTCATACGAGGTAGATATGGACTTTTCACTGATTATTGAAAGCCTTCCAATTTACTTTCAAGGCTTATGGACAACAGTATGGTTAGTGTCTCTATCTCTGATCATCGGTATATGTATTGCAATTCCTTTAGCTATAGCACGTAACAGTAAAAACTATGCGCTGAATTTGCCTTCTTGGGGCTACATCTATTTCTTCCGAGGTACGCCATTACTGGTGCAGCTATATCTGATTTACTACGGTATGGATCAGTTTTTCCCTGTAAAAGGAACCCTTTGGGAAAATGCGTGGTTCTGTGCTTTGGTGGCGTTTATTCTCAACACTTCTGCCTACACCGCAGAGATTGTGCGTGGTGCAATTAATGGCCTACCAAAAGGCGAAGTGGAAGCGGCTAAAGCTTACGGTATGAGTGTATTCCAAACTTATCGCCGAATTATTCTGCCAAGTGCGCTTCGTCGTGCATTGCCGGCTTACAGTAACGAAGTGATTTTTATGATTCACGGCAGTGCAGTGGCAGGTATCGTTACCATTATGGATTTAACGGGTGCTGCACGTTTGGTAAATTCACGTTATTACGCACCATTTGAATCATTCTTAACAGCTGGTCTGTTCTATATGAGCTTAACCTTCATTGTACTTTGGTGCTTTAAAGGTGCTGAAAAACGTTTCTTGCGCTATTTGCGTCCACTTAGCTAACGTTTCTGAACAACTACAGATGTGGTTTAGGCATGAAATAAACAAAGCCCCTGAGTAGGGGCTTTGTCATATTAGGAAAGAGATATCACTGGGATGATTAGTTGAACACCGACCAGATAGGTGCGTGGTCAGAAGGTTTGTCGATGCCGCGAAGTTCATAGTCGATATCCGCCTCAACACATTTTTGAGCCAGCGATGGCGTAGCCAAAATGACATCAATCCGCAGACCTCGGTTGTCATCAAAGCCACGAGAACGGTAATCAAACCACGAGAACTTATCATCAACGCTTGGGTGAAGTTTACGGAATGTGTCTTCGAAGCCCCAATCCGTGAGTGTTTTTAGCCACTCGCGTTCCTCTGGTTGGAATGAACATTTACCGGTTTGTAGCCAACGCTTGCGGTTGGCCTCGCCAATGCCGATATCTGAATCGATTGGGCTGATGTTAATGTCACCCATAACAATAAGCTGTTCATCACTGCTATGGTGCTCAGTTAAATACGTCATTAAATCTTTATAAAACTGGCGCTTGTATGGGTATTTAATTTCATGTCCGATATTGTCGCCTTGCGGGAAGTAGCCGTTAAGAACAGTCACTTTTTCGCCGTTGTCATCCAAGAATGTCGCCATGATCATACGCTTTTGATGATCTTCGTTGTCGGTAGGAAAACCTTTCTTAACTTCAATAGGTTCTTTCTTGCAGAGCATAGCCACACCGTAATGTGCCTTTTGCCCGTGAAAATAGACGTGATAACCCATGGCTTCGACATCTTCGATAGGGAAGACTTCATCGTGAACTTTGATTTCTTGTAAGCCGATAACATCAGGCTGATGTTTATCAATCAGTGCTTTGAGTTGGTGAAGCCTTGCTCGTAACCCATTGATGTTAAAGCTGATAACTTTCATTGGTTAGTCCTTAATTTGATGTTTATTAAGTCGTTACTAATTGAATTGATTACATAAAAAGGTAACAACGAACGAGATTGATGTTACCACTTAGCTTGAACAGAACAAACCGAAGAACTCGCTCAAACTGATTGTGTCCGAAAATGGTGAGTTTTGTGTCAGATTTGTATTGATATATCGATAGATTGTGGTCTAATTTCGAGTTATCTCATTCGATTATATGAGTTTAAACGCTAGCATAAGGATGTTGTATGCGAACATTATCAGTTCAGTGGAAAATTACACTGTTGGCAGGTTTTTGCCTGCTCGTAACCTCGTTATCTCTTATCGGGTTCTCGGTTTACAATGCTGTGACTAATCAGCAGGTCATTAAAAATCAGAGCGCTGAATCCGTTATCAATAAGTCTCAACAATTACTGAAAACCCGCGCACAGTTAAATTCTACTGAAATATCGGAATATCTCAGTGAAGCGATTTATCGTTCAGAAATGCTCTCTTCAACGGCTTTATTCCTAAAGAAAAACTCGGAAGACAACTTCGGTGAAAGTGAAGCGCTACGCACAGCGCTTAACGAAATGGTTCGTAAATCAGTACTAGATTTCCCAACTATCGAAGGTGCCTACCTAGTATTCAAACCTAACGCTCTCGATTCTGAAGACAGTAACTATGTGAATGCCGATTATGTTGGTTCCAACGATATCGGACGTTTCGCTCCGTATTGGCGATCTGCCGATGATGGTCAGAATGCAGTAAATGAAGTTTTAACTGAGAAACAGCTGTCTGATAACGAAAATAGCGAGCGTTTTTCCTGCCCGATTAATGACGGAAACGCTTGTGTCACTTCGCCACGACTAATTAGCCAAGGAACAGAGCAGTTTTTGGCGACTTCTATTTCAGTTCCAATCGTGGTTGATGAAGAAGTAATTGGCTTTTACGGAATCGATTTAAAATTAGATCCTTTGTTGGTTGTCGCGAAAGACTCTGATAGCAGCTTATTTAATGGTGAAGGCAAAATTTTCATTATTAGTTTGGACGGAACACTTATCGCCAGTGATGATCAAGCTCTGACTATTGGACAACCATTTGGCGGCTCAAGCGTTTCTAAAGACAAGGTTTCAAGGCTTTTGTCTGGTAAAAAAGTCGAATCATTGTGGAGTGAAGATGGGCAATGGATGACGGTGTTTGCACCGATTACCGTTGCTAATCAGACTTGGGGCGTGATATTCGAGATGCCCCGTAGCAGTGTTCTTAAAGATGCAGACGAACTCGATAGCGTAATTACTGCGCAAGTAGAAAGTGGCGTAAAAGTAGAATTGCTTGCTGGGTTATTATTTGCTGTTTTGGGGTTAACGGTGATTGCTTACACAGCGTCACGCATAGTAAAGCCAATTCGTGAAGTCGTCGTGCGTTTGAATGACATTGCTGATGGTGAAGGCGACTTAACTCAGCGTTTAGATGTTCAATCGCAAGATGAAATCGGTCAGTTGGCTCACGGGTTCAATAAGTTTCTAGACAAACTGCAATCCACAATAAGGCAAGTGATTGAAACCACTCATTCAGTTGCGGACACCACTGAGCAGGCAAAGATCACCGCTGGTGAGACAAGACGTAGCAGTGAAGCGCAGTTTAGAGAAGTCGACCTTGTTGCTACCGCCTCTGAAGAGATGACGCAGACAGCGAGCTTAGTTGTCCAGAATGCAGAAAATGCGGTACATGCAGCAGAGCAAGCAAATGAGTCTGCTCGTATCGGTCAGGAAGTGATTAAAACTTCGGAAGCTGAGATGCTCAACTTGGTCAATACCATGAACCGCGCCGTGCCTATTGTTGAAGATCTAGCGCGTAACAACGTCAATATCACTGATATTCTTGAGGTGATTGAAGGCATTTCAGAACAGACGAACTTACTCGCACTCAATGCTGCTATTGAAGCGGCTCGGGCAGGAGAGCAAGGAAGAGGCTTTGCAGTGGTTGCAGATGAAGTTCGCAACCTTGCTAGTCGGACACAGGCGTCGGTTGGTGAAATCCGAACAGTGATCGAGAAAGTTGAAAAAGGCACCCGTGATGTGGTGAACGCTATCCAAGAAGGCAACAGTTTGGCGAATGGGACGGCGTCGCATGTACAGCAAGCCGTGTCTGAGCTGAACAAGATTTTCGATGCCATCTCAGCGATTAACGATATGAACTCTCAGATTGTGAAAGCCGCAGAAGAACAGCAAACGGTTTCCGCTGAAGTGAATCAAAACGTGGCGAATATTCGGGATCTGAGTGCTCAGATACTAGAGCAGGCTGGGGAATCTGAAGCTGTAGGTGCAGAAATTAGCTCACTCTCAAAACAGCAGCAAGCACTGGTGAATCAGTTTAAAGTGAGTTAATAGCTTCTAAGTAGTTTATTTTAATAAAGAAGAGCGCGAATTAAGCGCTCTTTTCCTTATCTAACTTAGCCTGAAAATCGGACTTTACGATTTCTAACGCTGCGAGAGCAACTTTGGTGTCGACGTTATTGGATTCCAGAAGATAAATAAGATCAACGGCAAGTTTGATTTCATCCGGTGCATTTTCTAAAGAGGAGCTGGTGTCGTTCATTTATTGATTCTTCTCTCTAAAGGTAATCTGTTTTTCAATTTTTGTTTTCGCTTCCTGACAGCGTTTAAGCCTCTGTTCCGCTGCGAGCAACGCTTGCTGAGCACTTGTTTTATCAGCACCAAACGTGCCCTCAACTGCCATTTGCTTATCTTGAACTAGGAGCATCAGTCTTCGTTCCCAGTCTTGGTGCTGTGCAAGATCCTGATACAAATCGCTGATGGGCTTTCTTGTGTCTCTGTAATGCTTTGGCTCTTTCTTACGAATAGCTTGGGTCGACATTTCGCGCTGAATCGCGCCAATCTGCGCAAGCAGACGTTCTGTAAGATATTCTGCCCGAGGTTGAGTCAGCTTTCCCGCTTTTTGCTCTCGGAGAATGGCATTCAATGTGCTTTCTGTTTCTATAACACACGGAGTTAAAAGCTTACCGTGACAGTGGAACAAGGTGTCATCAAACAAAGGGCGATAGTGTTCACCTCGAGTTCGGTCAATCAGTGCAGCAGTTGATTTAAGTTCTTCAATGATCGAATTTAATCTGGATAAGTCTTTCATAGCGTCACAAACCAAGCGTCATAAGCAAGTTTTACCGCAAGTATACTGACTACAGTGACAAATACAGGGCGAATAAATTTAGCACCAAAACGAATCGCGGAATGCGCTCCGACAAAAGCACCAGCCATCAAACAAACGCCCATGGTTAAACCGAGTACCCAGTCAATATGGCCTAAAATCGCGAAGGTGATCAACGACGTCAGGTTGCTGGTGAAATTCATTGCTTTAGCTAAACCTGATGCCAGCAGGATGTTTAAGCGATAAAGCGCCATGGAGCTCACTGTCCAGAATGCCCCTGTTCCTGGACCAGCTAGGCCATCGTAAAACCCTAAGCCAAAACCTTGTAGATATTGCTTAGTATTGAATTTCTTACATCCGGCAGGCATTTCATTTTGTACCGTTGTAGGAGCTTTGTGCCAAACGGTATAAATTGCAGCAGCAAGAATGATTAACGGGAGCACTTTTTGTAACCAGTCGGTACTGATAGCGTCAACGACAAGGGTACCCACAGTTGCACCGATTAGAGTCATCACGAACGCACGCAGCCAGTACTTCGGCTTAAAGAGCTTCTTTCGGTAATAAGTAAATGCAGCAGTGGAGGATGCAAAAGTCGCTGCAAGTTTATTTGTACCCAGCGCAATATGTGGAGGCAACCCTAAAGACAGCAATGTAGGGACAGTTAGCATGCCACCACCACCGGCAACCGCGTCTATAAATCCAGCAATAAAAGCCACAAAAGCCAACACGACCAACATGGTTGGTTCGACAAGTTCAATCAAAAATACGTTCCTGATTTCTATTTTTTAAGTGATAAGTAGGGGAGGATAAACCCAAACTATTGGGGCTGCAGTCAAGCAGCAAGCGAATGAGACCTCATGAACATAGTTTACTTTTTCTTTAATGATAGTGATTGGCGCGAATAAACAGCGTCAATTCCCTTGTGGTATAAGGCAACAAAGGAACTAGCACGTCTATTAATGCTCGATGGTTCGTTTAAACGGTGGAAGGGAGTCCAACAACGCCTTTCCGTATCGTTTTGATACCACTCTGCGATCAAGTATCACGACTCTACCAGAATCCTGCTCTTTACGCAGCAAACGTCCTACAGATTGAATCAGCTTTTTACTTGCTTCTGGTACCGATATTTGTAAAAACGGATTACCGCCACGATGCTCAATATACTCAGCGTGTGCCTGCTCTACAGGTGAGGTTGGAACAGCAAACGGTATCTTGGTAATAATTAGGTTTTCTAATAAGTCACCCGGTAAGTCTAATCCTTCCGAAAAACTTCCCGTACCAAACAACACGCTTGTTTTTCCGCACTGCACGAGCATTTTATGTTTTTTTAGAATTTCTCCGCGAGATTTTTCACCTTGAATCTGAAGCGTCCAACCCTTTTGAGAGATGGTTGAGGACAACTTATCCGCGACTTCTTTCATCTGCCAATAAGAAGCAAACAAAACAAGGTTGGCTTTATCAGCAACTAGATACTCTTTTACTTTATCGGCAAGATAAGGAGTAAAATCTTTCGCTGGTGGTTCAAGTTTCATTGCAGGAATCAACAGTTCTCCCTGCTCTATATAGTTAAACGGTGACGCCAGTGAGAGAAATTGAACACCGTCTTCAGATTTCTCACTGATACCTGCTTGACGGCAGAAAAAACTGAACGAGTTGAGAGCCCGTAATGTTGCTGATACCAGAATAGCACCGATACAACGACTCCAAATTTGTTGATCAAGCTGCCAACCGATTTCTAAAGGAGAAACGTGAACGGTAAAGTCGCCTTCACGTTCAGTATGGGTTTGTAGCCAACGAGCCAGCGGTGCGCCTTTTTCTCGTTTAGGTTCAGCCATTAGGTTCCATACTTGGTATAAATTGTCTAAACGTTGAATATAGAAACCCAGCTCAGTCAGTGCAGGCTCAGCTAAGCGCGAAGCCAGTTCTCCTTCCTTTACTTTTTCTGCTATCAAATCTGCAATTTTCGCAACACTTTGATTAGCCTTCTGGCTCTGGCGTTTTAGATGCTTTGATTCTTCTTCCAGCCACTGAGGCAAATCGCCGTGCTCAAAGCGATAAATGTTTTCTTCAAAAGAAGCGGGATCAAAGCGCTGGGGCAGTTGGCTTAATCCCGGAATTAACTCTTGGATTGCGGTTTGTGCTTCATCTAAAAAGCGAGATGCCCGTTTTGCTTCAGCGAGATTGCTCAATTTAGGTAAAGATCGGTTGAGACTTTCAAGCCAAGAGGCTGCCCCTTTTAACGAAGTTGCGGCTGAAGCGTGATCCCTAGCAACATGAGGAAGGTGGTGTGCTTCGTCGAAGATATAAATTGTGTTTTCAGGCTCAGGTAAAATAACACCGCCACCTAATTCGGCATCTGCCATCACTAAACTGTGGTTTGCAATAATCACATCCGCTTTATCAAGTTCTGAACGTGCTTTTTGGAATGGACAGTGTCTGTGTGCCGGAAAGCTGCCATTACAGCTGTGTTTGTCGCTGACAATAGAATTCCAGATTTCGTCACTGATCGTTTTAGGCCAGGAATCTCTGTCTCCGTCCCATTTTCCTCTATTAAAGGCGTCATGCATGGCCTCTAACATGTTGATGTCAGCAGCCTTGGGCTTCGTTTCAAACATTGCGAGTTGAGCACCATCAGCGCCTGAAGCTGCGGCCAACTTTTCAGCACAGCAATAGCGCTGGCGACCTTTAGCAATAATAAAAGTAAAAGTTTGGTCAGTGATTCGTCTATATAGAGGCAAATCTTTATGAATCAGCTGTTCTTGCAATGCAACCGTGGCGGTGGATACCACAACTTTACGATTATTGGAGATCGCGACAGGAATCACTCCCATTAGATAGGCGAGTGATTTACCAATTCCGGTGCCAGCTTCGGCAACCATCATTCGGGTCGACTTGTGATAACTACCACACAATGTCTTTGCAATTTCTGCAACAAGAAAGTTTTGCGCTCGGCGAGGAACGAAATTATCGAGCTGATTTTGCAGGTTTTGGTAACTACTGCGGATCGATTGTTGGATTTTTTTTGTAAGCATAACGAGCCCTGCGTGACGGGAATCGCATGTTAGCACAGTTTACAAATCCTACGTAGCTCACGAATTTGCATCATTTTAAAAGGAATATAGATCTCCTTCACAAAAAAAAACTGAACCTTCAGGAACTTAAATTTAATTCACAAAATAAAAAATATAAAACTTTACAATATTGATAACGAGTTTATTTAATTCTAATTAATGGGTTTTTAAATGTATAATTTAGAATTAAATTCTAATTTATCTGTTTGCGAAACGTTTACATTTTTATGAATATTTCAATGCATCCTGTTCGATAAATGTTCATTTTTTAGATTAAGCTAATGATTTAAAATGATTTTATTTATTTTTATGCGACCAATTTAGAGTATTTGACACGCAGGATATTCTTTTGCAATCTAAACCTCGAAATTTAGTGGCGGTAGGAACTAACCGAAGAGTTGGTCACTACCATCAAAAATAAAAGGGAACCGGATAAGGATTTCCCAAATTTAAGAAAAGGCAGTGGATTACTATGAAAAAGACTCTATTAGCACTAGCTGTATTTGCAGCAGCAGGTTCAGCACAAGCTATTGAACTATACAACCAAGACGGTGTAACTGTTGCTCTTAAAGGCGACATCGAAGTTCGTTACAAAAAAACTTTCGATAAACAAGATAACCTAAAGCAAGAAATCGATGATGCTGACGTAGGTTTTGATACTCGTTACCAAGTAAACGACGATCTACAAATCGGTGGTTACATTGAATATTCAGGTGATACAAGTGACCGTGCTCAAGGTAAAGTAGCTAACGGCAACACTTACGTAGGTTTCTACTCTAAGTCCTTAGGTTCTCTAAAATTTGGTCGTCTAGACACTGTTCTTGATGACGCGGGTATCGGTAGCGATTACCTATTTGGTCTAGATGAGTTCTTCAATAACCTTCAAACTGGTGGTGAAGAAGCTGTACGTTACGATTTGGATCTAGGTTCAGTTTACTTTGGTGCTGGTTGGATTCAAGACCACTATGAACAAAGACCTTCAAGTGCTGATCACCATTACGACCTAAAACTAGGCGCGCGTGTAGCTGATTTCGATTTTACTGGTTACTATGCAGAAACTGGTCTTGATGCTTCAACTGAAACAGAGAAGCTAGCAGGTTTAGAAGCTCGTTTTGGCGGTATTGAAAATGTGAAGCTATCAGCAGCATACTACAACGTATCTGGTACTAAAGAATCTCAAACATTTGCTCTTGCTGCTGATCTAATGGTAGACAAGTGGAAATTTGCAACAGCAGTGGCATCAACTGATTTTGATGCTGCAGCTAACGAAGATTTCGTTCAATGGTTTGTAAACGCTGGTTACGGTATTGCTCCAAACACTACTCTATACGCAGAAGTTGGTGGCAATGATAAAACCAATACTGAAGTTGGTTACGGCTTTGGTGTTAAAGCTACATTCTAATTTAGTTGTGTAGATTGTAAGTATTAGTAAAGCCACCTCTGGGTGGCTTTTGTTATTAGAAGAAGAAAGATAAATTATTTAGTAGTTTCTATTCTAATTGCTGTTATATATTTGACCCAAATTGTTGCAAAGGAATTTAGTATGAAACAATGGTTGTTTTTAACTGCGCTGGGTATGAGTTTTACGGTTAGTGCTGTAACGCTCCAGCCAGAACCGGGTCTTTCGGTATTGTTTATTGATGGTAATGAAACTAAATCATCGGTTGGAGAGCAGGAAATTGGCTCTGGTGAAGTTGAACTGATCGTCCGTATGGACAAGCAAGTTGGCAGAGGTAGTTCAAATAACGTGTTTACTTCATCACCTTACGTGGTGAAATTTGTCGTCACAGATGAATTGGTCAAGATGAAATTGCCACAGGCTCGCAGTATGACGGAAGCAGAGAAGGCCTTTAGCAGCAATGAACCACAGTGGGTTATATTACAAGATGGCAAAGCAACTAAATATCAACAAGAGTTGTTACCTCCGAAAGACGGTTTGTTCCCTTATCTTGGTCTAAATTCACTGGTTGCTGATTATTATAGTGCTAAGAACAATGCTGTCACTAAAGAGCAGGCAGTAGCTTTGAATACATCTGCAGATAATAATGTATCTGAGGCTAAAACTATTCAATCTGTCTCTAATATAGTCCAGCTTAAAGCATGGTACCTAAAATCATCAACCGAAGAGCGTAAAGCTTTCCGCCGTTGGATGATTGATCAAGAGTAATTTAAAGCGCCAGTCTAGAGACTGGCGTTTGCTTTTACAGCGTTTTGGTATTTGTTGTCGAGTAAAACGAAGCGGGTAGATTTAGCCGCAGCACTTTTTATACTTCTTACCACTGCCACATAGACACGGGTCATTGCGGCCGATTTTCTTAGCTTCAGAAGACTTTGGAAACTCGCCATCTATGTAGAACCATAAGCCTTCTTCACGGACAAAGCGCGAACGCTCTTCTAAACACAGCTCTTTGCCTTGGTCTTTCAAATACGCTTTGAAATGGACAAAGCCTTCGTTGGCAGTTGCCCCATTTTCGCTGTTGATCACTTCTAATCTGCACCAATCACTATTGATAGAATCTGCAATCGCTGCTCGGTCGCTTTCAGCGTTGCAAGACGGGTGATAGGTATTCACAACGAAATCGACTAAGCCGAGTACATGGGCGCTATAGCGAGATCGCATCAGTTGCTCTGGAGTGTGAGCATTAATATGGTCGTTGTGGATAGGTTGGCAGCATTCCGAATAGGGTAGTGAACTACCACAGTAGCAATTGTTCATATAGATGATAGGTATAAAAATGGCCTCAAATTGAAGCCAAGTTTAGGGATGTGCGGAGGGAAAGTCTATATATCGACTTGCAGTAGATCTGCACTCCATTGAAGAGCTTCATCATAACACTGACTTAACACCTCATCGCTGAGTTCTAAACTGATTCCCAACTCAGAAACTTGTTCCCAATCTGCGTGCTCATAGGCTTTTGACAGTGATAAAATTTTACCTAATGCGCCTTCACCTTTGGTTAACGCCAGTTTCACCGCTTCGTCGATGGGAATGAGCTCAACGATACTTTCTAGAGGCTGATCCAACAGACAGTCGAGCAACGAAAACATTCCTGTAAGGAATGCAAGATCTGCATCACTGCGTTGTCCGCTTTTGCACCATGCTAATTGACAAAAACGAGCGCGTTGAATGGAAAGGCCATAGAGATAGTTAGGCTTAGAGCTGTCAGTTGATGCAATGGCCACTAGAGAAATAAACTGACGCAGGCGTTGTTCACCTAAATACACCAGTGCTTGCTTAAATGACTGGATCTTTGAGCTAACGATAGCTGAAGCATTAACAAAAGTGAGCAGCTTATAGGATAGCGAGAGATCTCGTGCTATCAAGGATTCTAATTCCTTGTAGTCTATCTCTTCTTTCGCTATCTCTTTACACAACTGGACTATGGTTAAAAACGTTGGCTGCAAAGCTTTGCGTTGGATGATCTCAGGCTTACTAAAGAAATAACCTTGAAAATAGTCAAACCCAGCTTTTTTCGCTTGCTCAAATTCATCATAGGTTTCAACTTTCTCGGCCAAAAACTTAATTTTTGAACCTCGCAGTTTACTGATAAATAGACCCGCTTTTGCGATTGGAACAATGCGAATATCAAATTTGATGAAAGAGACATAAGGTAAAAATGGTTGCCATTCTTTACTTGGTACAAAGTCATCTAGCGCGATTCTATAACCTTGTTTAGCCATCTTTTTAATCGCGTCTAAAAGCTCTGATGTAGGCTCACAATCTTCTAGAACTTCAACCACTAAACTGTCTGACGGGAAGAGCGTAGGGACAAGGTTCACTAAGCTCTGATAAGGGAAGTTTACAAAGCCAACGTGATTACCCAATGTCTGATAGTGGGTCGAAAGGAAATGATCCGAAAGTAGCCTGCTGGTTGCTTTATCGGGGTCAATTTCTGGAAAAGTGTTCTTCGGCCCGTCTCTGAATAGCAGTTCATAACCGAAAGTTTTTCGGTCACTATCTAATATAGGCTGTCTAGCGATATATGAGTACTTCAAGGCTTTACCCTAACTCCATTTTTGGTGTGCCAATTATATCAATATAAAATCGATTTATTGTGCACATACTCAAATCCCTCTGCGACATCGATCACCAATTTCATGATGCAAATTTTTTGTTTTGCAGTTCATATCCATGGTCTGAATAAACAAGTATAGAGCCTTGTGTGTACCAATCACCTAAAACAATGCGAGTCTTTTCTTCACCTGATACTGAAATCTTATGGATGTTTGGGCGATGAGTATGACCGTGAATCATGGTATTTACCTGATGCTTTTCCATCACAGCCAAAACTTCGCTGGGGGTTACATCCATAATAGACATTGATTTGTTGCTTTTGTCGCTGCTGGTATCAGATTGGATTTTTCTTACAATTCGAGTTTTGATGAAGAAAGGTAGGCGATTGAAAACCCACTGTAACCACGGTTTATGCACTTTCTCTCTGAATGCTAAATAGCGGACGTCTTCTGTGCATAATGTATCGCCATGAAGTACCACGACTTTTTCACCGTAAAGATCAACAACCTGTTCTTCTTCGAGCAGAGTTACGCCAGTTTGTTTTGCAAATCTCTTTCCAACAAGAAAATCACGGTTGCCGTGTGAGAAGAATACTGGAACGCCTTTGCTAATTAGCGTTTTAAATTCGCTTTTAATCTGCTCGGCAAAGTTGGTGGGATCATCATCCCCAATCCAAAAATCGAAAAGATCACCTAGTACATAGAGTGCGTCTGCCTTAATGGCGTCTTCACGCATAAAAGAGATAAAACAATCGGTAATATCTGGGCGCTTAGGAGTGAGATGGAGATCTGAAATAAATAATGTATGCATAGGAAGAGTATTTTATGTTGAGTGATAGGCAGTGGAGCGCATTTCGCGCTCCACTTTAAAGATTACTCTTCGATAGTTGTGCCAGTAATGACAACATCTTCTAGTGGTACGTCTTGGTGCATACCGTAAGAGCCAGTGCTTACACCTTTAATTTTGTTTACTACATCCATGCCTTCTACAACTTCAGCAAAAACACAGTAACCCCAACCATCTAAGCTTTCTGAACGGAAGTCTAGGAATGTGTTGTTGTTTACGTTGATGAAGAATTGAGAACTTGCAGAGTGTGGTTCCATAGTACGAGCCATTGCAAGCGTGCCTACTTTGTTGCTTAGGCCGTTGTTTGCTTCGTTACGGATAGGTGCGCGAGTCTCTTTTTCACGTAGACCAGAAGTCATACCGCCACCTTGGATCATGAAGCCGTCGATAACACGGTGGAAAAGAGTGTTGTCGTAGAAACCATCACGGCAGTACTGTAAAAAGTTTGCGCTAGTTTCTGGCGCTTGCTCTGTATTCAGCTGAACTTTAATGTCACCAAAGTTTGTATGAAGGGTGATCATGTGCATTACCTTTGCTTGTTTTGTATGAGTATTGGATTTTAGCTTAACTTTTTGCTCATTCAAAACATCAAATGGATGACCTAGCGATAACAGAGTTGTTATACTGCACAACTATTTTGGTTTTAACGGTAATTAGATAGAGATCATGCTGAAAATATATAACTCACTAACAAAACAGAAAGAGGAATTTAAACCCATTACTGCTGGTAAAGTCGGCATGTATGTCTGTGGAGTGACCATATATGATCTTTGTCATATCGGACATGGCCGTACATTCGTTTCATTTGATGTTGTTGCGCGTTACCTTCGTTACTTGGGTTACGATTTAACATTCGTTCGTAATATCACTGACATCGACGACAAAATCATTAAGCGCGCTTCTGAGAATAAAGAGTCATGTGAATCACTGACTGAACGCCTGATTCAAGAAATGTACACAGACTTTGATGCGCTAAACATCAAACGCCCTGATATTGAACCTCGTGCAACGGCTTATATCCAAGAAATCATTGAACTGGTTGAACGTTTAATTGAGCGTGGCTTTGCTTATGTTGCGGACAACGGTGACGTGATGTTCGAAGTAAGCAAATATGATGAATACGGTAAGTTGTCTCGCCAAGATCTAGACCAACTGCAAGCCGGCGCTCGTGTTGATATCGAAACAGCAAAACGTAGCCCATTAGACTTTGTACTTTGGAAAATGTCTAAGCCGGGAGAACCAACTTGGGAATCGCCATGGGGACCGGGTCGCCCAGGTTGGCATATTGAGTGTTCAGCGATGAACTCTTCAATCTTAGGTAATCATTTCGATATTCACGGTGGTGGTTCTGACCTTATGTTCCCACACCATGAAAATGAAATTGCACAGTCTTGTTGTGCGCACGGTACTCAATATGTAAATACGTGGATGCACAGTGGCATGGTGATGGTAGACAGAGAGAAAATGTCGAAATCACTAGGCAATTTCTTTACCATTCGTGATGTATTGAACCACTACGACCAAGAAACGGTACGCTACTTCTTGATGTCGGGTCATTACCGTAGTCAGCTGAACTACAGCGAAGAGAACCTGAACCAATCGCGTGCTTCTCTTGAGCGTTTATATACTGCACTTCGTGGTTTAGACATGAACGCAGCCGCGGCGGGTGGTGAAGAGTATGTTAGCCGCTTTACTGCTGCGATGAATGACGACTTCAATACACCTGAAGCTTATTCTGTTCTGTTTGATATGGCTCGCGAAGTGAACCGTCTTAAGAACGAAGATATGGCTCACGCAAGCGCTCTTGGCGCATTAATGCGTGAACTTGCTGATGTGATTGGTATTTTGTACCAAGACCCAGAAGTTTTCCTAAAAGGTGGTCAAGGTGACGATGATGAAGCGGCAGAAATTGAAGCTTTGATTAAGCTACGTAATGACTCTCGCGCTGCGAAAGATTGGGCAAATGCGGATTTGGCTCGCGACAAGTTAAACGAAATGGGTATCGTTCTAGAAGACGGTCCAGCAGGAACAACTTGGCGTCGTAAATAATTCGTTTTAGGTTTTAGATCGTGGGCGTAAGCCCACTTTCTTTATCTAGAATATTTTCGTTTTCTAGATTCTTTTTGTGTTCTTCAAACTTAAATGGCACTGAATGTCGATTATTTTAGGGATTGACCCCGGCTCCCGCATAACGGGCTATGGCGTAATCAAACAACAAGGTAGGCACCTCTATTATTTAGGCAGTGGCTGCATTCGCACCTCAGAGAAAGATCTTCCCACGCGCCTAAAGCAAATCTATGCAGGTGTCACCGAAATCATTACCCAGTTTCAACCCGATGTATTTGCTATCGAGCAAGTGTTTATGGCGAAGAACGCTGACTCAGCACTTAAGTTAGGGCAGGCGAGAGGTAGTGCTATTGTTGCAGCAGTAAATGCAGACCTTCCGGTTTACGAGTATGCAGCACGTCTAGTTAAACAAGCGGTTGTCGGCACTGGTGGTGCAGATAAATCCCAAGTTCAGCATATGGTTCAACAAATGTTGAAGTTACCTGCAAAGCCACAAGCGGACGCCGCCGATGCATTGGGTGTTGCTATTTGTCACGCCAATACCAATAAAACATTGGTAGCTCTGGCTGGTAAAGCAACAGGGGCTAGAAAAGGGCGCTACCGATAGGTTTGAACTCTCCGTAACACAAAAGAAGTGTGAGAATTTCCTTACCTATCTTTTACTGGCTATATATCCAGTTATTTATTATTATCTTTGCCATTACAAATTTCCCAACCAAAGGAATCTCAAGTGATTGGACGTCTTCGTGGCACTCTTATAGAAAAGCAACCACCAGAACTATTAATTGAAGTTGGCGGCATTGGTTATGAAGTGCAAATGCCAATGAGTTGTTTCTATGAACTACCAAACATCGGTGAAGAAGCCATCATTTATACCCACTTTGTTGTCAGAGAAGATGCGCAGCTTCTTTACGGTTTTAATACTGTTAGCGAACGAGCACTCTTCCGTGAAGTCATTAAAGCAAATGGAGTGGGACCTAAAATGGGCTTGGGTATTCTGTCTGGTATGACTGCATCTCAATTTGTCTCTTGTGTTGAGAGAGAAGATATTTCAACTCTAGTTAAACTGCCAGGGGTCGGTAAGAAGACGGCCGAGCGTCTAGTGGTTGAAATGAAAGACCGATTGAAAGGCTGGGGGGCAGGAGATCTGTTTACGCCCGCAACTGACGCTGCTCCAATCGATTCTCGACCGAATGTACAAGAGCAAGGTGCAGAAGATGAAGCGGTAAGCGCTCTGCTCTCACTAGGCTACAAAGCACCACAAGCGGCTAAAGTCGTGTCTCAAGTTGCTAAACCAGGAATGACCAGTGAGCAACTTATCCGTGAAGCATTGAAATCCATGGTTTAGAATGTTTGGTTTATTGCGGACGTGTTTTATCTTAGAAGTGTTGATACATAAGAACGACGAAGAGCAGACGTTAGGAAACTATATATGATTGAAGCTGATCGCCTCATTGCTCCAATGAACCCTTCATTTAAAGATGAAGAGGTGATTGATCGTGCGATTCGTCCTAAGAAATTGGCCGATTATCAAGGTCAGGATCACGTTCGTGATCAAATGGAAATTTTTATCAAAGCTGCGCAAATGCGTAGTGAAGCTCTCGACCATCTGCTGATATTCGGCCCTCCCGGGTTGGGTAAGACCACACTAGCAAATATTGTTGCTAATGAGATGGAGGTGAATATCCGCACCACTTCTGGTCCTGTGCTTGAAAAGGCGGGTGACTTAGCGGCACTGCTCACCAATTTGGAAGAGAACGATGTGCTCTTCATTGATGAGATTCATCGCCTCAGTCCTATGGTTGAAGAAGTTCTGTATCCGGCGATGGAAGACTATCAACTGGATATCATGATCGGTGAAGGCCCTGCGGCTCGTTCTATCAAAATAGATTTGCCTCCATTTACGTTAATCGGGGCAACAACCAGAGCGGGTTCCCTGACCTCTCCGCTAAGAGACCGTTTTGGTATTGTTCAACGCCTCGAATATTACAAAATTGCTGACTTGCAACATATTGTTCAGCGCAGTGCCAACTGTCTAGGTTTGTCTATGGATGGAGAAGGTGCATTAGAAATTGCCCGTCGAGCACGAGGAACACCTCGTATTGCTAACCGTTTATTACGTCGTGTCCGAGATTATGCGGAAGTGAAGGGTAACGGGCACATATGTGATGACACCGCAGACAAAGCATTGAATATGCTGGATGTCGATAATCAGGGCTTTGACTACATGGATAGAAAGCTGCTTCTCGCCATTATGGAGAAGTTTTCTGGCGGCCCTGTTGGTCTTGATAATCTTGCAGCGGCAATAGGTGAAGAGAAAGATACCATCGAAGATGTTATAGAACCGTATCTAATTCAACAAGGTTATTTACAAAGAACACCACGTGGACGTATTGCTACTGACCGCGCCTATCTGCATTTCGGTTTGGATAAATAAAGTTACAATTGTGTTTGATTAATTTGTAGTCATACGCTTTGTGATCGATATCACAATTCAAAAATCTTAAAAGGTTATAAAGGGTTATCAAAGTTTGTGTGCTTGTTAATCCTTTGTTCTTCAAAACTCCCTTCTTCTGATTATTTTTACCTAATGCTAACAATAAAGTTCACTTTCTGTTGATCTGGGACATTTTGTTGTTCTGTTGTCTAAAATTCACGCAGTTAATTTGATTTAAGTCAAAGCGCTTTTCTCTGAGAAATCTTTTGAAACGTAGGTTTTTTCTCAGTAGTATTAGCTCAAGCTATATTAGCTGTTACTTAACAATTAACTAACCACAAAAGTACATAAATGCAACAACTAGCTGTTAAATAGCAACATGTTGGCGTTATTCTTAACAGGTATTGTGTTGTTGTAATATGTCATAAGGTGTCATTCAGCCGGCACAAAGGAGTTACTATGATTGACGTAGTTGATCTGTCGCGGTTGCAGTTCGCACTGACAGCGATGTATCACTTCTTGTTTGTTCCATTGACCCTCGGTATGGCTTTTTTACTAGCCATCATGGAGTCTCTATATGTAATGACTGACAAGCAGATCTACAAGGACATGACTAAGTTCTGGGGTAAGCTTTTCGGTATCAACTTCGCATTGGGTGTGGCAACAGGCCTGACAATGGAATTCCAGTTTGGTACCAACTGGTCTTATTACTCTCACTACGTAGGCGACATTTTTGGTGCACCTCTTGCTATCGAAGCCTTAGTAGCCTTTTTCCTAGAATCCACCTTTGTTGGTTTGTTCTTCTTTGGATGGGACCGATTAACCAAGCGTCAACACTTGGCGGTTACGTGGTTAGTAGCACTAGGTTCAAACTTCTCTGCACTTTGGATCTTGATCGCTAACGGCTGGATGCAAAACCCTGTTGGTGCTGAATTCAACTTCGAAACCATGCGTATGGAAATGGTGAGTTTCGCTGAAGTTGTATTTAACCCTGTAGCTCAGGTTAAGTTTGTTCATACCGTGGCTTCTGGTTACACAACGGGTGCAATGTTCATTCTTGGTATCAGTTCGTACTACCTATTGAAAGGACGTGACGTTGCTTTCGCTCGTCGTTCTTTTGCCATTGCTTCTTCTTTCGGTATGGCGGCAATTTTGTCTGTAATCGTACTGGGTGACGAATCTGGTTATGAAGTTGGTGAGGTTCAGAAAGTGAAGCTGGCTGCTATCGAAGCAGAATGGCACACAGAACCAGCTCCTGCAGCGTTCACCATGTTTGGTCTTCCAAACCAAGAAACCATGCATACTGATTACGCCGTTAAGATCCCATATGTAATGGGCATCATCGCGACTCGTTCATTTGATACTGAAGTAAAAGGTCTACGTGACCTTCGTGATGAGCACGTTGATCGTATTCGTAACGGTATGTATGCGTATGAACTTCTAGAAAAACTTCGTGCTGGTGATAAATCATCAGAAAACATGATGGCATTTGATGAAGTGAAAAATGACCTAGGTTATGGCTTGCTGCTTAAACGCTACACTGACAAAGTCACTGATGCGACTGAAGATCAAATTCAGGCAGCGGCAGATGACTCAATTCCAACAGTATGGCCTCTATTCTGGTCATTCCGTGTGATGGTGGGTGTTGGCTTTATCATGCTGTTTGTTTTTGGTATGGCATTCGTACAGACATGTCGTCAAAAAATCGAACAGAAACCTTGGGTTCTCAAAGCGGCACTGTTTAGTATCCCGCTACCTTGGATTGCAATTGAAGCTGGTTGGTTTGTGGCTGAATATGGTCGTCAACCATGGGCTGTTGGTGAAATCTTACCAACCAACGTCGCCGCTTCTGCGTTAAGTGCGGGTGAAATCTGGACGTCTCTGTTCGCGATTTTGGCTCTGTACACAATATTCCTGATTGCTGAAGTATATCTAATGGTTAAGTTTGCTCGTAAAGGCCCTAGTAGCCTGAAAACTGGTCGTTACCATTTTGAGCAAGACGCTAACTCTGTAGAAGACAAAGTTAGTCGCCAAGTAGAAGCATAAGCAAGGAGAGAACACATGTTTGATTATGAAATCTTGCGACTAATCTGGTGGGTACTAATTGGTGTATTGCTGGTTGGTTTCGCAATTACAGATGGCTTTGACATGGGCGTTGGTGCTCTTGTCCCTGTTATCGGCAAAAGCGACAATGAACGTCGCGTAATGATTAACTCTATCGCTCCTCACTGGGATGGTAACCAAGTTTGGTTGATCACAGCGGGTGGTGCTTTGTTTGCGGCATGGCCTTTGGTTTACGCAACGTCGTTCTCTGGTTTTTACCTAGCGATGATTGTGACTTTGGCGGCGCTTTGGTTACGTCCGCTTGGTCTTGATTACCGTTCAAAAATTGAAGAACCAAAATGGCGTAATGCATGGGATATCTGTATCTCAATCAGTGGTTTTGTTCCGCCAATCATTTTTGGTGTGGCATTTGGTAACTTGCTACAAGGCGTACCGTTCCAACTGAACGAGTTCTTGATGCCAACTTACCATGGTTCATTCTTTGGTCTGCTAAATCCCTTTGCACTTCTATGTGGTCTGGTCAGCTTGTTTATGATCCTTCTACAAGGCGCTTCTTGGCTACAAATGAAGACCACAGATGCAGTTCATTCACGTGCGCGTGGAGTAGCGCAGCTTATGGGTCTGTTAACGACGGTTGCATTTGTTGCGGCGGGCTTCTGGGTTCAAGGTATTGAAGGCTATGTTATTGCTGGTGGCATTGATGGCAATGCAGTGTCTAACCCTCTAAACAAAGAAGTCGTGCGTGAAGTGGGTGCTTGGATGAACAACTTTGAGCAATACCCGTTAATGTGGGCTGCGCCTGCATTAGGTGTGGTAATGCCACTACTTGCCGCTTTAGCTTCTCGTTTTGAGAAAGGTGGCTTTGCGTTCTTAGCTTCAAGCTTAGGTAACGCGGGTGTTATCTTTACTGCTGGTTTGGCTATGTTCCCATTTGTAATGCCATCAAGCTTAGATCCGAAGAGCAGCTTAACCATGTGGGATTCTACATCGAGTGAACTGACTCTGAATCTAATGACGGGTGTCGCATTTGTAATGGTGCCAATTATTCTGGCTTACACTTCATGGACTTACTACAAGATGTTTGGTCGTCTTGACAACAAGTTCATTGAAGAAAACAAGAACTCACTTTACTAAGGAGCAAACATTATGTGGTACTTTGCATGGATTTTAGGCGTATTACTCGCTTGTGCATTTGGCATCATCAATGCTCTTTGGCTAGAGCACACTGAAATGATGGATAAAGATAGTGAATAACTTGTCGACTCAGGTTGCCAAGTTCCACTCTCCAATGGATAAAGCCTTATTCAAGGCTTTATCCTTAGTTCTGGGTTTCTACCATCTGTTTTCTATTATGTGGAACCCAGAATCTTACGCTGACAGCATTGGTGGTTTTAATGCCATTGTAGCTCCATTGATCATTTGGGCGATGTGCTCGAGCATGGTGTATGGCGTAGGGTTTAAACCACGTTTTTGGGTTTGGCAGCTATTGTTTAGCCCTTACATTTCACTTCCGATACTGATTATATTCACTGGGATACGACTTCTCGCTTAAGTGATTGAATTTTCAGTTGGTGAAGAATTAGACGAATTAGCGCTTTCTCTTTGAGGTAGCGCTAATTTTTTTGACACTCTGTTACGAATTACCTCATTCCCCCTTGTACTATCGACAATGAGTTGCGTTATAGTAAAACCTCATTCGGTAAATCAATTAATCCAAAATTATGAAAGCGTTTCATTGGCCAATCACCATTTACTACGAAGATACGGATGCAGGTGGTGTCGTTTATCATTCGAACTACCTCAAATTTTTTGAAAGGGCTCGCACTGAAATGCTGCGTGCAATTGGTGTATCTCAACAAGTTTTGTTGGAACAACGCATAGGATTTGTTGTCAGACATGCCGACATCGATTTTATACAAGGTGCTCGCTTGGACGATCAACTCAATGTTGTCACGACTATTTCTGAACTAAAGAAAGCATCGCTAATATTCTGTCAGGAGCTCGTCAATCCTGATAACAAGGTGTTGTGTAAAGCAATAGTTAAGGTAGCATGTATCGACAATGAGAAGATGAGACCTAAGGCCATGCCTCAATTAATTATTTCGGAGTTAACCAACAGTGCAAGCTGATATTTCAATTCTCGACCTTTTCCTTCAGGCCAGTTTGTTAGTCAAAATGGTCATGCTGATCCTTTTGGGAATGTCGATTGTTTCGTGGGCGATGATCATCAAGCGTTATAAAATTTTGTCAAAAGCCACAAAAGACGCTGAGGCGTTTGAAGATAAGTTTTGGTCAGGTACAGATTTAGCTGTTCTTTATCAAGATGTGAAAAAGCGCAAAGACGAAATCATGGGCACAGAAGAAATCTTCTATTCAGGTTTCACTGAATTTGCTCGTCTACGTAAAACGAACTCTGACTCACCTGACTTTGTGATGGAAGGTACTGGTCGAGCAATGCGCGTATCTGTGGCACGTGAAGTAGAAGAGTTAGAAGCAAACTTACCATTTCTAGCAACAGTAGGCTCAATTAGTCCTTATATCGGATTGTTTGGTACGGTGTGGGGTATTATGCATGCGTTCATTGCGTTAGGCGCAGTAAAGCAAGCCACATTAGCAATGGTTGCGCCGGGTATCGCTGAAGCACTAGTTGCGACCGCAATGGGTCTGTTTGCTGCAATTCCAGCGGTAATGGCATACAACCGTTTGAGTAATACGGTTGGCAAGTTAGAGCACTCTTACGCAACGTTTTCTGAAGAATTCCATAGCATTTTACACCGCCAAGCAATGGCGGGTAGGGAATAATCAATGGCCGGTTATCAGCCAAAAAAGCGTAAACTCACTGCTGAAATCAACGTTGTACCTTACATCGACGTTATGTTGGTGTTGCTCATCATCTTCATGGTTACATCACCATTTGTTACGCAAGGCGTCGATGTAGAGTTACCTAAAACATCAACGGCTAAACCAGCGTCTGAGATGGCTGGTGATAGTGATGCGAGCTTTATCATTGTAGAAATTGATAAAGAAGGTAACTTAGGCTTGAGCGTCAACAATGAAGAGGTGCAGCGAGGACTGTCGCTACAAGATATTATCGTCAGAGTGAAAGCAGAACTATCACTTAAGCCAAACTCTCCGGTTGCCGTAGGTGGTGATGCTGCCACACCGTATGCAGAAGTGGTACTTGTGTTAGATGAATTAAGTCGAGCCGGTATACCAAAAGTCGGGTTGTTAACGGATATCAAGGAATAGGCTTAACATCGTTCATGAAAGATCATAAGTCGAAAAAGAATTCATATACCAAGCCGATAGCGATTTCTGTCGGCCTTCATGCAGTTTTGATTGCCGCTTTGCTTTGGGGGACAGACTTTACCATGTCTAAACCTGAACCTTCTGGCCAAATGGTGCAAGCGGTAGTGATCGACCCAAATTTGGTCAAGCAGCAAGCTGATAAAATCCGTAGTCAACGCGAAGCCGCATCTAAAAAAGAGCAAGAGCGTTTGGATAAGCTGCGTAGAGAAAGCGAGCAGTTAGAAAAGAATCGCAAAGCGGAAGAAGAACGCATTCGTAAGCTGAAAGAGCAGCAAGCCAAAGAAGCTAAAGCAGCGAGAGATGCAGAGAAGCGTCGTCAAGAGCAAGAAGAGCAGCAAAAGATTGCTGCAGAAAAAGCGCGCGTAGCAAAAGAACAAGCTGCTAAAGCAGAAGCAGAACGAAAAACCAAAGAAGAAGCGGCTAAGAAAGCGGAGGCTGAACGTGTAGCGAAAGAGGCCGCGGCAGCGAAAGCAGAGCAAGAAAGAGTAGCGAAGGAAAAAGCGGCTCAGGAAGCTCAAGAAAAAGCCCGTCGTGAACGTGAGGCTGCGCAGAAAGCAGAACAAGAAAGAATCGCGAAAGAAAAAGCGGCAAAAGAAGCGGCTGAAAAAGCGAGACTAGAGAAAGAACGAGCAGAAAAAGCAAGGCTAGAGCGTTTGGAACAGGAAAAAGCACTGAACAGTATCTTTTCAGGCTTAGAAAGTGAAGCTCAGCAAAACACCTCGGCTCGTTCACAATATGTAATGAGTGAAGCGGAACGTTGGGGGGCAATATATACCCAGATGATTCAGCAAAATTTGTTACTGGAAGACAGTTTTAAAGGAAAAGAATGTAAGGTGAACTTGCGTTTAATTCCAACGGGCGCAGGCGCAATAGTGGGTGAGTTATCGGTTATGAACGGTGATTCGCGCCTATGTTCTGCGACAAGACGTGCAGTAGCGCAAGTTGGAACATTTCCATTACCGAAAGACGATTCTGACGTAGTCGAAAAACTGAAAAATATTAATTTAACCGTAGTACCAGAGTAAAAAGGATAAAGCTTGTGTTTAAGCGATTGATTTTAGGATGTGTACTTGTCATCACAAGTAGTCTGCAATTTGCCAATGCAGCGTTGGAGCTGGTTATTACCGACGGTATTAACTCTGCGCGCCCAATTGCCATTGTTCCATTCAAATGGGAAGGTTCCGCTCCGTTACCACAAGACGTTTCGGCTGTTATTTCATCAGACCTACAAAGAAGTGGGAAATTCAGCCCAATTCCTACAAGCAAAATGCCGCAAACTCCGTACACTGAAACACAAGTGAAGTTTGATGCTTGGACCAGTATCGGTGTCGATGCGCTGCTTACAGGAAGCATTACCCAAAATGCTGAAGGTAACTATGTTATCAATTATCAACTAGTAGACGTTGTGCGTGGGCAACTGACTCAGGGGCAAGGTAAAGCGTTGAGTTCAGATGGCCAGTTGGTTCTTTCTAAAGATCATGTACTGTTCAACAAGGTTGCGACCGTACCTGCGAAACGACTACGTGAATACGCGCATCGAATTTCAGATCTTGTCTATGAACAACTCACTGGAGAAAAAGGTGCGTTTTTAACTCGTATTGCCTATGTGGTCGTGAACGATAAAGATCCTTACCCATACCAATTACGTGTTGCAGATTACGACGGTTACAACGAAAGACTGGTTCTTCGTTCTAAGCAGCCTCTTATGTCGCCTTCATGGTCACCGGATGGTAAAACACTGGCTTACGTTAGTTTCCAAAATGGTCAGGCAGAAATTTATCTGATGAACATTTACACCGGAACTCGTGAAAAAGTGACGTCATACCCACGTCATAATGGGGCACCAAAATTTTCTCCTGACGGAAAACAGTTGGCGTTAGTACTGTCTAAAACAGGCAGTCTACAAGTGTATACCTTGGACTTAGCTTCCCGTAAGCTGACGCAAATAACGAGTGGTCGCTCAAATAACACGGAGCCATTTTGGCATCCGAATGGTGAATCGCTCATATTTACATCAGATCGGGGTGGTAAACCACAGATATATCAAGTAAATTTGTCAGACCGTGCAACGACGCGTTTGACTTGGCAGGGCAGCCAAAATTTAGGCGGTCAGATTACTCCGGATGGTCGATTCCTCGTAATGGTGAATCGTTCAAACTCTGGCTTTAACCTGGCAAAACAAGATTTGGAAACGGGATCAGTACAAGTTCTTACAAAAACTTTGCTTGATGAGTCTCCAAGTATTGCGCCGAATGGTGGTATGGTTATATACAGTTCCATCTACAACAAGACCAACGTATTGTCGATGGTCTCAATAGACGGAAGATTTAAAGCTAGATTACCGGCAACCAACGGACGTGTACGCGCTCCTGCCTGGTCTCCGTTCTTATAGCGAAAAATACAAAATAAAGGAAAACAAGATGCAACTTAATAAAGTTCTTAAAGGGCTACTAATTGCGCTACCAGTACTAGCAGTGACAGCTTGTAGTTCAAGTGATGACGCAGCAAGCAACGCTGGTTCAGAAACAACTAACCAATCAACTTCAGGTTCAGCTAACCAAGTTGACACAACTGTTGTTTCTCCAATGGATCAAAACGGTCAGCTTTCTGAGCAAGAGCTTAAAGAGCAAGCTCTACGTGAAACTTCAACAATTTACTTCGCATTCGATAACGCAACTATCGCTGGCGACTACGAAGAAATGCTAGCGGCTCACGCAGCTTACCTAAGCAAAATGCCAAGCCTTAAAGTAACTATCGAAGGTCACGCTGATGAGCGCGGTACACCAGAGTACAACATCGCACTAGGTGAGCGTCGTGCACAAGCAGTAGCTAAATACCTAGAAGCACTAGGTGTTCAAGCTGACCAAATCTCTATCGTTAGCTACGGTGAAGAGAAGCCTCTTCTTCTTGGCCAATCTGACGAAGTATATGCTAAGAACCGCCGCGCAGTTCTAGTATACTAAATCGGGGATGAACCTCATGTTCAGTAACTTAAAGCGCCTGATCACGCTTACGTTACTGGCAAGTGCAGCGAACAGTTCGTTCGCTGCACCAGCTCCAGTATCTGATCTCAGCAATAATTCATCTAGCCAAGCCTCTTCTACTCGAGCAGCTTCTTCAGAATCTGAAGTTCAGCGATTAGAACGTCTGCTTGAAACTCGTGCGCGTCTTCAAGTGCAAATGCAGCAGCAGCTAGACACCATGGCTCTCGAAATCAATGAATTACGTGGGCAGATAGAAAAAAATAACTACGATATGCAGCAGATGTTACAACGCCAAAGGGAGTTGTTTGTCGAGCTTGACCGTGTTCGTGGTGAAATGAAAAAGCCTGCACCTGCGGCGGCTGCATCTAACGATGAAGACGTTCCTCAAGGTACATTCAGCAGTGATGCAGATGAACAAGCGGCTTATCAAAATGCCGTAGACCTAATTCTGAAGAAACGTGACTACGCTGGTGCGATAGCCGCCTTCCAACAATTCCAAAAAGATTATCCAAACTCGAACTTTGCACCAAATGCGCATTATTGGTTGGGGCAACTGTACTTCGCTAAGAAACAAGATAAAGAAGCTGCGACCAGTTTTGCTGCAGTAGTTTCTTACAAAGAATCTAACAAGCGAGCAGATGCTTTAGTGAAGTTAGGCGATATTGCTAAACGAAACAATAATGAAGCTCAGGCTAAAAAGTACTATCAACAAGTGGTTGATGAATACCCAACCAGTGCTTCAGCGAAAGTCGCTAGTGAAAATCTGAAGTAATAAAGCAGATGATAGGAAAGAGGTTGCCAAACGGCAGCCTCTTTTTTCTTTCACTTTTAGCTAAAGCGACGGATATCGCTCTTGAGCCAGCAAATTTACTGTCGCTGCGCAAAAGAATCATTTTTGCCTATCTATTCTATGTCGGTGTACAATGCCCGAATTAAAGGAAGTTGCATAGAGCATGAGCAATGAGCCATATATTAGATAAAATCGATACGGTTTACCCATTCCCTCCAAAACCGATTCCATTATCGGCGGAAGAGAAGCAAACCTACCTTGCGAGTATTAAAGAGCTGCTAAAAGAGAAAGACGCAGTTTTAATCGCGCATTACTACACCGACCCAGAAATCCAGGCCCTTGCGGAAGAAACAGGCGGCTTTGTTGGTGATTCTCTGGAAATGGCAAAATTTGGTAACCGCCACCCAGCAAGCACATTGATTATCGCTGGCGTACGTTTCATGGGCGAGTCTGCGAAGATTCTCACGCCAGAAAAACGTATTTTAATGCCAACGCTAGAAGCAGAATGCTCGCTTGATCTAGGCTGTCCTGCTGACAAATTTTCTGAGTTTTGCGATGCGCACCCAGACCATACTGTGGTTGTATACGCGAACACTTCTGCTGCTGTAAAAGCGCGAGCTGATTGGGTAGTGACATCAAGTATTGCTCTTGAGATCGTAGAGCAACTTGAATCAGAAGATAAGAAAATCATCTGGGGACCAGACCGCCATCTTGGCTCTTATATCGCTAACAAAACTGGCGCAGACATGCTGCTTTGGCAAGGCGAATGTGTGGTACACGATGAGTTTTCAGCAGATGCGCTGAAGAAGATGAAAAGCCTCTATCCAGAGGCGGCAATTTTGGTGCACCCAGAATCACCTTCAAGTGTTGTCGAACTGGCTGATGCAGTAGGTTCTACAAGTCAGTTGATCAAAGCTGCCAAAGAACTCCCTCATCAGAAAATGATTGTCGCAACAGACAAAGGCATTTTCTTCAAGATGCAGCAGTTGGTTCCTGAGAAAGAGCTAATTGAAGCGCCAACAGCAGGTGCAGGTGCGACTTGTCGTAGTTGTGCGCATTGTCCTTGGATGGCAATGAACGGTTTAAAAGCGATTGAAAAAGCGTTAAAAGATGGTGGACGCGAACACGAAATTTTTGTTGATGAAGAGTTACGTGTTAAGTCTTTGATCCCACTAAATCGTATGTTGGATTTCGCAGAGCAGCTTAATATCAAAGTAAAAGGCAACGCTTAAGCGCGGCTAGCAACGAATTGACACGCCAATCAAAATGAAAGAAGCCAGCATAATGCTGGCTTCTTTTTTTCTCATAGAAGATGAGTACTACTGTGCCTCAGCAAGAGCAACACCGCGCTGAGTTAAGCCACATAGCATGACTGGTATTGCAGCGTAGATCTCTTCAAACTGATCTAAGCCTTCCATACCTTGCTCATTTAAAGTCGTCAGCGCTGTTTCTGGATCGTAAAGCATGCTGAGAGAAAGAAGAACGCCGCCCAGTAGGGCATTATCTTGGCTCTCTTCTGGCATTAGCACTTCCCAGTCATCGCGGGCAAGCTGCCAACCCTGCAATACACCTTCACAGAAATCACGTACTGAATCGGTAACGATTTCTTCTTCGTCAAGGTCATAACCTTCAGGCCAAACCCAAGTACCTTCTAAAAATGAAGAGCGATATTGGTTCCACATATCAATAATATGTTGGATGTAAGTTTCTAGTTGCTCACCATCACTAAAAGGTGCGACTTCTTCGCCCCCCCAAAGGAAAGGTAACCATTCCTGCGGAGGAAGAATGTTTGGCGCACAGGCCATAGCAGCAACAAAGCCACGTGACTTAGCTTCGTTAAGCAACTTATCTTCAAATTCAGGTTGGGTAAGGATATCGTGTAAGGTCAAAATAGGGTTCCATACTTTACTGCAAAAATTAGCACTATCTTACCCTTAACCGTCTTTTGATGCGAGTTCACAGAAGACCCCGTTTTTTAACAAACAAAATGCGGTTTGGATTAACATTTGCAGCCTTCTTATGAGTAAATTCCCATATAATTTCACTATACTGTTGCTAAAGGATTTTTTATCAAAGGCTTATGGAAATACGTTCATCATTAAAGCGCAAGAGCATGTTCGCTCTCATCGTGTATTTGTGCTTTTTCCTGGCCACAATTGGCTCGTTGACCTACTTGGCTGTGGATTCCCCTTTCAGAAAAGAGTTGAAGCAGTATTTAGACTTGCGTGCTGAGCTTCTTTCGTCGCAAGTTTTAGACCCTCTCAATCGCTCGGTGGGCGTTCTGCAAAGTATAGTTAGTATTGCTCAAGCATCAGAAAGCCAAGAAGAGGCTTCGCGCATGCTACGTTCGATATTTTCTACTGTCGATGACGTTGTCATCAGCGGTGGTATTTGGCCTAAGCCGTTCAGTATTGACCCTTATATTAAGTACAAAGGCTTGTTCTTTAACAGAGCCACAGATGGCAAAGTCGACCAGCTCCACTCTTGGAATAATCCAGAATCAGGCGGATATGACAGTGAAGTTTGGTATGTGGCAGGAATGGAAGAACCAAGCGGTAGTATATTTTGGTCTCCTGTTTATGTGGATTCATTCACTCAGATCCAAATGATCACAGTGACTTCGCCGTATTATGTAAACGGTGAATTTGCTGGGGTAGCCACGGTTGATCTATCTTTGCAAAGTTTGACTGCACTGATTTCACTTCACGCAGAGAGATACCAACTGGGTGTTTCGCTGCGAGACTCATACGGTTCAACCATTACAGAGCATAATTTCCGGTTGCGGGATGGAGCGTATGTCAGTAAGTACGCCTTTGGTGACTTTAACTGGAAGCTTGATGTAGTGAACTCGCATCGCTTGGTCGACGATGATGTGTTTGACTTAGTGATGAGTGTCGAGAAGGGTATCTTGCCGCTACTACTTTTCTGTCTGATGTTGGGTTACTACTTAATTAATCGCTACCTGATTAACCCAATTGTGGTGATTGCACAAAAAGTCGATGATTCAAAAGAGGGTGGCATCATTGATGTTCCTTACCACAGCCAGGATGAGATTCGTTATTTGATTGATACCTTCAATCAAAAGACTGTGTATTTGGAAGCGGAGAAAATCAAAGCGCAAGCCTCGACAAAATCTAAAAGTATTTTCCTTGCTACGCTGTCTCATGAGATTCGCACGCCAATGAACGGCGTTCTCGGTATGGCTCAGATACTACTGCGAGGGGACTTAAAACCTCAGCAACGTAAACAGTTGAAAAGCCTGTATGAGTCTGGCGAACACATGATGTCACTGCTTAATGAGATGCTCGATTTCTCTAAATTCGAACAAGGGCACATGGAGCTTGATAACAGCAAGTTTCCACTTGAATTTATTATTGGCAGTGTCACCAGTGTTTACTCCTCCCTTTGCCATGAGAAAGGTTTGCAATTTAAGGTCTACTCAGAAGTACCTGCAAATCGCTGGTACTTTTCCGATAAGGCGAGAATTCGTCAGATTTTGTTTAACTTATTAAACAATGCGGTGAAATTTACCTCGCGTGGTTTCGTGGAAGTGTTTTTCAGCGAAGTGAAGCTCGACGGTCAGCTCTATCTGAGTATCAGAGTCCGTGACACTGGTATTGGTATCGAGAAGGCGGCGCAGGAGAAAATATTCCGGCCATTTGAACAGGCGGAATCTTCAACCACCCGACGGTTTGGTGGCACAGGCCTAGGCTTAGCGATTGTTAAACAGATCGCTGAACTTATGGAAGGAACGGTTTCCGTTAACAGTAAGGTGGATATTGGCACCAGTTTTCAAGTGAATCTGAAGATTGATGTTTGTGAGCCTGAATTGGTCGAGAGTAATCACTCACGTCATTTAAGCTTTTCTGGATTGAAAGTATTGATAGTGGAAGACAACCGCACCAACACCATGATCATCGAAACGTTTATGAAAAATAAAGGTTTTGAATGTGAATGTGTCGAAAATGGTGAGCTTGCAATACAAGCAGTTGCGAATGGGCAATTTGACCTCATTCTTATGGATAACCACATGCCCGTCAAAGACGGCGTTGAAGCTATACATTCAATCCGCCAACTGGAAGGCCCTCAATCTCAAGTTCTGATCCTCGGCTGTACTGCAGATGTGTTTAAAGACACAAGAGAAAGCCTGTTGAATGCCGGAGCAGACTCGATAGTCGCGAAACCTATCAATGCAGGTGAGCTGGATGATGCTCTCTATAAGCACATTAACAAGCTTTACCAGTACCATTCAGAAATGCCTAAGTTGGCTTTTAGTGGCAGCGCTGAGGAGTTGTTAGTCAAACTCTATATTGCCATCGAAAATAAAGCCGTCGGTGAAGCGTTGGACATAGTTGAGTTATTAGAACATTCCTTGGAACTGCCTAGTGACAGCCAATTGGTCACAGCGCTGACAGCGGTAAAATCTCATCTAGAAGAAGGTGAGATACCTCCTAAAGAATCTATCGATTTATTAACCATATTGCTTTCAGATTATTAAGTCATTAGAAGAGACCCACGGTTTAAAATTTAAACCTTTAAGCATAGTTGAATCATTTGTTATAACTGTGTGAAATAAGAGAGAGATGCTACTTTGCATTTCATTTATGGTTGTTTATTTAGTAACTGAATAAAAATACGAGATCAAAAACTATATAAGTTGTGCTCTAATGGCGCCATTAACTGCCTGGACTTTTTATGGTGGTGATATGTGTTATGAGAGCGCTAATTTTGCAGTTTATTATCTTGTGAGGACATAAATGAAAGCTCGTGGCCCTTTTTGTATACGTCATGCTGCTGCGGACACTTTTGCAATGGTTGTTTTCTGCTTTGTATCGGGGATGATTATTGAGATCTTTATCTCTCAGATGACATTTGAGCAGTCACTAGCGTCGCGAACCTTGTCTATCCCCGTAAATATCGCTATCGCTTGGCCCTATGGTGTATTTCGAGATTTTATGCTGAGACAGGGGCGCCGTATTTCAGAAACCAGTTTGATGAAAAACGTGTCCGATCTCGTGGCTTATGTGCTTTTCCAATCACCGGTATATGCTGCCATCCTATACACAGTTGGTGCTTCAACAGACCAAATCATGACAGCCGTTGCGAGTAACGCTGTAGTTTCTTGTGGAATGGGCGTGATTTATGGCTACTTCCTCGATATGTGTCGTCGTTGGTTTAAAGTGCCTGGCTATTACCGTGCGATGTGATACAGCTAAAGAAATAAAACACAGTTGTAGGGAAAATATTCAATTTAGCCAATTAGTAAGCAAATAACTTAGTTAGAACGCTTTTTTTGGGATTTTTCCTTGACGATCATTAGCTGAATCATTAAATTAGCGCCTCGTTAGCCGTTATGGTTAACCTCCGGTGAGTTGTCCGAGTGGCTTAAGGAGCACGCCTGGAAAGTGTGTATACGGCAACGTATCGAGAGTTCGAATCTCTTGCTCACCGCCAAATTAATGTTAAAAGACGCCTTATGGCGTCTTTTTTCTTATCTGAAAAAGAAAGGTACGCATTGCGTACCTTTCTTTGTATCTAGCCTTTAGGTCTGCTTAACCTAAAAACGATATGTAGCCCTGCAGGATGATCAGGTTAACAATGTCGATGAAGAATGCGCCGACAATAGGAACCACCATGAACGCCTGGGGTGATGGTCCAAAACGGTTAACGATAGAACCCATATTCATCACCGCTGTAGGCGTTGCTCCTAAACCAAAACCGCAGTGTCCCCCCGAAATAACCGCCGCGTCATAGTTGCTGCCCATGACTTTAAACGTCACATAATAGGTAAATACCGCAAGCATGGCTGACTGAACCGCCAAAATGACTAAGAATGGAATAGCAAGGTCGAAAATGTTCCACAGTTTAAGGCTCATTAGCGCCATGGCTAGAAACAAGGCTAAAGATACTGTACCCAACATATCGATGGTTTCAGCGTCTAATTTTCGGATTTTAGTGACTTCTAAGAAGTTGGTAATGATGACACCAATAAACAAGGCGTAGACAAAGTCGGGAATCATCAGCCATGAGATTTCATAAGAGCTGACCCAAAGTTCCAAATACTTTGCTCCAGTCACGCAGATAAGTAGAAAGAACAGCTTCTCAATGACTTTCTTTGCTGTCACTTTATCTTCTTCATACTCATTGTAGGTAACCAGTTCTGGGAATTTCTCGTGCGTTTTAGAACCTCTGCCGTACTCAGACTCAATGTTATTCTTTTCCACCAGACGTTGTGCAACAGGGCTGCCGATAATACCGCCGATGATCAGACCAAAAGTAGCCGATGCCATTGCGATTTCGAGAACGTTATTCATGCCATAGACATCTTGGAAAGTCTGAGACCATGCTGCACCTGTACCGTGTCCGCCAGACAACGTGATTGAACCTGCTATTAAGCCCATTAGTGGCTCTAAACCCAAGGCCGTCGCCAGTGACACTCCCACGGCGTTTTGGATGACGATGTAGACGGATGCAATAGCTAAGAAAATAAACACTTTTGCTCCGCCTTTCATCAGCTGTGTATAGTTGGCCGCAAGACCCACCGTGGCGAAGAACATCAACATGAATGTGTTTTGTAGTGGTAAATCAAACTCTAAATCAACGCCATAAAAATGCAGTACTGTAATAGCGCAGGCGATAATCAAGCCGCCAACAATTGGCTCTGGAATGTTAAATTTGTTGAGAATTGGCAACTTGGCATTAATGAAATGCCCTAGGAAAAGTACACTGATTGCAACTAAAAATGACTCAAGTGCACTTACTGATATCAAATGATTCATATTGCCCCTTATTCGTGGTTATATTCATCGTTCTTGAGGTGAGAGTGTTATGCGTCTTGTAGGGTAATAGCAAGCCCTTACCAGCATTTTCCGAAAAAATTGATGGCAAATGTAAGACTTTCATTGGTTTTATCATCAGATGAGAAGAAAGGTGTCAATAAATGACCAGAGAAGAGCTTTTAAATGAACTCACGAACGCTGAATGCCTAGACTTGGTAAAGCTCTATCAAGCTAACCCTTCCCAACATTTTTACACTCTGGTCGAACAGCTATATACATTACGTGATGAACACGATTTAACTACTCGAATTTCGAGATTTAAAACAGACGTTGAGAAGCTAACCCAATCACTTGAAGATTTTAATATTGCTCCAGAGCAGTTTAAGCAGATAGCTCAGTCGCTCGATCTTAATCAACGTACTCAAAAGGTGATCCGATTTATGCAAACCCAAGATAACCACATAGCTTTTGCTAAACCTGTCGAACTGGTGATGTATGGTGATTCCATAACAGAATGGGGGCCTTGGCACGATGGTATTCAAGGCGTGACGTTAGCAAACCGTGGTTTGAGTGGCGATACAACGGATGGAATGAAGTATCGAATCGAAAGCACCACCGCCTGTCAGCCAAAACTCATCTGCATGATGGCTGGAATTAACGATTTGTCTCAAGGCTATCGAGTTGACGAAATTATGGAGAACTATAGCCAGATGCTGAACTACTGGCATCAGAGAGATATCGAGGTATGGGTACAATCGACGTTATTTGTTGGTGAGCGATTAAACGAGTTAAATCCTCTGATAGCACAGTTAAACCAAGAGCTCATCAAACTGTGTAACAACACTGGAGCAAAGTACATCGATTTGAATGCAGTCATATGTCCGCAAGGTGTATTGCCATTAACTTGCAGTGCAGACGACCTCCACCTTAACTCGTATGCGTATGGCAAGTGGCTATCACTATTAACGCCAATGCTGGACGATTACTTTGAGCATGTTTAGCAATGGATTCAGAATGAAGTTATCTCTGTGTTGAAAGTGGATAGAAGGTATTAGCGAATTGAAAATTTGCAGCAGTCTCTAACTTCGGTGACTCGACTTTATCACAATTGAGTAATCAAAGATTTCATCGATTTTTCAGCTATTGCTCTGTGTAATTATCCGGTTTTTCTATTGGTGAACAGGGATAAACGATGAAAAAAACGCTAGTGGCTGCTGCAATGATTCTTGCTTCAATGAGCCAAGTTCAAGCTTCTGATTGGGGATATCACGGGGAGCATGCGCCTGAGAATTGGGGTAAGGTTTCAGCGGTATGTGCTCAAGGACAAAACCAAAGTCCTATCGACATCAGCGCTGTAACAAAAGCAGAACTGAAAAACCTTAAGTTTGATTATTCCGGCCAAGCAGTGTCTATCACTAACAATGGTCACACTCTGCAAGCATCTGTTTCTGAGCAGAATACACTGTGGGTTGATAATAAGGCTTTTGAGTTAAAGCAGTTCCATTTTCATACGCCTTCAGAAAATCACATCGATGGGCTGTCTTATCCGTTAGAAGCACATTATGTTCATGCTGATAATGACGGTCACTTAGCGGTTGTTTCTCTGTTTTTTAAACTGGGTGAGCAGAATGCTGAGTTAGCAAAACTACTGGCTGTAGCGTCGAAAGAAGAAGCAAAAGCAGACCTGTCGAAACCGTTTGACGTGACGTCTCTGTTACCAAAAGAAAAGCAGTACTACCGCTTTAATGGCTCATTAACTACACCGCCGTGTTCTGAAGGTGTACGTTGGTTGGTATTGAAACAGCCATTGACCATTTCAGCCGATCAGGTTGAGAAGTTTGAACAGTTGATGGGACATAACAACCGTCCGATTCAAGCAATTAATGCTCGTGTAGTCATGGGGCAATAATTATCTCGAAGCCTACTTTGATCGGTTTGGTATCGAGTAGGCTTCTTCATCTCACACATTAATCACTCTTTGTGAGACTTCTTTTCATTGTTGAGTTGAACCCACTTTAACTGCCCGTTAGTTTCAAAGTTGTTTGCTGCTTGGCAAATCATGTATAGCTCTCCGACCTGCAATAGTGCACCTTCTGAATAAGCTTGGTCTTGATAGTAGCAAACGCGTTTACCTACATTGCCATCGACAACTACAGGGACGGGAGTCGCAGGAGTTGAGATCGTTTTAGCCATCGATATAGGGCTAAAAAGTACTAACAATAGAGCAAAATATTTAGGCATAAAGCTGTTCCTTATAGGTCAAATTGGCGTTGGTAACGAGGAAGCATGCTCTCATTACCTAACAGACCACCCTGATGAATATAGATGAGTGCAGGGCGTTTTTCAGTTTGTATATCAGCGTTTGCAAATGACTCTTTTTGCAGCCAAGAGATTAAGCAGCGCCACATTAGAGGGTCATAGAGCAAATCAAACTCTACATGAGTTTGTTCATGAAGCTGTTGCCAGATATCAAAATCTTCACGATAGAGATGGCCAAAGTAGTGTTTGCTATCAAGTTGCAGTATCTCTGGATGGCTTGTTTCACCCAGCTCGTGGAACTGTTCCGTAAGGTATTCGGCACCACCGACACAAGGGCAGGTGACAACCTGGACCCCATGAGGTTGAAGTGCTTTATGCAAAAAGAGCGCCGTAGTGCCTGTTCCCGAAGGAAGTGCGACACACCACTCTTGTTTAGGTTGCATGCGAATCCATTCCAGAATCTCTGATGCCAGTTGTTTGACACCGGCTTCGGCTAATTTTGAACGTCCACCTTCAGGTACAGACAAACAGCTTTCATCTGGCTGTCGAATCTGTTCAATATACTCTCTTGGATGCAGACCAAATGGACGGGTCTCTATGATGTTAGCGTTAAGCTCCAGAGCGCCACGGTAGTTGCCAATTGGGCGCTGTTTTAGCCATGCAGGAATATGGTCAACATAAAACTCTAGTTGCCAGCCACGAATACGAGCTAAAGCTGCCATTGAATACAAGGAGTTAGCCTGCGCAGAGCCATAGCCAATCAGTGTCGTTACTAGAGGCAAATCAGCGTCCAGTAGAGACATGAATTTTCTGGCTTTATTACCACTAAACTGCGAGTGCAACTGGTCATCACGTTTGAGATAAAAATGATGACCGTTGAAATGGTGCTCAGTAATAGGGCTGTTTGCGAGTTTCATAACTCTTCCTGTTGCAATGAAATAGCCAAGGGAAGCGCATTATAACCTTAACAACTTCGCTCAGACGTAAGTTTATTGCCCAAAACTGATTAAGGCTTCGCAGCCTGTAGTAGGACGATTCTTAATCGAAAAATGCCAGTGATATCGGCGACATAAGTCTTCTACTATCAGCAAACCTAAGCCATGCCCGTCTTGATTTTTTGCCTGATTAAGACCGGGGCCATTGTCTCTGACGCACAAAGAGTCAGCAGAGACTTCCAGCGTGATCTCTCCTTGATGTGTGGCGGCTATGGCGTTTCGCAGCAGGTTTCCTACCACCATATTTAAAACAGCGGGTGCCGCTTTGAGCTGAGGCATTTGGTGGAAAACCAAAGCAATGTCGATATCTTTGTCTTTAGCCTGAGCACTGTTGAGTTCAATAATGGTTTCAAATTCAGTTTTACTCACTTCTCTGACAACGGCTTCCTCTTCACTGCGTTCATAGCGCACAAGGCCAAGCAAAGCGTCAACTATGGTACTCATCTGAGCGGTGGCTTCATTGATACGCACGATTTGACGTTTCTGGAAATCATCAGAGGCATTGCGTTCCAACAATTTGCTAGCACCTTTTACTATGGTTAACGGAGTTCTTAGCTCGTGGCTGGCATAACGGGCAAACGCTTGTTCACGCTTAATTAGACTGTGAATTTCATGGCGATATTGATTGAGCTCGTCGGCTAGAATTTTAAATTCACTCGCACCGCCGCTAGGTATTTCAAATACGTGAGCAGCGTTGCCACTGTGTTCTGTCAGCTGCTGTGTGAGGTTATTAATCGGTTCAATTAAACGTTGTGAGAGTCGTAACAGTAGGCCGCCAAAGATGAGTAGAAGTCCTGCGACACTGGTAACAACAATAAGACCTGAGAATAAGGTTTCATTTTTCCCAAACTCTATCTGGTTGATATCCGACAGCAAGATGACGGGTTTTCTTGAACCATCTTTATAGTAGTAGCTGAAAAACACCATACGTGAATCTGGGTCGCTTCCGACTTCACCGACAAAGCTATCTCTGCCTTCAAAATACTTATGGTATTCGGCTGGAACTAGGCTGATATCGTTATAGGCAGTGGTAAGGACATCAATGGTGATTTTGCCTTGTTCACCATTCATAAAGCGAGCGATGGCTTCGTTCTTATCTATTTCGATGCGTCGTTCACCCACTTTGTCTTCTGACCAGTGCAGAGCCGTATAAAAAATAATGTAACTGGCTAAGCCCATAACCAAAGCGACACCAGTAAAAAATAGGGCTAATTGACCAGTAAGAGTACGGGTATTGGCAAAACTTATGGTGTTCATTATACCATCTCCAAACGGAAGCCAATTTTAGGCACGGTGACTAGCATAGGAGACTCGAAAGGTTTATCTAACTGGTTACGGAGTTGGTAAATGTGGCTACGCAGTACATCGTTGTTTGGCTCGTTATCCTGCCAAAGCATATCCGTAATTTCTTCGCGAGTGACCACATCGGGAGCACGTTGGCAAAGCAGTTCCAAAATGGAATAGGTGGTTGGATTTAATGAAAGCTTGATGCCGTCTCGATACGCTTGATGTGTCTTTTGATCGATGCGTAAGCTAGCGAATTCGAGAGACGTTTCAGTTACTGTCCTTCTATAACGCTTAATTAACGCGTGCAGGCGAGCTTCAAGAATTTCGAGATCAAAAGGTTTGGTCAGGTAGTCATCGGCACCGTATTTAAAGCCGCTCAACATATCTTCACGGCTATCCAAAGCAGTCAGCATTAGCACTGGTGTGGTATTACCGGCCTCTCTGAGTTTCTCACAGACGGTTAATCCATCCATACGCGGTAGCATCAGATCTAAAATGATGGCGTCAAACGGGGTTTCTAAAGCCAACTTGAGGCCTAGCTCGCCATTGTCGGCATAGTCGAGCTCCATCCCTTCACTTTCAAAGTAATCAAACAATATTCCCGCCACTTCTCGATTATCTTCAACCAGTAATATTTTTTTCATTTCAACGCTCGTTCATTTGCATCGCTTACCGCCTAAAGCAACAAGCCTAGACCTATTTGGTTCTATCTTGCATCTATTCATCGTCGAAGAAAAGTCATATCCCTTAGTGCATTTAACCCGTGGGTGTTTGAAATGAATAAAAAAAAGCCCAGAACATAAGCGATCTGGGCGGATACAAAAATGGAGTTAAATATGAAAAGCAGTGGTGTTCGTGTTGTTAGAAGAAAAACAGTTTGACGGCCTGTGAAACTCTTAATGCGCTAACAACGGACACTAATTAGGACTATGCATTTTGGGTTTAGTTCCTTGGGGAATGAAAAAAGATTAAGTTTTTTGTTTTTCTCTATCGATGACAAGGGGATGCAAGGAAATGGCAAAGTAAGATCAAGAAGTGTGATGTTAATCTGTTGTTAATTTTGTGTATCAGAAGTATATTTCAAACAGGTGTTTGATTTAAGTATTTCCTGTGAGTGATGAATGGCGTCGAGAAGTAGTACCAAAGAAAAAATACTGGATGTAGCTGAAGGGCTTTTCGCTGAACAAGGTTTTAATGATACCTCGTTAAGAACGATTACCGGCAAAGCCGGAGTCAATTTAGCTTCAGTGAATTATCACTTCGGTGATAAGAAAACTTTGGTTCGCGCAGTGCTGAACCGTTACTTAGAGGCATTTATGCCTGAAGTACACAAAGCTCTGATTACGTTGAATCAACGTGAGTCTTACTCAATGGAGGATGTGTTTGAATCATTGCGAGAACCTTTGAGAAATCTCAACAAGGTCAGTACACACGGTACCAGCCGTTTTATGTTGTTGATCGGAAGAGGTTATACAGATGTGCAGGGGCATCTGCGCTGGTTTATCACCACTCGTTACCAAGATGTATTGAAATTGTTTACAGACTCGGTAATGAAAGCGAACCCTGAATTAACACGCGAAACTCTGTTTTGGCGTCTGCACTTTACCTTAGGCACATGTGTTTTCACTATGGCTTCAAGTAAGGCGCTGGCAGAAATCGCAGAAAATGATTTTGGAAGTAAGGTCGATGCAAAAGTCGTTGTTGACCAGATCATTCCATATCTTGCTGCTGGCGTAGCAGCGAAAATATAAGCTAAAAATAATAATAAAGTCCCGTGAACAAAAGGATCTGAACAATGAGCTCTCTACGACAAAAATGGATAAGTGACCCTGCCTTTAAGTTGTTTAAGAAGGTATTGCCACCGCTGTCTAGTACTGAAAAAGAAGCAATGGAAGCGGGCAGTGTTTGGTGGGATGGTGAGCTGTTTTCTGGTCAGCCAGATTTTCAAAAGCTTCACCATTACCCAAAACCGTCGTTTACTGCTGAAGAACAGTCATTTATGGATAACGAGCTGGAAACCCTGCTTGAAATGCTTGATGACCATAAAATAGTAAAAGAAGACCGCGACTTGCCAGAGGATGTCTGGACATTCATGCGCAAAGAGCGTTTCTTCTCTCTAAACATCTCTGCTGAATATGGCGGTCGTGAGTTCTCTGCTTTAGCAAACTCAACCATCGTTTCACGCATTGCGACACGTTCAATCAGTGCAGCAGTAACCGTCATGGTTCCCAACTCTTTAGGTCCAGGTGAGTTACTTTCTCACTACGGCACTCAAGAGCAAAAAGACTACTGGTTGCCGCGCCTTGCTGACGGTACAGACATTCCATGTTTCGCACTAACAGGACCAGAAGCTGGTTCTGATGCGGGTGGTATTCCTGACCAAGGCGTAGTGTGTTACGGCAAACACGAAGGTAAAGAAGTTCTGGGTATTCGTTTAAGCTGGAACAAACGCTATATCACGCTTGCACCCGTGGCAACAGTGGTTGGCTTGGCATTCAAACTGAGCGACCCTGAAAAGTTACTCGGTGACAAAGAAGATATCGGTATTACCTGTGCGTTGATTCCTGCGAGTCACGAAGGGGTAGAGATTGGTGAACGTCATGATCCGCTCGGGCTTGCGTTTATGAATGGACCAACACGCGGTAACGATGTGTTTATCCCTATGGATTGGCTGATTGGCGGCTCAGATTACGCAGGTAAAGGTTGGCGTATGCTGGTGGAATGCCTGTCAGCAGGTCGCGGTATCTCGCTTCCTGCATTAGGTACAGCGATTGGTCATCTAACAGCTCGTACTACAGGTGCTTATGCCTACGTTCGTAAGCAGTTTGGTATGCCGATTGGTAAATTTGAAGGTGTTGCTGAATCTCTAGGCCGAATTGGTGGTTTAACTTATCTGCTAGAGGCGACCCGAACACTGACGACCACTTCTCTGGATCTGAAAGAGAAACCGGGTATTGTTACTGCAATTGCCAAGTACCATATGACAGAAATTGCTCGTACGATTTTGAATGACTCTATGGACATTCATTCCGGTCGCGCAATTCAAGACGGTCCGATGAACTATCTGGCGAGTCATTACCTAGGTATTCCGGTCGCGATTACTGTAGAAGGTGCAAACATTCTTACTCGTAACCTGATGATTTTTGGTCAAGGTGCGACGCGCTGTCACCCATATGTATTGAAAGAAATGGAAGCGGCGGCAAACCCTGATGAAAAAGAAGGGGCCAAAGAGTTTGATAAGTTGCTGTTCAAGCATATCGGTCATGCAACGAAAAACTCAATTGGTGCACTTACTGCGGCGTTAACAGGTTCTGCATTTGTTAAAGCGCATATGAGTGGCCCAACAAAAACCTACTACAAACAACTTACTCGCCTAAGCCGCGTTTTGGCAGTGAGTGCTGATATGGCGATGTTAACGCTTGGCGGTGAACTGAAACGTAAAGAGATGATCTCTGCCCGCTTGGGTGACGGCTTGAGCTACTTATACATGGCGTCAGCGGTACTGAAGAAATACGAAGATGACGGTCGTCAGCAATCTGACCTAAATTATGTTCATTACGCAATGCAACACTGTTTGTACCATGCTGCGAAGTCTATGAACGAAGTGTACCGAAACTACCCGACTAAAGCGGTAGGTAAGCTGCTGAAAGGTCTACTGTTCCCGCTGGGTAATCATTATCAAGCGCCTAGCAACGATTTAACGCTTGCTGTGGCTGAAAGCTTAATGATTCCAGGCGCTCATCGTGACCGCCTGACACATCTTTGCTATATCGGAAAGAGTGAGGATGACAGTGTTGGCTTGATGGAAAAAGCATTCCTGTCGCTTTACGCTATTCAAGGCCTTGAGAAGAAACTCTATCGCGGCGTGAAAGAGGGTAAAGTGGCTCGTAAAGGTTTACTCGCAGACCGTTTAATTCAAGCCAAAGAAGCGGGTGTGCTCACTGCTGATGAAATTGATGCCATTTTGGCGGCTGAAAAACTGCGTTATAAGGCGATTCAAGTGGATCACTTTAGCCATGATTTTTCAAAAGTTTTGACCAATCAGACAGTGAAACCTAAGCTAAACAACGTAGCTTAAGGATAAGAGTGATCACTTATATAAAGGCTTCCATAGTGAAGCCTTTTTTATGTCGCTTGGAAAATGTTGATGGAAAGTGATCCAACCACTTGCTAAATCGGACTATTTTTACAGAAATAGGGTGCGAATTGTGGTTGAACCTTTTATCCTAGCGAAGATTTTTGAAGGAAGTTGAATATGATCATCAAACCTAAAATTCGCGGATTTATCTGTACAACAACGCACCCAGTGGGTTGTGAAGCTAATGTAAAAGAACAAATTGCTTACACTAAAGCACAAGGTCCAATCAAGAATGCGCCTAAGCGCGTGCTTGTTGTCGGTTCTTCTAGTGGCTACGGTATGTCTTCTCGTATTGCTGCTGCGTTTGGCGGCGGTGCTGCAACTATCGGTGTTTTCTTTGAAAAACCGGGTTCAGAGAAGAAGACTGGTACTGCAGGTTTCTACAATGCAGCTGCATTTGACAAACTTGCTCACGAAGAAGGTCTATATGCGAAAAGCCTGAACGGCGATGCATTCTCAAACGAAGCTAAACAGAAAGCTGTAGAGCTTATTAAGCAAGACCTAGGTCAAATTGACTTAGTTGTTTACTCTCTTGCGTCTCCAGTTCGTAAAATGCCTGAAACAGGCGAAGTGGTTCGTTCTTCACTAAAACCAATTGGTGAGACTTACACTTCAACAGCGGTTGATACCAATAAAGATGTCATCATTGAAGCAAGCGTTGAGCCTGCAACTGATGAAGAAATCCAAGACACGATTACTGTAATGGGTGGTCAGGATTGGGAACTTTGGATGCAAGCGCTTGAAGAAGGTGGTGTTCTAGCTGAAGGCTGTAAAACAGTTGCCTATAGCTACATCGGTACTGAACTAACTTGGCCAATCTATTGGGATGGAGCGTTAGGTCGTGCGAAGATGGACTTAGATCGTGCAGCAGCAGCTCTGAATGAGAAGCTATCTGCAACAGGCGGTACTGCAAACGTAGCGGTTCTTAAGTCTGTTGTGACTCAAGCAAGTTCAGCAATTCCGGTAATGCCTCTGTACATTGCGATGGTATTCAAGAAAATGCGTGAAGAAGGCATCCATGAAGGTTGTATGGAGCAAATCTACCGCATGTTCAGCCAGCGTCTATATAAAGAAGACGGCACTGCGCCAGAAACAGACGAGAAAAACCGTCTGCGTCTAGATGATTGGGAACTTCGTGAAGACATCCAAAAACACTGTAGCGACCTATGGCCTCAAATTACTACTGAGAACCTAAAAGAGCTGACAGACTACGAACTCTATAAAGAAGAGTTCCTAAAACTGTTTGGTTTCGGTGTTGAAGGTGTGGATTACGATGCAGACGTTAACCCAGAAGTGGCATTTGACGTTATCGATATATAATCCCTCGGATTCGAAATAAACAAAAGGCGCTTATTAAAAGCGCCTTTTTTCTTTTCATCGATTTTTGCATTGATTCTTCAGGTCATCGCTTTAAACCGCTGCCTAAGCAGCGGTATTTGAAAGCTAGAACAAGAGAATAACGATGGTACCTGTCAGCGTCATCAGAACGTTGGCAATCGCATAAGTGCCGGCATAGCCCAGTGCTGGAATGGTCGACTTAGCGTAGTCGTTCACAATATCCATGGCAGGGGCGCAAGTACGTGCACCGATGATGGCACCGAAAAGAAGGGCTCGGTTCATCTTAAGCAAGTAAGCACCAACGAGATAAGCAAACACAACGGGTACAAAGCTAACCAAGAACGCAAGGCCAAGCACTTGCACACCCACTTCAGATAAATGCTGGAACATGTTTCCACCGGCGCTTAAACCTATGCCCGCCATAAAAAACATTAGGCCTAAGTCTTTCACCATGTTCAGTGCACCTTGCGGGACATACCCGAAGGTAGGGTGGTTTGCTCGTAAGAAGCCTAGTGTAATACCTGATAGCAAAAGACCGACAGCATTACCTAAACCAAATGAGACCTGACCGAAAGTCATGGTGACTAAACCGAACAGTATGCCCAAGATGAAGAAGCTACAGAATGCGAGCAAGTCTGCCATCTGGCTGTGAATCGAAATGAAACCGATTTTTTCAGCTAAACCTAACACTTTGCTTTTTTCGCCACTCACCTGAAGGATGTCACCTTTGGCAAGCACGATATCTAAGTCCATCGGCATTTCTACCTGCGCTCGGACAACTCGGTTTAGGAAACAGCCGTATTCAGATAAATTCAAATCGGATAAACGCTTCTGAGCATATTTGTCGTTCTTAACCACGATTTCTTCTTCAGAAATACGCAAATCCAGCAAGTTACGGTCGAAGACTTCTTTACCTTCGCGGAAACTGGAATCAAGACGAGCGTGGCTATCAGGGTAACCAACCAGTGCGATTTCATCGCCTTCTTGCAAAATAGCTTCACCGTCTGGATGCGCTAGTATGCCGTTACGGCGGATTCGTTCGATGTAACAGCCTGTTTGACCATAGATACCTAGTTCGCGAAGGTTACGACCATCGACCCATTTAATCAGTTCAGGACCAACGCGATATGCACGAATAATTGGTAGATAGACTTTGCGTTGGCTGTTACCGCCAATGCCTCGTTCTTGAGCAATCTGTTGTGCGGAGTCGGATAAGTTCTGTTTTTGCAGTCTAGGCAATAGCTTGGCAAACAGAATCATACTGATTAAACCAATCAGATACGCCATCGCATAACCGACAGACATATTTTCCAGAATGGTTGATAGTTCCATGTTCCGTGGTGCGGTAGCTAACCCAGAGTTCAATGCATCTTGAGCACCGACTAGCACGGGTGTAGAGGTGAGGGCGCCTGCCATCATACCGGCAGCGAGTCCAAAATCGAGGTTGAGATAATAACCGCCGAAATAGGTGATCCATGTTGCTGTCGTCAGTACGACGATACTGAGAATGAGATAATCTTTACCGTCACGGAAGAAGATACCGAAAAAGTTCGGTCCAGCTTCAATACCGACACAGTAGATAAAGAGCATAAAACCGATAGTTAACGTTTCAGGGTTAATGTAAAACCCTAAATGTCCCATCAACAAAGAAGTGATGAGTACACCGATTGAGTTGCCTAACTGCAGGCTGCCAAAACGAATTTTGCCGATAGTTAAGCCAAGTGCTAATACGACAAAAATTAGCAATATCGGATTTTGTTCAAGTAAAAGGACGACGTCGATGTTCACAAATTATCTCAATTATTACATGTGCAACAGTAGAACTATAAAGTGTGACGATTCTAACGTAATAACAAAAAAAAATAAGTAAATTCTTGAGCAAACCTGTCGATTATCAATAAAAAAAGCCCGCTTAATATTGCGGGCTATTTAGTCATTGTTTTTATGCAGCAATTTGCATTTTTACTCGTCGAAAAGACCTAGGTGTTCTTTCGCGTAAGCTTCAAATTCTGTACAGCCACCAATGTGTTCTTGGTCAAGGAAGATCTGAGGAACCGTTTCTACTGGCTTACCTACAGTCTTTTCTAAATCTGCTTTTGAGATACCTTCCGCATGAATATCAACATAACGGTAGTTAAAATCGTCACGTTTTGCTTTTAGCGTTTCAGCGTGCTCTTTAGCACGAACACAATAAGGGCAGGCTGGGCGACCAAAAATAACTGCGAACATATCTTTCTCCTATAATTCATTTGAGACTACTATGCCCGATCCCTCATAGAAAATAAAGCTGCATTTATCACTTGTTTTAATAGTTAAAACCTATCGAAAGAAGTGCGTTTTGAACGTGTTACTGATGAACTAAAAAAATGCCTAAAAAGACGACTTTTTACGATTAATTATTATTCTGTTAAAGCAGAGCTGAAAGTAGCATTCACCCTTGAGTCTTGGCATACGTGATTTGGAGCATATTCTCAGTTAAAAAAAGCGGTTATTGCTTACGAATTGCCCTGCGTCAAAAAAAACCGTTTTGGATAGGGGCAATCTAGTTGCAACTTATTGTAGCGGAATGGAGTTCCACTATGTTTCAGTTCATGACGTCCAGCCGAATTATCTTTGGGGAAGGGGCTCTCGAAAACTCCCTCTCATTGATTAAACAATTTGGTTACAGCGTTCTCTTAGTCTCTGGTAAGCAGAGTGAACGTGCTCGACCAATTGTCGACTATCTCAATCAACAAAAACTCCGTTATCAGCATGTATCTATTTCGGGTGAACCGAATATCACCATGGTGGAAGAAACAGCCATCATCGGACGTCGTTTTTCTCCGAATCTCGTCGTCGCAATAGGTGGTGGTAGTGTTCTTGATATGGGAAAAGCGTTAGCGGCAATTATTCCCAATCAAGGCAACGTTTATGATTATGTTGAAGTGCTGGGTCGTTGTGTTCCCCTAAAAACTAAACCTCTACCTATGATTGCGATCCCCACTACCGCAAGCACAGGTTCGGAAGTCACGCGTAAAGCCGTTTTAAAATCTGGTCAGGATAAGGTGAAAGTGAGCCTGCGCAGTCCTGATATGATTCCTGATGTTGCGATAGTTGATCCGACGTTAACCTACGGTACAGAGCCACTTATCTCTGGACGAGGAGCTATGGAAACCTTTACGCATCTTATGGAATCGTATGTTTGCGGAGACCCAAATCCACTCACGGATATGGTCTGTGAGGAGGGGATGCGCAAGCTTTCTCGGGCAGTGCTACCTGCATGCCTGCAAGATGATAGAACTGCTCGTGCTGATCTTTCTTTTGCTGCCATGTTGGGCGGTATGGCTTCAACTAATGCTAAGCTGGGGGCTGCTCATGGGTTAGCATCGGCACTTTGTGGCAAGTTGGAAGCTCCGCACAGTGTAATTACTGCTCGTCTCTCGCCCTATGTCATGCTTGAAAACATCAATGCTGCGCGATTAGCTGGCCGAAATGACATTCTTCATCGATATACGCGCTTAGCGGAACTGCTTACAGGTAACGATCAGGCAAAAATAGAAGACGGAATCGCTTGGGTTGAAGCTATGCTTGACGCGCTAGGATTACCGTTACTGAGTAGCTTTGGTGTATGCAATACCTCTTTTGAAAAAGTGGCTCAAGATGCGTTGAAATCTAACTCGATAAAGGGAAATCCGATCCCACTGACCAAAGAGCGCTTAGTGTTTATTTTGAATCAAGTTTGTGAGTGCAGTGGTGTTTGCCAAGAACCTGTAGAGGTTCAGATGAGTGGCAAGGTTGAACTGCTCTACAATTCTATGAGAGAAGAAGGTTCAAAAACAGAATAGTTAACACAATGAAAAGGAAAGAAAAACGGAGCCGAAGCTCCGTTTTTTTAGAATTGAGAAGACTTGTCATAACGAGAGTCTTTCAGTACTTCTTTTACTCTCTTCAAGTTTTCGCGGAAACCTGAGCCTCTGCGTAAAGTAAAGCCTGTAGCCAAAACGTCGATGATTGTCATCTGAACAACGCGGCTCGCCATCGGCATATACACATCTGTATCTTCTGGAATATCCAAACAGATAGATAAAGACGCTGCTTTATCAAGAGGTGAATCTTTTGCTGTAATTGCAATCACAGTTGCGCCGTTTTCACGAGCGAGATTTGCGATTTCAACTTGGCTCTTTGTTCTGCCAGTATGCGAGATAAGAACGATAACGTCATTATCAGTACAGTTAATGCAGCTCATACGTTGCATTACAATGTCTTCAAAGCAGCTGATCGGAATATTAAAACGAATGAACTTGTTTTGCGCATCACGAGCGACTGCTGACGAAGCCCCTAATCCGAAAAACGAAATACGCTTCGCCTGTGTCAGAAGGTCAACTGCACGATTGATTTGCATTGGCTCTAAGCTGTTTTTTGCTACATCTAAACACGCCATAGTTGATTCGAAAATCTTATGGGTATAAGCATCCGGACCATCGTCTTCTTCAACATTGCGGTTGACGTAAGGCGTTCCGTTGGCAAGGCTTTGCGCTAAATGTAGTTTGAAATCAGGAAAACCTTTTGTGTCTAGGCGACGACAAAAACGGTTTACAGTCGGTTCACTCACATCAGCCATTTTCGCTAATGTTGCAATGCTAGAGTGAATGGCAGTCTGTGGTGAAGCCATAATAACTTCAGCGACTTTGCGCTCTGACTTGCTAAAATTTTCCAGATTTTTTTGAATTTTTTCTAATGTATTCATAGTGTTCACGCAGGCATAGAGAACAACTTGTTGGCTTCATGGATAAACCATTTAAAAATAAGGAAATAATAAATTTCCTAATACCAACGCCATGACGTCAGTATAAACCTAAGCTGTAGGAATCCCGAAACGAAAAATCCACGGGATGATGAGAATATGACAAGCCTCAAACTAAAAATTAAAAAAAACTACAGTTTTTAGCTGTGATTTATCGATATTGGAGAATATTAGCGAGTGAATGATGAGAAAGTTACAGCAAATCGAAAGTAATTTTCAATTTCACTGTAACTTTCAAAGCTTTTACGCGCTTAGGATACTTTGCGCCATCTGTTCAATTTGACGCATTAAGTTAGGCGCCTGTTGAACAATCTTACGTTGTTCATCTAGCACCGAATGCAGAATATCATGCGTCGTTAAAGGGTTTGCCAACACCACACGGAAAACGATCGTATTGAGTTGATCCCAATATTTTGGATTCAACTGAGTGCGTGATACGAATGACTTACCCGTTTCACGTTGAGTTTTTTGCACAAACTTGGTCAACTCATTGAGCAGCTCATTAAGAGCGAGCTTCTGCTTAGCATCCGCTTTTTCTAATGCCTGTTTAATATGTGCTGGCAAATAACGATATGTCAGAAGGCATAGCTCTGGTTCTGATACCAACTCAAAATCCGGTTGAGCTTTAATTAAATCAGCAAAATAGCGTGCTTTAGCGATACTTTGGTCGATCAACAGTTCATAACCAGCTCGGCTAATAATGTGCATGCTTGCATAAACCAGCATTGCCATACCCGAGCGAGAACCTTCTAATGTATGACTACCGAGATCCTTGGAACCTTTACGCAAGATATATTGAGCGTGGTGTTCAATCGACTTCATCGCGTCAGGGTCTTTAAACAACACCATACCCGCACCCATAGGGATGTAGAGCTGTTTATGGGCATCAATGGTGACTGAATCCGCCAGTTCGATACCGTCGAGTAGGTGACGGTGGTTATTCGACATTAATGTCGCGCCGCCCCAAGCTGCATCGATGTGGAAGTGGCAGCCTTCGTCTTGGCAAACTTTCGCAATTTCTCTTAACGGGTCGATATTACCTGTTTCGGTCGTCCCTGCGACACCAATAACCGCAAACGGTTTGATGTTTTGTTGTTTAAGCTGGGCAATCTTGTCTTGTAGGTCTTTAGGGCAGATGCGGTTGTTATCCGCAGTTTTTACTGACACCAGACCTTCTTGTCCAATACCGAGAACATCTGCTGCCTTCTTGAGAGAGTAGTGACCACGTTCGGAAACGAGAACAGCCAAGCCTTCATAACCATAATGCTTCATGGCTTTGAACAGGCCTTCTTTTTCTACGCCTTTAAAGCTGCCTTGCGCTTTTAATGCTTTGTTGCGTGCGACCCAAAGTGCAGTGATGTTGGCGATGGTTCCGCCAGAGCAGAAAGCACCTAAAGAATGTTCTGCACTGTGCATCCAAGAGGAGTAGAAGCCGTCATCACGGTTGTAAATCAAGCGATGTAACATACCTAAAACCTGACGCTCTAAAGGCGTGAAAGCTTTCGATGTTTCAATTTTTACCAAGTTTTGGTTTAAGGCAATCATGATTTTTGACAGCGGCATTAAGAAGTAAGGCAAAGCCGACGTCATATGACCAATAAAACTTGGTGAAGCGGTATGAACAGAGTGAGATACAAGAGTGTCTAGCAGATGCTGCGTATGGTCAGACACAAATTCCGGCTGCTCCGGAATGTGAGCATCGGAGAAATCTTTTTCGATATCCTTGAGAGATTTCTCTTCGGCAACGATATGCTCTCGCAAAAACTTGTTTAGATTGCGTGAGAGTTCTTCTTCTATTCTGGTCAGCGTTGAGTCTGGCCCTTCTGGTACGGTGAAGATTCGAAGCAGAGATTCGAAATTCGCATCAGCGGTTCTTTGTTCTGATACCATGTCGCGTCTATATATAGTTGTAGTTTTAGGGTTGCAGCGGGACAATCTAAACGAAAACGGGACTAATGTCCCGTCTTAATTCGGAAAGCCTAAAATACGAAAATTATGAGCTAAAAAATGTACTTTTACTTACATTCAATTTTTTCTAGTTTCGCAATCGCATTATTGTAACGGTTAAGCGCAGTGTCGATTTGTTTCGGGTGGCTTAAAAGCTCTGCAAATGCGGAACGTAACTCATAATTTTTTTCGTGCGGTTTTGATTGGCGATCATCGAAGGTGGTTTTGGCGATTTTTCCTAGCTCATCACTGCGTGATGCCAGTACTTTAATGTCGTGCTGTTCAAGCTTTAACCAAGCTTCAACAGGTTGGCTTGTTGCTACTTTTGATGCATCGTTGTCCAGATAGTAGTGTACTGCTGCACGGTTAAGTTCGAAGTGGTTTTTACGACCTTCTAGAAACCATTGGCTAACATCCGCCAGCTCTGGGTAACTATCTGTAGTGAGTTGTGCAAGATCCTCATACCACCCTAAAGAAGCATCAATGTATGCGTCATACTTACCAGCGAAGCACTGATTATCTGCGGCAGCCGCACTTAGAGAAGTGGCGGAAAGAAGTAGTGTGGATAGAAGGCGTTTCATAACTGTTCCTTTGTTAACTATTGTTATTATGCTCTCGCGGGCCTTGTTTTGACGCGCTGGCATTTCTTTTTTATGTTGGGCTGACAAATTCGTCTTTTATAAGCGTTGCATAATGTACATAAATTCTCATGCAATTAGTGCGAGAGAGATACAAAAAATAGCATCAAAACTGGAACGAGCAAGCTTAGTATAAATCCGCTGACGATAGCGACAGGAACACAACGAACTCCCCCGGTAGTTTGAATCACCGGAAGCGTAAAGTCCATCGCCGTTGCGCCAGCATATCCAATCGATGTGCAAGGCATACGGCCAATAAACATAGGGATAAGAACTAAAGATATCAGTTCACGCAGCAATTCAATCAGGAAAGAAGCACCACCAAAAACAGGGCCGAATGCATCGCCCATCAGAATGCCTGCTAAAGAATACCAGCCAAAACCTGATGCCATCGCAAGCCCTTGGTAGAGAGAAATATCCAAAATGAATGAAGCGATTACGCCGCCAACAAGGCTAGTGACGACGATGACACTGGCGATAACCATGCCATGTTTATTCAGCAAAATTTGACCAAGCGATAAGCCACTATTTCTTAACTGAATGCCAATAAAGAACAGCAGAACAAATAGAATCCACTCACTTGCGGTGTCTACCCAACTCAGATCAAAGCCAAGTACGATACCTATGACTAATCCTCCTCCGACAACTAAAATCAGCTTTGCAGATTCCAGAGCCATTCGGGATAGAGGTAATTTGGTGTGGCTAACATCGGTTTCTAATGGCAGAAGTTTATCGACAAATGGCAAAACAGCTAGGTTGCAGCTACCAATCACGAGGAAGAACACCGCTGTATATTTAATGATGAGCTGTAAGTTGTCACCCAGATTGTCTAGAGATGCAAGACTTAATCCCATAAGGAATAAGATGACATAAACAAGCGATGCAGTCGCACTGTTGAGTTTTGCTAGCCAATTTTTATTGTCAATAGAGAACAGATACCCCACCACAAGTGGGGCAAAGATAAACAACATCCCTGAAAGCATACATTCCTCGAAATAAGGTCTAGAAACCGCTGGCGTTTATAACCGCTCTAAGTTTGGAATTAAATTCCATATCGCTAAGATTGCTCAGGTTAAAGAGAACTTCCGCACCAGTCGTATTGATTTCTACTTCGTGATCATCAATAGCATCGTCTTGTTTTCTAAACATAAGCAAGTGGTTTGATATTCGTGCTACATCAAGGTAACTGACTTCGAAAGAATGTTCCACACTTTGTTTGTTGCAACATACGTCTAAAAAGTCAGCATCGAAGCCCCAATGCTTTAATACCAAATGACTGGTGTCTGAACAGCGGGAGTGAAAAATCTGTAGAGCAATGTCTTGATTAAGGTAGTTACCGTTTTCCAGATACTGATGGTACTCGTTGACCAAGCAAAACAATCCAATGTCAGCCAATAAACCAACAAGCAGGGATTTTTCCAGCTCCAGATGATGATAGTGTTCCGGGTCGAGTTCTTTAAAGGCCTGTGTTACCAACACCATGGTCGCACCCAACTCCCGAGAAACGGTAGCACTGTGGATCAATATGTTGTTGCACTCTTTACTCAAGTTTGTGGCGTGTTTTAACTGCTCAATAGCTTGAGCTGTCACGATATCCCTAACGCGCAAAATACCTAGTCGTGAAACGGCAGTGGTCAAGTCATTGCAGGTAATATTACGGCGGTTAAAAATCACGGAGTTCGCAATGCGAATCACAACGGCGGCAAGGCTAGGATCATCGGCAAGGCAATTTGCTACATCAGAAACTGTGGTCGATTCTTGTGACGACATTTTTTGTATTTGCAATACCACATCTGGTATTGGTGGGAGGGTAATTCTCCCTGTATTGATCGAGGTTTCTACAAGTTTCGCAAACTCGCTCTCGACTCCCTTGATCAGAAGTTGTTTGTTGTCTGGAAGCCAGTAAAAAGATAAGTGATTCATAAAAATTATTAGTAGGCAGAAGTCGGCATATTTTAACTTTCGCTAATGTGTATAAGCAACCGATTCCCTCTCAGTGCCGCTAATTTCTTCTATTGCAAGTCGAAAATCGGAATGTGGAAGGAATTTTTAAATCTTAAATACTTAAAAACTTACCAATGCGAGTCGATTCTCATTTTTGATAAATAAAAAGTGGTCGAGTGTGAGATATGTCCTGACTTAATTCGCTTCGTTAACTATCATAGTCAAATAACAAAGTAGGTATCCTCATAGCCATGAGGTACTAATAATTAAATCATTAATTTTATTCGCTAAATTGTACTGCTATCTGGTGATCTTTCTTAATCGGGGAATTTGATTAAAGGGTCAATGACTATGGTAGAGCGAACATTTTTCGACTATGTAAATAAGTTTGGTGAAAGCCAACAGCGTTCAATGTTTGGTGGTATAGGTTTATTCCAAGAAGATGCTATGTATGCGTTGTTAACTAACGATTGCATATATATCCGCGGTGGAGAGGAGTTAGACGATCAGTTAACCGCGTTAGGTTGTGAAAAGTACCGTCATGTGAAGAAACAAACTGTAGCGACAGTTAACTACTATGACATCACAGACCTTTACTCGAGTAATTATCAAGAATTAGATGCCATTGTTGGCACGTCAATTAAAAACGCAGTTTCTCAACGTGTTGTGCAAAAGTCGTCGCTGAACCGTCGTCTGCGCGATTTGCCTAACATGCAGCTTACATTGGAGAGAATGGTTAAAAAATCCGGTGTCGATGATGTAGATACATTTATAAAGCTAGGTGCTCCAACGGTGTTTAATAAAGTTTGTCAGACCTATGGTAATGACGTTGATATTAAACTGTTGTGGAAATTTGCTGGGGCGATTGAAGGGATTCATTGGAAACTACTGCAAGAGCCTCGTAAACGTCAGTTATTAGAGAGTTGCCAGCGTTAATCCAATTAAAAAGCCGAAGTGTTAAACTTCGGCTTTTCTTTTTCATGTGGCTACTAGATTCAAATTAAAGCTTGAAGCGAGTAGTAAACATAATTTGGTCACCATAAGAGTCGTTGAAACGAGCTTCAGCACCAATTGAGAATAACTCTGTTGAGTGGAATCGTGCGTAGAAAGAAGCAATCCAGTCATCGTTGTCTTCAATTGAAACGTAACCGCCTTTACCACCCACTTCAAGTTGTGGACCTAACCATTGGCGAATACCCAAATTTAGCTCCATACCAGTATCTGCACTTGCGCCGTCTTTTTTATCTTCAATGCGGAAAAGCATTTCACCAGTGAAATCAGCCCAGTTATTTACTGGTGCATGGAAGCCAAAACCGGCAGCGGCAGCGTAATCGCTCTCAAGTTCAGAATCGATTCGGCCAATTACGTGAGCATTTGGGTGAATTGATTTGCTGATACCAGCACCAAAAGTCATTGGGCTCGCACCAATTCGAGCTTCTGCATAGTCATAACTAAAGTTGCTCATAATTGATGGGCTGTTACGGTCAACTTCGGCTAAGCTTTGTCCCGAAGCAATTAGTAGTGCTGCTGCAATGATTGTTTTACGCATAGTTACGGTAAACCTGTTTTTATCGTTAATTCCATGGTTTTAAAGAAGGATTCACACTTGCTCCTGAATCCAGCTTCAACTCTTTTGACATCATAAAGCATTGATGTATAGAGAAACCATCAAAAAATGTCATAGTTTTGTCGTTTGTAGAATTCTAGCAATTTAAATGCCAGTTTATTAGAGAAGGTTACTCTCCAAAATCCATACGCTTCTCTGCGATAGCGTTGAGTATTTTCTCGGTATCCAGAACTCTCACCCAAGGCATAAGATCTTTCTCATTTTCAATCACATAGTAGGTAAGCTGTTCTTTAACTACTTGTCTTAGTTGTTCGCCCATCCATGGCTTAGCAATAAAAAAGTCTAGACTTGCATGGTTAACCGCTTCTACGGTGTCGTTGAGTCCGGCTTGCCCTGTTAACAAAACCTTACGAGTTTTTGCTGTATCTGGTTCATCATTCAGTTCAATTAAAAAACTAATTCCGGTCTGTTCTGGCATGATGTGGTCACATAGGATCAATGCTAGTGCGACTTCTTGCTCGCGGTAGTCTTCAATAACTGACTTGGCTTCGCTAACAGACTGTGCGGCTTCAACAATGAAGTTTTCTTCAAAGCAATCAATATCCTGCATGACGCTATCAAGTACTTCTCGTTCATCATCGACACATAAAATCATGAATTTGTTCATGTTATTTTCCTTATTAATCAGTGCTGGCGAGGAGTAAAGGAAGCCATACTCGCATGTTTGTGTATTCGCCGAGCTTAGACTCGACGTCAATCCAGCCGTTATGTTGATGCATAATTTGCTGGCAAATAGAAAGCCCAATACCTAAGCCAAAATTACCTTCACGTTTCGTTGTGTAATTAAGTTCGAAAATCTTCTCTCTGGTTTCTTCTGAAATACCGTGCCCGTTATCTTTGAAGCTAACAACGGCATAGGTTTGCCCGTCTTTCTCTCCCAAATAAGAGTGTATTTCTAACACGCCTCTGTCAGGGAAAGCGTCTATCGCGTTAGAAATTAAGTTCGTCCACACTTGTTGAAGTGCAATTGGTAGGCAGCGCACGGGCGGGATAGATGAATACTCTTTAACTAATTTATGAAGTTTCAATCGGTTTTCAAAAATGACCAGCGTATCCTCGATACCTTCATGGATATCAACCACATGGAAGGTTTCATCATCCGCTCGTGCATAGCCTTTTAGGCTCTTAACCATATCGGTAATTCTTTGCGCACACACCTTGATGGAACGAAGAGTGCTACCGGTCAGATGGTAGCGCTCTAATGATTCCAAGTTCTTCAACATGGCATCTGGATTTGATTTGGCCTGTTTGATGGACTCTTCGTTATTATTAAGGCCAAGTTTAACCATTTTCTTAGCGAGAAGACGGTTGTGTATTTGGTTTTCCAGCAGTTTAGCGAGCTCACGTTCTTCTGAAGTCGACATCGGTTTTGCCGCCAGAGCTGCCTTGAGCATTTGTGAGCCTTGATGATTGGTTGCTGAATCAGCGTATGACTCGACAATATTTTCAATATTATTGGAGAGAGTGTCGGTACCGCGCAAAATTGCTGACACTGGGTTATTGAGTTCATGGGCCACACCGGCGACTAACTGCCCAAGCATCGCCATTTTTTCACCTTCAATTAATTGTTGATGCGCAGATTCCAGTGATTCGAGGGTTTCTTGTAACTGTATTTTCGTGTTGATGCTTCTTTGTAAGCGTCGATTGAAGTGACGCAATAACAGGTTGGTAAAAAGCGGCAATAAGCTGGTGTTGGTGTGCATGACTTTGGCAAATACATCTCTGTCTAGTTTAATCACCTCAGTTTTAGTCAACGTGATTGCGGTAGAGAAGGAGTTTTCGCCAGTCACAAATGACATCCCTCCAACGATATTCCCTTTTTGGTGCCTAACGACCTCGCGCTGTTGACCATGTTTATCTTTTTTATAAAGAGCAACTTCTCCTTCAGTGATAAACCATAAAAAGCGGTTTTCCTGACCTTCGACAGTGAGCAAGTGCTCGGCGGAATATGTCCGACAAGCCTTAGTGTCATCGTGCTTATCAAAAAACTGATATAACGCGCCAATGACCTGATCAGCGAGTTCAGCGTCGGTTAACTGATGGTACTCAGAGATAAAACCTTGCCGGTAAGAGTGCATTTTGTTGTCGATATGTGAACGCAAAAGCCTTTGCTGATCAAGAACACTGCTGTAGTGAAGAGCGTTATCTTTGTCATTTTCTAACACATAGGTGGTGAGTTCTTGGACGACAGTTTTATAAAGCACGTTATCTTGCAGGGGCTTAGTTAAGCAGTAATCCAGTCGACCTTCATTGACAGCACTGACGATCGCCTGAATATCTTGACCGCAACTGATTAGAACTTTACGAGCAGTCTTGGTGTTGTCCATTCTGTCCAGATGAATCAAAAAGTCCGCACCGTTTAAATTCTCGTTATGGCTGGCGATGACTAACGCTACCGTTTGATTCTGAGATTCCAGATACTCCAGCGCCTGCTGAGCTTCTTCAAAAGAATCGGCGGTATGAAGGTCAAACTTAGTGGCGAACGAGCGCAGTTCATGTCGCCATTGTTCGATACTAATAGGGTTGTTATCTAAGCAGAGTAGGGCGTATTGATTCACGTTGCTCTCATCATATTGAAATCTGACAGCATTACTCTATCAAGTGAGCGCAAAACGAACTGAGAGCGAGGTTTTAGAATGCTAAATCAGCGGCAACTATCGACTCATATTCTGGAAGGACAAACACTTTTACAATCAATTCACTAAGTGCCGCCTTGAGCTCGTTGAACCTTGTCGGTAGACTGCATGAAACAGGATAGGAACCTACTTATATGAAAAAACTAAAATTAATTGGTGCAGTTGGTGGCGCAGTCTCGCTGGCGTTATGTTGGCCTCTAGCTGTGGGACAAATTGGTCAGAATGTGATTAGCGATGGCTTAAAACACGTCAGCAATAACGATATCTCTGCAGAACTGATCAGTTATGACCGTGGTTATCTGTCTTCGCATGCGCAAACACGTTTTACTGTTACCAACCCGGTTCTTAAGCTGCAAATGCAGCACGAAGGTTTACCAACAGAAGTTATCGTGGACAGCGATATTCGCCATGGGTTGGCGAGTATTTCATCTGTGTCGACGTTCCCTGATTATCCAGAGTCTCCGCTGGTGGTTAACAGTACCACGCAACTGAATGGAAACACCCGTTTCTCTTCCACACTAGATAACTGGCATTATCAAAGTGAAGGCCCAGATTCTGTAGCGATTTCTATTCTATCTTCTCAAGTAACGGGCACTGTTACAGCTTTGGGACAAATGGATTTCAACGTTACTATCCCGTCTATTGCTTTGAATTTTGAAACTGGCGAGAACATGTTGATTTCTGATTTCTCAGGCCAAGGTAACGGTAAACAAGATTCAGGATTTTGGATTGGAAAGCAAAACATCACACTCGGAAGTTTAACTGTTGACGATGGTCTGGGTTCGACTCTGTTTTCTGCCGAGAGTACTTCATATCAGTTTGAGTCTGAGTTCAACACTGAAAAATCGCGTTTTACCAGCAATCATAAGATGAATGTTGGCAAGGTTATGGTTGATGACGGTGAAGTGAACAATGTTCAACTCGATTTCACTTTGGGTGACGCAGACCGTGAGGCTTTCCTTGCACTGTCAAACATCTATCAAAGTAATCCCTATTTAGAAGCGGAAGACCTTGAAAAAGCGATGCCACACGTTGATTCGCTATTTTCTCAAGGGTTCTTTGTCAGCATCAAACCTTTTGCTCTTAATCTTGGCGAGGGAGAGTTTTCGTCAAAGATTACTCTTAACATTCCTGAAGGCACCAATGACGTACAGAAAGATCCGAGTGTGATTATGTCTGCGTTAACGGGTGATCTTGAAGCGTTTGTATCGAATCAACTGGTTGATGATTACCCAACCATTCAACAGGGCGTGGATGAGCTACTTATGATGGAAATGATGACGCAAGACGACAAAGGTTATCAATTAAAAGCAGACATCAAAGAAGGCAATGTTGTTTTCTCTAATGGTCAGAAGGTCCCGCTTTTTGCTCTGTTTATGTATGGAATGATGGCGCGTTAATTCGCTAAGGCAATCTAAACTCTTTGAAATTTAGATTAGTTGAAGAAAAGAGGTCGAAAGACCTCTTTTCTTGCTTTTTATCCGATGAAAAAAGTGGTATTAATCACACTCATCATCGATAGCAGGAGCAAGGAACACATGGAGCCGAAAACGGACACTGTTTACAACTTTAGTGCTGGTCCAGCAGCGTTACCAAAAGCCGTGATGGAAAAAGCACAGGCTGAGTTTGTTAATTGGAACGGTATGGGCGTTTCGGTTATGGAAATTAGCCACCGCAGCAAACCTTTCATTAAGGTGGCAGAAGAAGCAGAGCAGGATTTGCGCGATCTTCTAAATATCCCAGACAACTATAAAGTACTATTTTGCCAAGGTGGCGCACGTGCACAATTTGCAGCTGTGCCTCTGAACCTGATGGGTAACGCGAAGAAAGCAACCTATATTGATGGTGGATACTGGGCAGAAAGCGCAGTTAAAGAAGCAAAAAAATATTGCGAAACTGATGTTTTTGACGCGAAAGTAGAAAAAGACGGCAAAATTGCTATTTTGCCAGCAAGCGAGTGGAAAATTGATCCAGAAGCGGCATATGTTCACTTCTGTCCAAACGAAACTATTGACGGTATTGAGATTAATGATTTACCAGTAACGGATAAACCAATCGTTGCTGACATGTCTTCAACGATTCTTTCTCGTGAAATTGATGTTTCGAAATACGGTGTTATCTACGCGGGTGCGCAGAAAAACATTGGCCCTGCGGGCATTTGTATCGCAATTGTACGTGATGATTTGCTAGAGCTAGCAAGTGACCTTGTTCCTGGCATCCTGAACTACAAGCTGTTGGCAGAACAAGATTCAATGTTCAACACGCCACCGACTTACGCTTGGTATCTATCAGGCTTGGTATTCAAGTGGTTAAAAGAGCAGGGTGGCGTGAAAGCGATTGAGAAAATAAACCGTGAAAAAGCAGCACTGCTTTATGACTATGTTGATTCATCTGATTTCTACCGTAACGGTATTCATCCAGACAACCGTTCTCTAATGAACGTGCCATTCCAATTAGCGAAGCCTGAACTAGACGGTACTTTCCTTGAGTTAGCTGAAGCTCGTGGTTTAACTTCATTGAAAGGTCACCGTGTTGTTGGTGGTATGCGTGCATCAATCTATAACGCAATGACGCTTGAAGGTGTTCAAGCACTTGTTTCGTTTATGAAAGAGTTTGAAGAGCAGTACGCGTAATTCGCGTTAGTTTCTGCTTATAAAAACCAACAGATAATTGACTAAAAAGCGCAGCCTGAGAGCTGCGCTTTTTTATGCTTTGCTGTTCACCAACGCTTTATTGCGTACGTTGAGAAGGTCGGTTCTGCCCTTTGCCTTTGTTTGCATTTGGTCGAGCACTGCTTTGCGGGCGGCCGTTACCTTGACCTTGTGGACGACTGCTGCCTTGTGAACTGCCGTAGGAACCTTTTGCACCTGATTTGTTGTTGCCCGATGCTTTGTTTCCTCGTGGGTTATCGCCACGATTGTTCTCTTTACGGCCATTTTCACCACGACCGCTATCACCACGACTATTGTCACCACGAAGTGCATCAAATCCCGGTTGTGACTTGGTATGCTTGGTAGCAAATCGGTTTGAACCGTGACGACCTGACTTACGACGCTGCGCTGGCGTGAGTTTGTCACCATCTTCAGCAGGAACTAAACAGTTTGGTTTATCACCAATCAAATGTTTCTTGCCCATGTTGATTAGAGCTTCGCGGATCAGCGGCCAGTTTAGTGGGTCGTGATAGCGAAGAAGGGCTTTGTGCAAACGTCTTTGACGGTCACCTTTCGGTACAGTGACATCTTCACGTTTTTTGTATTTCACACGTTTTAAAGGGTTCACTTCAGAGTGATACATCGCCGTTGCGTTACACATTGGTGATGGGTAGAAGTTCTGTACTTGGTCACACTCGTAGTTGTGGCTTTTCAGCCATAGCGCCAAGTTCACCATATCTTCATCTTCTGTACCTGGGTGAGCAGAGATGAAATAAGGAATTAAGTATTGCTTCTTGCCCGCTTCAGCACTGTATTTATCAAACATTTCTTTGAAACGGTCGAATGTACCCATACCCGGTTTCATCATCAGATCAAGCGGGCTCTTTTCGGTATGCTCTGGAGCAATTTTCAGATAGCCACCTACGTGGTGAGTCACAAGCTCTTTGACATATTCAGGTGACTCAATGGCGAGGTCGTAGCGAACACCAGATGCAATCATCACTTTCTTAATACCTTCCACTTTACGCGCTTCACGATATAAATCGATGGTGTGCTTGTGGTCGGTATTGAGTTTATGACAGATGCCCGGGAACACACAGGAAGGTCGACGACAGTTGGCTTCCGCTTTAGGATCAGAACAACCTAAACGGTACATGTTTGCTGTCGGGCCACCTAAATCCGAGATAGTGCCAGTAAAGCCCGGTACTTTATCGCGGATCTCTTTGAGTTCGTTGATGATCGATTCTTTCGAACGGTTCTGAATGATTCGACCTTCGTGTTCGGTAATAGAACAGAAAGAACAGCCACCAAAACATCCACGCATAATGTTGACTGACGTTTTAATCATGTCATACGCAGGGATCTTATCTTTACCGTATTTAGGATGCGGTACACGTGCATACGGCAGATCAAACACATAATCCATCTCTTCGGTGGACAATGGGATTGGTGCTTGGTTAACCCAAAGCTCACGGTTGCCGTGGCTTTGAATCAGAGCACGGCCTGAATACGGGTTAGTCTCTAAATGCAGTACGCGGCTTGCATGAGCATAAAGAATACGGTCATTAATCAGTTTCTCGTAAGAAGGCAAACGCACAGCTGTGGTTTTTGAATCATGACGGGAAGGGCGAACGGTAATCGGCTTCGCTTCTTCTTCCTCTTTCTTGGTTTCACATTGTGTTTCAACTTCGTACGGGTTAGTCGGTATAAATGGCGTACTTGGTTTATCAATTCTTGATGAATCAATAACCTTGAAACCTTCAGGTACTGACGCAAGGTTTATTGCTGTGCCGCGTACGTTAGTCAGATCGCTGATTGATTCGCCGTCAGCTAAGCGGTGTGCCACTTCTACCAGAGCGCGTTCTGCGTTACCAAATAACAGAATGTCGGCTTTCGCATCAAACAGTACTGAACGTCGAACTTTGTCTGACCAATAGTCATAGTGCGCAACACGACGCAGGCTTGCTTCAATACCACCCAGTACAATTGGCACATCTTTATAAGCTTCACGACAACGCTGAGAATAAACCAGTGTTGCACGATCAGGACGCTTACCGCCTTCATTGTTCGGAGTGTAGGCATCATCATGACGCAATTTTCTGTCTGACGTGTAACGGTTGATCATCGAGTCCATGTTGCCTGCTGTAACGCCGAAGAATAAGTTCGGTTTACCCAGCGCCATAAACGCGTCTTTATTTTGCCATTCTGGTTGCGCAATGATGCCGACGCGGAAACCTTGTGCTTCCAACAGACGACCTATGATTGCCATACCAAAACTTGGGTGATCGACATAAGCGTCACCGGTCACAATGATAATGTCGCAGCTATCCCATCCAAGCGCATCCATCTCTTTACGGCTGGTAGGTAAAAAGCGTGCGGTACCGAAGCATTCTGCCCAGTACTTTTTGTGTTGATGGATAGGAGTAATATCGCTGTACATATTTTGACCTTGTATTTGAGAGGTGCGCATTATAGCGGCTTGAAGATGGAGTATCTAGCGGAACATCACCTCATCTTTGTTGGGGATTTTGTTAAGTCTACAGAGATAGGAAAGAGAACTGCGCTTTGCTATTATCGCCCTCTATTAAAACTTGGCTCACTTATTTGAAATTATGGTTTATTCACTACTTTCTGTTTTCGCTCCTATGCTTTTGGGCGCTCAAATTATTCTGACGATGATTTTGGTTAAAGGTGATATTTGTCCGGGTCAACGTGGGCGCATACATAAGATATTGCCTTCAATAGGTGTGCTTTGGTTGGCCGTCGCTTCGATTAAGATTGAAGCATTTTTGGTGGTATTTGCTATTTTTTACTTCTATTCCCGAGTGCAGACGACCAAAACTCGTGATGAAGGACCTATTTGGGTTCTTTATCTGGCTAACGGTTTATCACTGGCATATGTCGGTGTATTGATTAGTGAAGCGGCAAGCTGGAGTGCTTCTTTATCACTGTTCATGATGATATTTTTGCTTGGGTCGGTATTCGCGAACATGCTTTTGTCTATTGCTCGTAGCAGACTAGATGCGTTTCATCGTATTCTGCCTGTGGTAGGAATTTTGTCTGCAATGGCTACAACGTTGTGCATTGTTCCATTTGCTTACTCACTTGAAAGCGAACAGTTAGCCGAGTTAACCATGCCATTGATCATCAGTTTCAGTTTACTGATTGCTGGTATCGTTTTTTGGAGCTGGCATATTATTACGGCCAAGAAGCCGGAGAAAGGTCAGTTAGCGGTAGCATTCTTGCTGGTGTTGCTGGCGAGTACAGGTTTTCACAGTCTTTATCTGATCCAATAATCAGAATTTAACTCCCTAGAGCAAAATCACTTTTCTTGTGTGAAATCCAGACTAGGCTTAATAAGTGGGTTTTGTTCAAAGGAGTGCCGATATGGATCTGAGCAATGTTAATAAGCTGGACAGTATTATTCTCTTAGGCATAGTGAATGAGAAGCTACGCTTGGAGTGTGACAGCTTAGATGAGCTGGTTTCCACTTATGAAATGGATGTTGATAGCGTGGTTGGTAAATTGAGTCATCTTGGCTTTCGCTATGATCCATTAACCAACCAGTTCAAATCATCAGGTTGTTAAGTTTAATCGCATTTTTAAGCCATCTTGATTCCGTCAAGGTGGCTTTTACATTGCTGTTTTGCCGTTGCAAAGAATGTTTGTAAGTAGCGTTTGTCTTTATCGCTATTACGCACCGCCGCAAACAGTCGACGCCATAAGCCATTGCCCAATGGTTTACTGGTGATCAATCCCTGACGCGAAAACTCGCTGATGGCCCAATTAGGCAGAGCAGCAACGCCTAAGCCTGCCGACACCATCTGTACCAACATCAATGTATTATCTGCTTGTTTCCATTTTGCTGGCTCTACACCTGCGGGGTGTAAGAAGTGTTTCACTACATCTAAACGCTGCTTCTGCACTGGGTAGCTCAACAGTGTTTGTTCTGCCAAATCTTCTGGTGCAATAGACTCTTTGATGGCGAGAGGATGGTTAGTGGCAGTGATTAAGCGCATTTCAAAATCAAACAGAGGTTCGTAGTGTACTTCTGAGCGCGGAAGAATGTCGGAAGTAATCACTAAGTCCAGTTCGCCAGCAAGCAGTGCCGGCAGAGGCTCAAAACCGAAGCCAGATGAAAAGTCTAACGCGACACTTGGCCAAGCCACTTGATACTCTCTTAACGCGGGCATAAGCCATTGGAAACAGGAATGGCACTCAATCGCCATATGCAGCCTGCCGTTCACGTCTTCTTTTAAGCTCGCTAGCTCATTTTCCCCTTTGGCGATTCTCGGCAGAATATCATCGGCAAGCTTTAACAGTATTTCACCCTCGGAAGTAAACTTTACCGGTCTTGTTTTTCGTAAGAAAAGTTGACTACCAAGTCTCGCTTCCAGGTCTTTAATCTGATGAGAAAGGGCTGATTGAGTCAAATGGAGTGAAGTCGCTGTTGACGTCAATGATCCTGTGTCTCTCAGCGAAGCAATCGTTCTTAAATGTTTTAGCTCTATCATGAGATTTCCTCATCATTCCGTAAGCATCATGAATTTAAAAACTAACTTACGCCCTTTTTTTGGAGCTGTAAACATCTAGACGTCTATTTTAAATATAAATGGCATGTCAGTTAAGGCTGTAAGTGTGTAGGTTTTGCATTGTGAGGCTTTTCTTATTTTGCTGTCATCCTAGAGGTTTGAGTTTATGTGGTTGAAATAAAGTGAAATAAAAACAATTAGTTAAATTTGTTTTTGGGTGGTTTTGATATTTTGCTGAAGTTAGGTTAATCGGCAGTGCTTCAGTTAACATCCGCCTTCGCTCCTATTTAGTTGGTTTTTATCTTAAGGTTACACACATGACTAATACTTTGATGAAATTTGCTGTTGATGATGGTTCAACAAACGTAAAAGTAAGTTGGTTGGCTGACGGTGAAATTAAAAGTTTGGTGTCACCAAACTCATTTAGAAAAGATTGGAAGAGTGCAGCGTTAAGAAACGATAAAAAAGTCTACAACTACACTATTGATGGCTTTAAATACACTTACGATGCAACGTCTGATAAAGCATTAGAAACAACGCACGTTGATTATCAGTACGATGATTTGAACTTACTGGCGGTGCATCATGCACTTCTTCAAACAGGTTTAGAGCCTTGTAATGTTTCTCTGGTTGTGACTTTACCGATCACTGAATACTACCGTTTTGAAGATTGCCAGAAGAATGAGAAGAACATTGAACGTAAACGCCAAAACCTGATGCGTGAAATCTCACTCAACAAAGGTAAAACGTTCAACGTGGTAGAAGTGGAAGTGATGCCGGAAAGTTTACCTGCGGTGTTATCAACGCTAGTGAACTCTAACTGCAATGAATTCACGCGCTCTCTTGTGATCGACTTAGGCGGTACTACTTTAGATATGGGTATTGTTGTTGGTGAGTTTGACGAAGTGTCAGGCGTATATGGCAACAACGAAATCGGCGTATCTATGGTGACCAACACGGTTCGCAAAGCATTAGCGTTTGCAGACAGTGACTCAAGCTACCTTGTAGCAAATGAACTTATCCGCCGTCGCCACGATGATGAATTTGCGTCAGAAGTGATTAACGATGAATCTCAAATCGAGATGGTTCGTGAAAAAATGAATGCTAAAATTCATGAGCTTGGTAAGCAAGTTGTTACTGAAGCGAAGAAGTTTGCTAAAAACCCGAACCGCGTTTACCTCGTGGGTGGCGGTGCAACCCTTATTTATGATGCAGTGAAAGATGCGTATCCAACATTAGGTGACCGAGTTATCCTTGTTGACAACGCTCAGTCCGCGTTGGCTCAAGAAATGTGCTTGTATCATGCAGATGAAAACAACAGCAACGTAGAGGAAGCTGTTGATGAATAAGCGCTTCAAACGCGTATCTCTGGCGATCTACCTCGACCCGTTGCAATCTATCCCTGATAGCTTTGCCTACAATACGTTTATTGGCTGGTCGAAAAAACGTAAAGAACTCGCGGCGGATTCTACCGCTGCGATGGAGCTGCACCAGTTAGTCCACATCCATAAAGATATTTATATGAGTGGCATGTTTCTGCATTGTTTAAAACCAGAACTGGCGACCAGTTTTGCGATGGCATTGTCTAACGATTCAATTACCGAGCAGTCGCTTCTGGACATTCTGAAGGTGCATCAGATTCAACCTCATGGTGTCCAAAGTCGAGTGGAAGAAGGCGCGTCAACGGAAAGCATGACTTTTGATGTTGATTCAGTGATTGATAATGTTTCATCTAAGATTGAACATCTGCTCGAAATGAAACTGTCTGAGCATTTATCTCAGATAGATTTTTCTGCCAACACCACGCCGTCCGTCCCTGATTTCACTCATATTACTGAACATATGAGTTCTCAGCTTGCGCAGCATCAGCAATCATTAGTTGAGCATATTGCCGCTCATGCTAATACTCAGTTTGAAAGCAAGATAGACGCACAGGCGTTAAGCCAAGAAATTGTCAACTCGATGAGTGGCAAATTCGCAGAGAATGAAAAAGCGCTTCGTGACCTGATCACGCTAATGCCGAGTTCAAGCTCAAATGACATTGATACTTTGGCACTGAGCCAAGATATAGCTTCCATCATTAGTAGTCAGTTAATTGAACACCAAAAGCAACTGATGGGCGGTTCCTTATCAAGTTCCCAGCTAGCTTCTGTTGATCAACAAGCTCTCAGTCATGATATTGCGAAAGCAATTGGCGATAAACTCGATCACAGCCAGCAAATTACCGAGCTTAAGAGCGTAGTGACTCAACAAAACACATTGATTAGCCAGTTGATGCAACAGATTAAACAGCAGGGCGGGGTAGTTGCAACACCTGCCAATTTTGCTGAACCTCAAGAGTCTGTTGAGGAACGTTTGGAGAAAGTACAACGTCTGAAAAAGAAAGGCGTGTTTTAATTTCTCTCGTCTTAAATTCGCGTTAATACTAAAAAGCCAGCCTGTGAGTGCTGGCTTTTTGCTGTCTGTTCGAAACCAACTCAGATGGTGGTGACGGATGACAACAAAACGACGCGAGTATTTAAAGGCGAATAGTTTAATAACGAATAACTTAATAGCGAATATTTTCAGGAATCGTAAAGCTTGGTAGCTTGTTTGGTTTGGCTTGTTGGCCCTTGCGCCATGCTTGTAGTTGTTGAACGTATTTCAGAATTTGTGCCACAGCAAGATATAACTGATTTGGAACCATCTGGTTGACTTGCGTTGTGTGGTAAATAGAACGCGTAATTTCGGGAACGACTAACACTTCAATTTCATGTTTGTCTGCCAAAGAGCGAATGTAGAACGCAACTTCGTCTTTGCCTTTGGCGACGACAAACGGAGCTTCTGCTTTTTCGATATCGTATTTAAGCGCGACAGCATAATGAGTCGGGTTCATTAATACTACGTCCGCAGTTGGTACCATTTTGTTGGCTGAGTTGCGAGCGTATTGCATTTGAATTTGACGTCGGCGTCCTTTGACTTCCGGGCTACCTTCTTGCTGCTTGTGCTCTTGTTTTAACTCTTCTTTGGACATCATCATCTGCTTGCTAAACGTCATTTTTTGATAAGGGACGTCGATCAAACCGAAAATAACGGCAACGGAAATCAACATGATGACAAGCGTTATTAGGTTACCAAAAGCAATTTGTGTCACCGTCTGAAATGAGGCTCTGACAAGACCACTAATAATCCCGACGTTGTTATTCAGTGTGGTGTAGAGCAGGAACAAAATTATGGCGATTTTTACCACACTCTTGAGAAACTCAACGAAGGTCTGTTTAGAGAAAATACGTTTGATACCAGAGGCCGGATTGATCTTAGAGAACTTCGGACTGATTTGTTTGAAGTTAAAGTTGAAACCGCCAAGAACACTACTTGCTCCTACTGCTGTCAGTGTTATGAACAACATCATTGGTGCAAACAGCTTAATAATAATGAACAAGGATTGGGCCAGAAGTTCTAGGCTAGGCTCTATGTCGAATATGGTTGTTGAATCAAAGGTAAAAGCCGTTTCAAACAGCAGAAAGATAGATCGCTTGAGCTCTGCGCCATACATGTAGAAATAGCTCACGCCGACTATCATACAGATAGCAGTCGTAAACTCTTTGGCACGGGCTACCTGACCTTCTGCGCGCGCTTTGGTGAGTTTCTGGCTACTGGCCTGTTCGGTTTTATCCCCTTGACTCATTTATAGACTCAACACGTAATTCATGTGGTCACGCATTTCGCTGACCAGATCAAAGAAAATATCACCGACACCAAAGATAGACAGCATCAAGGCAAACATGCCCAACAACATGGTCATCGGGAAACCTAATGTAAAAATGTTCAATGAAGGCGCTATCTTGCCCAGAAAACCGAAGGTAACGTTACTTAGCATCATGGTTAACATGGCAGGAATGGCAATAATCAGGGCAGAAGAGAACATCCAGCCGAACATGGTGAGTACATGCTTGATGCCTTCAAATGGATACACGGTATCAAATGGCCAGTGGCGGAAGCTATCGACAAAGATATCCAGAATGATCAAATGGGCGTCCAATGAAAGCAACAACAACATTGCTGTGATATTGAATATACGTGCGGTAATTGGCACGCTGGCGCCGCTGCTAGGGTCGTTCATCACTGCCATAGCAAGACCCATCTGCATTGAGACCGCCTGCCCGCCAATACTGAATATGTTCATAAACAGCAATACAACCATGCCCAGAATGAAGCCAAAGCTAAACTGGTATATGGCAAACACATAGGCTTGGATAGAAAACGGATTGAGTGACGGAACGCTATCAATAATGCCGGCACACATGATCGAGAAGATCATAGGGAGCAGAATTCTTACCACTACAGGAATACGTGTGTCGCCAAAGAAAGGCACCACCAAAAAGAAGCCGGCAAAGCGCACGAATGGCCACCAAACAAAGCCAAGCCATTCCGTAATCTGCGTGAAGGTGAGATCGAGCATACTAGAGCCGCGCTTTTACTGCGCCAGAGTCGGCACAGTGAAGAAAATGTACTCGAAAAACTCAGATACTTGCGTCAGAAGCCAGTGGCCCGCAAAAATGATGCTCAGCATAGTAATGATCAGACGCGGAAAGAAGCTCAGTGTCTGTTCGTTGATCTGAGTGACGGCTTGCAAAACAGCAACCAGTAAGCCGACTAACAGGCTCGGGACAATCAGTACCGATACCATAGAAACAACAACCCATAATGCTCGTGCGACAATGGTTACTGACATTTCAGGAGTCATATCTAGCCTCCTATCCAGAAGCTTTGTGACAAGCTACCCAGTAACATTCCCCAGCCATCAACGACAACAAATATCAGCAGTTTAAATGGTAGTGACACGATCAATGGTGAAAGCATCATCATACCCATAGACATCAATACGGATGCCACAACAAGGTCGATGATTAGAAATGGTAAGAACACCATAAAGCCAATCTGGAACGCAATTTTCAGTTCACTCAGTACATAGGCTGGCAACAGCACCAAAAACGGAATGTCTTCGGGTTTGTCTGCTAAAGGTTCGTCTGCTATTTTGGTGACTTGTTCAAGAGTCTGGGTTTGCGTTTGCGCCAACATATATTCACGCAAAGGAACACTGCCTCTTTGTAGAGCATCAACTAAGGTGATTTCATTATTGGCATAAGGTTGGTAGGCATTGTCGTAAATGTCTGTCCAAACTGGACGCATAATCAGGATACTAAAGATCAAAGCAAGGCCTACCAATACTTGGTTTGGTGGCGACTGCTGTAAACCGAGCGCTTGTCTTAAAATACCCAATACAATGATGATGCGTGTAAAGCAGGTACACATGATGATAAATGCTGGAATAAAGCTCAGCATTGTCATCAAAATGAGGATTTGCAGTTTTACCGAGTATTCACTGGAGCCTGAAGCATCATTGATGGTGAACAGGCTCAGTTCTGGCTCTGCTGCTGCTATGTTAGGCAACAATAAAAAAAGGATGACTGTTAGCCATCCTAAAAGCTTTTTATTCATGGCTTCCACTATCGACTAGAGACAAAACTTGAACACCGTATTTGCCATCCTTAGTGATAATGCTTCCTGTACCAAATAAAACACCGTTGATCTTGATATCAACGGGCTCGCCTTCATGCTTATCCAGCATGACAACAGAAGAAGGTTCAATCGCCATCACTTCTTTTAAAGGAAGGCTGCGTCTTGAAACTTCTACTGTCACTTCAACAGGAATGTCGCGAATCATACCAATGTTTGACTTGCTTGTTGGTGCATCTAACGTGTTAGGTGCTTTATTCGATGTTAACGCTGAATCCTGTGCATCGAAATCCAGGTCATCGTTTAGCAGGTCAAGATCATCTAGTTGGTCTAAATCACTCATACTTCACTCCAAATTGAGCATGTTCATCAATGACAAGTTGACCTTTAAATAGAGTGTTGCCACTTACTTTCACGTCAATTTGTTCAGGTTTTTGCAAATCGATTACGTCCCCGACAGAGATGGTATCAAGCGCATCAATAGATAATTCTGTTTTCATCAGAATGGCGCTGATATCAACGGGCACTTGATTCAATGTTGCGACGACATCTTTCTGTGTAAATGGTTTGTATTTTCTTAAACCATTTGAAAAATATTTCAACGAATCTTCACTGAAGGTAATAAACATGTCTTCATGTATATTGCCTACAATAAGTTCGCAATTAATTTCAATGTCAGTGTGTTTAATCTTTTCACATTGAATCGCTTTTATTTTTTCGCTAGGAAATAAACAATTAATTATTTTACTTACAAAACGTTCAAAAAATTTACTGTGTGAAACTGTAATTGAATTAATGCCCACATTGCTATCTGAACTATTTGTAGGAATATTCAGATGTTTGCAAAATAGTTTATCCAACGTACTGATGGATAAAGAAAAAGAAATAATACCGATATTACTTATATCAAGGCATATTTCGTGTAAGTCTTCTTCAGAAGAGCCTTCGTCTCGTGGCTCAACTTCGACGGATACACCATTAAAGGTACCACGTAGCTGACGTTTAATTACGTTCGCATGTTCTTGAAGAAACTCAATAATCCTTTTTTTAATGGCAATTTTCGGATTGCCAATATCGGTTATTGCGATATGTTGCATGAAAATACTCCAAAGAACTAAACCGAATTATAGGGTTCGGTAATAGGCGGGCGATTATACATAAGCACAATATTACTTCAAATGAAAAACAGCCCATTATTCTTAATATATTGCTATGTAAGGATTGTTAGGAAGATCTACGAAGGAGTTTGGGACTATTCCTACATTCGAAATGATTCCATTTATTTATAATGCAGATCATTAATGTTGAATGTTTTATTTTCAGGTTATGAATGCATTGCAGAAATAACCATGAATGCATTATTAGGATTTTATTGTAGCGCCATGATTAGTTTAGACAATGCTTTAGGGATACACCCTACAATGCTGCAATTTCGAACAGAACGTACCTCGGTACTTGCTTCGAATATTGCAAACGTAGATACGCCTAATTACAAAGCAAAGGACGTTACGTTTAATGCAGTAATGTCTGAAATTGGCGGCGTATCATCGACTCGTATTCAAACCGATACGATGTACAGAATACCAGTGCAACGTTCTCGAGACGGAAACACAGTAGAGCTTCAATCTGAACAAGCCCGATTTGCTCAAAACAGTATGGAATACCATCAGAGTTTGCAGTTTCTAAAGTCAAAAGTATCAGGCTTAAAACGAGCGATTGAAGGTCAATAAGGTTCTGACACAGAACCATGAGTAATTTATTTAAGGGGCACCATGTCTTTTAACGGCATTTACGAAACATCCGGTTCAGCTATGACGGCTCAAACCATTCGTTTGAATACAATCTCTAGTAACTTGGCGAACGCTGATTCGGTCGCGAGTAACCCAAACGATGTGTACAAGCCATTAAAGCCAGTTTTTTCTGCAGCGTTTAACTCGCTGTCTGCAGCACAAAAAGATCAAGGTCTGGTACCTGTAAAAATTGCAGATGTGATTGAGTTGGATGGTCTGGCACAAACTCGCTATGAGCCAAATAACCCTTTGGCCAATGATCAGGGATACGTTTACCACACAGGAATAAACGTGGTGAATGAAATGGCAGACATGATGTCCTCAACACGCAGTTTTGAAGCGAACGTTGAAGTGCTTAACAACGTGAAATCAATGCAGCAATCTTTGATGCGTATTTGGGAGGTGTAATAGATGGCAACTGTAGTAGCTGGTGCAGACACTAGCGTCAGCGTTCAATCGGCCACAACTTCCGCTTCAGCCGTTGCAACCAATCAGAACAGCGCGGATGCATTGTATAACCAATTTATTACCTTGATGGTGGCTCAGGTTCAGAACCAGGATCCGTTGAATCCTTCTGACGGTACAGAATACGTATCTCAGCTAGCGACTTTTGCTCAGGTGCAAAGTACTGAGAACATGGTGACGATTCTCAACAACAACGCCATCATGATGGATAACTTACAAGTACTGACGACCGCAGACTTGGTGGGTCAAACTGTGTCTGTCCGTACGGATACACTACAAGCGGATGGCAGCACTGTTTACGACGGCTCTATTGAGCTGACATCGCCATCTAACACGGTAACGCTTCAACTGACTGATGAACAAGGCAACGTGACCAACATTGCTTTGGGCAGCCATTCTTCTGGCAAAGTCGATTTTTCTATTGATACAGCTGAGTTAGGTCTCGAAGGCAAGTACAGCATGAATGTACTGCTCGATGAAGGCCAAACTTACACACCCAATATTACGCTAAACGGAACTGTTGAAATGGTCTCTATCCCATCTACTGGTGGTGCTAGTGTCTTGACTATCAACGGCATTGGCGACATTCCATTTTACGAAATTGCCTCTTTTGGGCAGAAAAGTAACAACAGTTAATTAAGAGAGTATTTTATGAGTTTTAATATTGCCCTAAGCGGTCTAAATGCCTCTAACCAAGAGCTAAATACCATTTCAAATAACATCGCTAACTCATCAACGACGGGCTTTAAAGAGTCTCGTACCGAGTTTGGCTCTGTATATAACGGTGGTCAAGCGGGTGGTGTGCAAGTGAATGGCATCAGCCAGAACTTTGATTCACTGGGTTCAATCGCAGGTACTGGTCGTTCGTTAGATATGGCGTTAACGGGCGGTGGTTTTTTTGTTATCCAAGAAGGTAACGGTCAGATGAGCTATACCCGTAACGGCGCATTCTCTATGGATGCGAATGGCTACATTGTTTCCAATACTGGCGGTAGCCTACAAGGGTATCAAGTGGATGGAAATAATAACTTGCTAGAAGGTTCAGTGGGTAACCTGAAGATTGACAGTGCTTCACTGCCAGCGAAAGCAACGGATAGCATGACATTTACGTCAAACCTGGATTCTCGTTCAGAGGTTGTTGATACGGCGACTTATCCGTTTGATCCTTCAGATTCAAATTCTTACACCAACTCATACACGACTCCAGTTTATGACTCATTGGGTAACGAGCACACACTGACTCAGTATTTTGTAAAAACTGCTGACAACGAATGGTCGATTCACTCTGTTGTTGATGGTGATACCACGAATGTCATTACTGAATCACCCGTAACCTTTGATACTACAGGTAAGCTGACATCAAACCCGTCATACACAGTGACGGCAAATGCAGCGGGGGCAAACCCACTGGATATCACTATCGACATTTCAAAACTCAGCCAGTACGGCAGTGACTTTGTGGTTTCTCAAAACAGCGCGAATGGTTACACCGCTGGTGATTTTGCGGATATCCGTATCGAATCAAACGGTATGGTTTATGCGACATACAGCAATGGTCAGTCTCTGCTTCAAGGCCAGTTAGTTCTTGCAAACTTCACTGCGCCGCAAGAACTACTACAAACATCAAACACGTCTTGGACGCAAACTTTCGCGTCAGGCAATCCTGTGTACGGCGTACCAGGTACCGGTCAATTTGGTGAACTTGCTTCTGGTGCGCTTGAAAGCTCAAACGTTGATTTAACTTCTGAGCTGGTAAGCCTGATGACCGCGCAACGTAACTACCAAGCGAACACCAAAACGATTTCTACATCAGATCAACTGATGCAGTCGCTATTTAACGCGGTTTAATTATGAATCCAATTCTGTTCACCGCAGCGAAAGGTGCAGAGCGCGTAATGTTGGCTCAAGAAGTTCGAGCCAACAACCTTGCTCAAGTTAATACCGTCGGCTTTAAAGCGATCATGGAACACTCAACACCAATGAAGATTAATGGTTCTGGTTTTGAGTCATCAACAACAACACGCACAAACTCGGCTTCTAACAACTTTGCACACGGTACGGAAATTCGTACTGACCGCCCTCTGGACGTACAAATTAACGGTACGGGCTTTTTTGCTTTGGAAGGCAAACAAGGTGAACCAGATGAGCTGTATACCCGTGCGGGTAATTTCAATCTCACACCAGAAGGTAACTTAATGGTGGGCGATCGTCAGGTGCTAAGTGATGGTGGTCCAATTGTTGTTCCCGAGTATCAAGCGATTAACGTCTCTAAAGATGGTGTTCTGAGCATTACTCCTCCGGGAGGCGGCGCGGAAATGGAAATCGCAACCCTGAAACTGGTTAACCCAGATTACTTTGATATGACGTTGGATAAGTCAGGCTTGTTCGTTGCGAAAGATGGCAACACCTTGATGGCTGATCCAGACGTCTCTGTTCGTTCTGGTTATCTGGAATCGAGCAACGTTTCAAGTTTGGAAGAGTTGGTCAGCATGATGTCGCTTTCTCGTCAGTACGAAATGCAAGTAAGGGCGATGGCAACCGCATCAGAGATAGACAAGCTTGGCAACCAGTTGCTGAAAGCGTAATAAGAATTTAGTAGGTAAGTTATGCATAGCGCATTAATGATTTCAAAAACAGGTATGGCGGCTCAGGACTCAAAAATGACCGCGATTTCCAACAACCTGGCGAACGTAAACACAGTCGGTTTTAAGCGTGACCGAGTGGTATTCGAAGATTTGTTCTACGCAGTAGAAAAACAAGCGGGTACAGGCACCGATGATCTTAACGTACACCCAACGGGTATTCAGTTAGGTAATGGTGTGCGTGTCGCTGGTACTGAAAAAGTATTTACTCAGGGCAACATTAACAATACATCCCAGCAGTATGACTTAGCGATCATGGGTGATGGATTTTTCCAGATCGAAGGTCCTGATGGCGAAATGCTTTACACGCGCAACGGTCAGTTTCACGTGAATTCAGATGGTTCAATGGTGAACACTCAAGGTTATCTGCTGCAACCAGAAATTACGGTTCCTGATAATGCAATTCTTGTGTCTATTGCAGAAGACGGCACCGTATCGGCAACGATTCCAGGTGAAACAGAACCGCAAGATCTAGGTGAAATCACTCTGGTTAAGTTTATGAACCCTCAAGGCCTAACGGCGCTTGGTGGTAACTTGCTGGCTGAAACAGAAGCTTCAGGTGAAGCGATGGAACTGGCTGCAGGTACGGAAGGTGCGGGTTACATCAAACAAGGCGCTTTAGAAACCTCTAACGTACAAGTGGTTGAAGAGATGGTGGATATGATCTCAACGCAACGAGCATACGAGATGAGCGCAAAAATGGTCAGTGCGGCAGACAACATGTTGCAGTACCTAGCAAACCATACCTAAGTAATGGCTAGTTTTATGTGTTTAACAAACCTTGTAAGTATCGCTAAGCGCTCATCCGTTATTGCGTCAATTCTGTTATTGGCTGGTTGTGCTGGTCGTGGGCAGGAATTTGTGCCACCGAAGCCGGATGATGAAGCGTATGCGCCGCCCGAACTCAACTATGAAGTTGAACGTGTGAGTAAAGGTAGCCTTTACGCTGGCAATGCTTCAATGACACTGTTCCAAGATCGCCGAGCCTATCGCGTGGGTGACATTTTGACAGTGGTATTGGATGAGAAAACCGAGTCGGACAAAAGTGCAACCACCAAATACGGCAAAAGCTCTGGCGCTTCACTTAATGTGCCTACCGTCGGTGGCAGAACTTACGACCGTTTCTCGGCAAGTATTGACGGAAACCGTGATTTCAACGGCAGCGCAGCCTCTAAGCAAGGTAACAGTTTGAGCGGTTCTATCACTGTTACGGTATACCAAGTATTGCCAAATGGTGTGCTTCGTGTGCGTGGCGAAAAATGGCTCAAGCTAAATCAAGGTGATGAGTTTATCCGCTTGTCTGGTAACGTGCGTGCAAGTGACATTGGTTCCGGCAACACCTTGTCTTCTCAGCGTATTGCTGATGCCCGAATTACGTATTCCGGCAGAGGTACATTTGCCGATACGAACACAGCGGGTTGGTTAACACAGTTTTTCAATTCTCCGTGGGTACCGTTTTAATGAAACAAAGACTTAATTTCAAACACTGCATTTTGGCAGTGTTTGGTTGTTTGTTTTTCGGTAGTGCAACCGCAGTACCGATTAGCCATATCACGGATGTATACGGTGACCGAACCAACCAATTGATTGGTTACGGTGTGGTTGTGGGTTTGGATGGCACTGGTGATAAGTCACAAGTGAAATTCACCCAGCAATCTATTGTCAACATGGTTCAACAGTTCGGTGTTCAGTTGGAAGATGGCTCAAAGCCAAAAACAAAAAACGTCGCTGCTGTAAGTGTTACAGCAGTAGTGAGCTCTCACAAAGGTCCGGGTCAGACGCTGGATGTCACAGTCGCTTCGATTGGTGATGCGAAAAGTCTTCAAGGCGGAACGCTATTGATGACAGAACTAAAGGGGGTAGACGGCAACGTTTATGCTATTGCACAAGGTCATCTTGTGGTTGGAGGTTATAAAGTGACAGCCAACGATGGTTCTAGCGTGACGAACAACACTCCCACTGCGGCACGAATTCCAAATGGCGCAACACTAGAACGTGCAGCTAACGGTGCTGAAGACGAAGACCCAACACTGAGTTTGCAACTTAAGAAGCCACATTATCAAACGGCATTGAACATATCTAAAGTGATCAACAAAACTTTTGGTCGCGGCGTAGCAAAAGCGGTGAACAAAGGTTTGGTGGAAGTGGCGGCTCCAACAGACAGCGAAGACCGCATCATGTTCTTATCCATGATTGAACAGTTGGACGTAAACGAAGGTGAGTCGCTACCGAAAATCGTCTTTAACTCACGTACAGGCACAGTGGTGATCAGTAAAGGTGTCACAGTCAGTGAAGCGATTGTTTCACAAGGTGGCCTCACGGTGTCCATTCGTGAAGACCAGCTGGTATCGCAACCTAATTCTGCCGGCAGCTTTAATGCACCGGGCCAAACAACTGTAGTCAATGATTCCAACATCTCGATTAGTGAAGTGGATAACGGCGCAATGGTCTGGCCTGAAGGCACACAGTTACAAGAAATTGTTGATGCGGTAAACAGAATTGGCGCTTCACCAACGGTGCTGATGCAAATACTTCAGGCACTGGATGAAGTGGGCGCGATTAACGGCGAGCTGGTGGTGATTTAATGACAAATCCAATTATCGCGATAGAAAGTGCCAAGGCGGCGAATGCCGTCGGTAGTGTAGAAAACATCAGCGTTAATCCAAACCAAGTGTCAGGTATTGCTGATTATGCTGAGCTGAATTCTGTTCCTCTGGTTCAACCATTTTCAAGCCCGTCGAGTCATGGTACTCGTACTGCACAGCAAGTAATGACGTCATCTTTAAATCAAAATATGGCGTCGATTTATGACGAAGCATTGGTGTCAGCAGGTGACTTATCGTCGCTGAATTTTGATGACAACACTGCGCTTCAGTTTGACCCGACATCTCTCAATTCATTGAAGTATCACGATGATGAAGATGCCGCATTGCGCGAAGTCTCGAAGCAGTTTGAAGCGATTTTCGTACAGGAAATGCTTAAGCGGATGAGAACGGCAACTGAAGCTTTGGGTGATGAAGAAAACCCATTATCAAATAACTCAAACGGAATGTTTCAAGACCTATTAGATAATCAATTGGCTATTTCCGTGACTAAGAAAAGCTCATTTGGACTTGCAGAGTTGTTGTATCAACAACTGTCTGGCCAAACCGTAGGGAGTGTATAACACATGAGTATGTATAACATTGGCTTGTCAGGCTTAATGACGAACCAAGTCGCGATGAACGTGACAGCGCAAAATACAGCAAATATGACTGTAAACGGCTACACGCGCAAAGTTGTTGAACAAGCAACTGTCGTCTATGGCGGCGCAGGTAACTACGGAGCAGGTGATGGTGTAACCGTCGCAAGTATTCGTCGTGTCTCTGATCAAGCGGCTATCGAACGTTTACGCTCTGCGGGTCAGGAAATGCAATACAACCAGACGTATATGGTTGGTATGCAAGGTATTGAGAACGTTCTGGGCATGGAAGGTTTGAATATCAGTACCGGTTTTGATGAGTTTTTCGCAGCGCTGGATGAAGCAACGTTAAGCCCTGAATCTCTGGTTTATCGTAACCAGATTCTGGCGACAGCGGGCAGCTTGGCATCACGCTTCAATGGCACCATGAGTCAGATTGAAAATGAACTCAGTACTTTGATGCGTACACAAAACCAGACCATTGAGAGCTTGAACAGTCAGCTAGATAACATTGCCAAACTGAATGAACAGATTCGTAAAGCGTCTGGTTCAGGTCAGGATATTGCGAGTCTGCAAGACGCATTGGATCTTCAACTGAACGAAATTTCTAAATCGATTGGTGTGAATGTACTGACCAAAGAAGACGGTACCGTTGAGCTTTCAACTAAGTCTGGGCAGCCATTGATTTCAGGTCAAAGCGTTGCTCAGATCAGTGTTAATGAAGCCTCGGGCGGTGCCTACAATACCGACCTTGTTTTAACCTTTAATGGTCAGTCTGTTGCTCTTAACGATCCGAAAGGCGGTGAGTTAGGCGCAATTGCCGATCTGAAAAATGATCAGTACTTCCCGATTATGGAAGACATCAATAACATCGCAGCTGGTTTTGCTGATGCGGTGAACTCCATTTTGACGTCTGCGGGTGCCACTGACCTTAACGGCAATGCAGGTCAAGAATTGTTTACTTATGACCCAGATAACCCAGCGAGTTCTTTAAGTCTCACAGGGATTACAGCGGAAGAATTGGCATTGTCGGGGACGGGTAGTATTGGTGATGGCACTTTTGCTACAGCACTTGCGGATTTGGCGAACCAACCGATTTCTATCGGTGGCTCCAATATCAACGTGTATGACGCTTACGCAAAAATTAACGGTTACGTAGGCGTTGCCACTCAGCAAGCTCAAAATAACTTTAATACCGCATCCATCAGCATCAGTGAAGCGCAAACTGCACGCGACAGTATCAGTGCTGTGAGCTCAGATGAAGAAGCAGCAAACTTGATGATGTATATGAATGCGTATCAGGCCAACATGAAGGTTATCTCTACCGCTAGCCAAATGTTCGACACCGTCCTCAACTCATTCTAATCGGAGACTATTATGCGAATCACAGATTCACAATTTACCACGATGATGACGCGAGCGATGATGAACTCAAACGTTGAGATCAACCGTGTTGCAGAGCAAATCGCTACAGGTAACAAAATTAACAGTTTGTCGGATGACCCAAGTGGTTCGATGAAACTGTTAAGTCTGGATAAAACTATTTCCAGCGCAGAACAATACTCAAGCAACATTTCAAATGTGCAGTCAAAGTACAGCGAATATGAAACGTATCTGATGTCGGTCAATGACCTGGTTCTAGACGTGCATGACCTGTTGTTGCAAGCGAATAACGCCACGGTAGGTGAAGAATCAAGTGGCGGTATCATCGCAGAGCTTGAGTCGTTGAGACAGCAAGCATTAGACACGTTTAACAAGAAGTCAGATGGTATCTACATCTTCTCTGGCACCGACGTCTATTCAGAAGCAATTATTGTCGATGATTCTACGGATCCAGTGAGCTATTCATTTGGTGGCAATGCGGATCACCGCAATACCAAAATCAGTGAAGATGGTTCAATGAACAGCAACTTTACTGTTCAAGAAACGCTTCAAGGTAGCTTGGATTTCTTCACAACGCTGGATGCAGCTATTGCTGAGTTAAAAAATCCAACCGAGAACAAGAATGCTATTTTAGGTGCCGCTATCGATAGCGCAGATGCCACCCAGAAAAGCATTCTCAACACCGTGACTATTCTTGGTGCAAACTATAACTCTCTTGACCGAATGGCCGTCAATAACGCAGATGCTGTTTTGTATGCGGAAACGGTGAAGACAGATATCAATGCATTAGATTATGCAGAAGCATCGGTTCGTTTGACTGAAAGTATGAATACATTACAGGCATCGCAATCAGTGTTTGCCAAAGTAATGACCAGTTCATCATTGTTTGACTTGATGTGATTCAGTATGAAATACCAAGCCTTAATAACGGCAGCGCTTTCAAGCGCTGCTTTTTTCTCTAGTGCTGCTGACTATGTCGTGCCTTTTGATGAGGTGCAATGGCAAGCGGTGATCGATGGTGACACCTGCTATCTCTCTGTAGAAGACACTCACTCAGGCATCAATGCCAAGTTTGATGTGGTTGCAGGTAAGCCTATTTCTCTAGTGATCTCCGGACGCAGTGTTGGCTCATTTAACGACAGCATGGTGATTGAAACAGAACCGCCAGTGTGGGGAAACGCTCTGTATGAATCGACCATGGTGAATGAATTCATTCGCAAGAAGAAATCAGCAGAAGTCATTCAAGGGGCTGACTTTGTGTATCGCGACGTAATGAGTGGCGCTTGGTTAACTGTTCGTGATGATTTTCACAGCGTTACCTTCCCTACGGCCAACATGCACAGTGCAATTGAAACGTTTCAAAGCTGCACAACAGCATTGCCGCCAATCAGTTATCAAGAGGCGCGTAAGACGGTATTTAACTTCAAGTCTGGTGCGTTAGCGTTGACGGAAGCACAGCGTGATCAGCTGGCTGAAATCAGTGAACTGGTGCTGTTCGATAAGCGAATTAAGAAGGTCCTGATCAGCGGTCACTCGGATAGCCACGGAGATACAGTGGTGAATTTAAGTGTTTCAAGAAGACGTGCCGACGATGTGGCGTATTGGATGATGTTGGCTGGGGTTCCAAAAGAAAAAATGGAACTGAGAGGGCACGGCTCTCGCTACCCAATAGCCACCAATAGCACAGCAGAAGGGCGAGACGAAAACCGTCGCGTTGAAGTTGAACTGGTTAGAAAATAGAAAAAATGTACGCTTTTCAAACAGAAAGGCGTAAGGAGAAAAGTTTTGGAAATGCATGCTATTACAGGTATTGAACAATCAATGATCAATCGTCTGAATGAAAATCAGGCTATTACTCAGAACCCGTTAACTAAACTTGTCGAAATATCTGATAGTCGCGTAGGAATGTCCTCAAGCCTTGAGTTTAGCAGCACATTAAAAGGAATTTTTGATAGTGTTGACGCCCGCCAAAAGACTGCTGAAGCAAAAATTACCGCAGTTGAGTTGGGTCAAAGTGATGACCTTATTGGCGCGACAGTGGCTGCGCAGAAAGCGCAGCTTTCTTTTTCAGCATTAATGCAAGTTCGAAACAAGATGGTTACGAATTTCAATGACATCATCAAGATGTCGGTTTAGTGACGATAGGCGTTAATATATGGCAAATGAGAAAGGGGTTACGATCGTAGCTTCTAATGCATCCGACAAATTACAATCTGCCGTGGAGAGAGTAAAGTCGTTCTGGAGCAGCTCGCAACGTAATGTTGTCATAATCACAATATTTTCAATGATCTCAGCTGCGATCATTGTCGTCATGTTATGGGCGTCTGCAGAAGAGTACCGCCCGCTTTACAGTACTTCATCAAACTATGACTCAAGTCAGGTACTGCAACTCTTAGATCAATCAGGGCTCAAGTATGAGCTAAACAGCGACAGCGGCCAAATCATGGTGCCGAGCAATGAAGTCGCAAAAACAAGGATGATTCTGGCTGCAAAAGGTCTAAAGCAGCAACTGCCGAGTGGCTTTGATACCTTAGCAAGCACAGATTCATTGGGCGAAAGCCAATTTATGGAAACGGCTCGCTATCGTCATGCTTTAGAAGGGGAGTTAGCAAGAAGTATTGTGACCATGGAATCAATTGCGGTTGCACGTGTGCATCTGGCAATTCCTAAAGCATCACTGTTTAAGCGCAAAGACCAAGAACAAGCGCGCGCTTCGGTGATGGTTCAGCTTATTGAAGGTATGGATCTTAAACCGGGTCAGGTTGACTCTATCGTTAACTTGGTTTCAGGTGCTGTAATTGGCCTGAAAGCTGAAAATGTGCGTGTGGTGGATCAGTATGGTCGTCTGTTATCAAAAGATACTTCGCTTGATGACTTAGCGGTATCGACCAATCGCCAAACAGATTACCGTCGTAACATTGAAAAGCATTTGGTGTCACAAGCATCAGACATGCTTACGCCGATTTTGGGTTCATCGAACTTTCGTGTTCAGGTGTCAGCAAAGGTTGATTTCTCGAAACGCCAGGAAACTGAAGAAACCTACGGCACACCTGTTGTTCGAGCTGAAACATTAATGAGCGATGAGAATAACGGCAGCTTAGCTCTGGGTATTCCGGGAGCACTAAGCAACACGCCGCCTGTCACCGATCAAGATACGCAAAATCAGGAAGGACAGACGAACAAAGCCAAAGCCAGCCGCAATGAATCAAAGCGTGAATACGCTGTGAGCGGTAAAGTCACCCATGTTCAGCATCAGCAAGGCATTGTCGAAAAGCTTACGATTTCGGTGATCGTCAATGAGAGCATGGCTGGAGAAGCAGGTTGGTCTGATGCAACACTAGAGCGAATGCAAAACGTCGTTCGCAGTGCTGTGGGCTATGAAGAGGACCGTGGTGACGTTATCTACGTTACGAGCTTCCCATTTGTGGCTTCAAATATGCCAGATGCAGAACAAATGGCTTGGTACAAAGACCAAGATATTCTGCAGCCGATCAAGTATCTGCTTGGTGCACTGGTTGCTGCTCTGTTGATTGTGCTGGTACTGCGTCCTCTGGCTCAGTACTTAACGAAAACAGACGGTTCTGACCTTGAAGAACTGACCGAAGGGCTGGAAGTCGGCTCTACCGGTGAAATGGCTGCACTGAGCACTAACAGTGCGACAGCGGCTGCGGGATTAGAAAATAAATTGGATTCACTTGCACTAGACGCTGCAGGTATTAAGGCCATGGATGACAACTTACCAGAGTCAGACAGCCCGTTAGAAGTTCAGATTCAACATCTGAAAATGATCGCTCAAAACGATCCGAAACGAGTCACTGAAATTCTGAGAACGTGGATGCATGCATGAGTGAACAAATAGAAAATCCAAGAAATGCCCATCAAACGGTTGAAGGTGTAGCACTGCTCATCTTGACTATGGGCGAAGATATCAGCTCGGAAGTATTGAAAGGCTTTACGCATGATGAAATCAAGCGTTTAGCTCATTCGATGAGTAAGATGAAAGATATTAAAGCCAATGATGCACTGCGTTCTATCGTCGGTTTCTTTGAAGACTTCCGTTCGCACTCCGGCATCATTGGAGGTACTCGTCAGTATCTAACCAATGTTCTCGATAAGACGTTGAACGGCAACTTAGCGAAAGACTTGGTTTCAGAAATCTACGGTGATGAAATTCGCACTCACGCTGAGCAGCTAGCGTGGATCCCTGCCGATATTTTGGTGGAAGATTTGCGCCACGAGCACATTACGATGCAGGCTTTGCTGATTGCTCACTTACCTTTAGATTATGCGTCTAAGGTGCTTGAGCAATACACAGTAGAGGAGTGCAATGAGCTTATTTATCAGATTTCTCAAACTCAGGTGCTGACATCAGGTATCACAGAAACATTGAAAGACCTGATTGCCCGCTGTAAAGAAAACTACAACGATGGCGCGCCTCAAACCATCAAAGGTACCAAAGTGGTGGCAGACATTATCAACCGTCTACAGGGTGATAAAGTCGCAATCTTTGAATACCTTACGCAGCGTGATGAGAAGATGGCAGAAGAGATTCAGGAAGCGATGTTCGACTTCTACTCTCTGTTTACTCAGAGTCAGGAAACGATCGATGCCATTAACAATGAAGTGACCATTGAACAATGGGCATTTGCAATGAAAGGTATGCCTGAAGAGAACCGAGCTTACATCTTCAATACCATGCCGAACCGTCTGGCAACTCAGCTAAAAGAAAACATTCAGCGTATCGGAGCGGTACCTGTTAGCCAAGTGGAAGGAGCCCGTAAGGAAATTCTGGACATCGTACGTCGCCTGCAAGGCGAAGGTGTGATTCAGCTCAGCATTTCTAACGAAATTCGTTTGTCATAAGGTTAGGTTTTAGTGCGCTCTCAGACGATATCTAACTCGACAACCACCTCTCCTCTACGCGGGCAAACCACTGCAAGCGTAGGGGCAGGGCGTCTATCGAAAACAGAGAAAGCCAGTTCAGTTAATAAAGTCTCTTCAGCAAACATGCTGTCTCAGCATGCTTTGAGCCGTTTGAAAGAGCGCCCAAGGTTAATTGCAGAATTAGCGGATACTCACCGTTCTGTGAATGGTTTGATGTTGGCTGTGGAACAACTGAAGAAAATTGCACGCTCAGCGGTAGAAATTAAGCGATTGGTTTCTATGGGTGCCGAGACAACAGCTGATCTGAACAGTGTTGATATTCACAAGCGCGAGATTATGAATGCGGTGAATAGCCAACATTTTGGTCGCCACATCATTGATTCGTCTTTTGCTCCGGTTACGACCAATATTGCTGAGATTGATTTTTATGTCCCTGGGCTGGATTTGGTGCGTGAACGTCTGACCAACGAGCTGGTTACGCTCTACATCAATAACAAAATGATTCCTTTGGCATTCGATCGCGTTGAATCTGATCAAGGTCTGTTTGAACAGTTCTCTGTCATGTTTTCCTTAGGGCAAATGCGATTACGTCGTGATGACGAGAATGGTTTGATTATCGCTATGCCGGATCATATGTGGCGAAAATGGGATCTTAACATTTTCATTTCCGGTCAGGGTGGTCGTTACCCAGAAGGTAACCCGATTACGGTCAGCGCACTGACGCGTTATCCAACTGTGGAAATGATCACTATGCTTGATATCAGAGCAAACGATGCTTTGGATGCGATTGAGCGTGTTATCGCCCGTGTAAATGAAATGCACAGCCATGCTCTGGAAATCCTCAACTCACAAAGTCATCTTGCAGATAAACTGATCGGCTATTGTCATAAAGCATCGGATGATCTCGGGCAAAACATAAAAGCGTTGTTTGCAACGAATGGCACTTCCGCATTAAAGGCCATTCAAAAGCACTATGTTGGGCCTAACAGAGAAAATGTCGTTTCTTTAATAAAAAAGTGAAATAAAACTTAAAACATTGCCGTAATGTATTATTGAAGAGATTACAGATAGGTAGGAGCCAACCATGAAAATTGAAAATAACAGCGCGTTATACAGTATCCAAGACGTACAGAACGTTTCTCGTACTACTGAGCTGAATAAAGCACACACGGTTGCTCCGGCTAAACAGCAAGTAGACATCAATATGCACGAACAAAATATCATTGCGGAAGGTAGTACATCATTAAAGGCAATGGATGACGTTGATTTGGCTCGTGTGGCTGACATCAAATCACAGATTGCCGATGGTAGCATCAAATTTGATATGGGAGAGTTGGCTCAGGTGTTAGCTAACTTACGATAATGGATAAAAAAGAACTGCTAAAGCTATACTTTCAAGCAACGGTTGAAAGCGCGAAAATCGCTAAAACATTATCTGCAACACTGGATGATATCCGTCAATTCAGTCTGAAATTCGATCACGAGAAGGTGAGTGAATATAACCAGAAAGCGACGGATCTGAGTGAGTCCCTGCGTAAGTTGCACTTTGAACGTAAAGAACTGGCAGGCAAATTAGGTTGTAATCACAACCGCTATGCTACTGAACTTGTTCATAGAATGAGTGGCAAAGCTCAAGAGACAATTAAAAAAGCGACGGATGAACTCCACGAGCTGGTTTTAGAGTGTCAAAACAAAACAGAGTTACATACTCGATTAGTGATACAGCAGCAGCAGGTTATTCAAGATGCGGTTGAATCTCTGCGAGTCGAGGTGAATGCGTAATTCACTACTCCCCCTATCTCTTCTGTTTGCCTGTGCTCCAGCATGGGCGGATTCTGCACAACTTCAAATAGAATCTTATCTGTCTCAAAGAATCGAAGCTGCCGTTACTGGGCAGTTTCCTGCTTTGCAAAACCTGCAAATTAATTTTCGTATCGCCAGTGCTGTGAATAATCTTCCGGCGTGTGAACAACCTTTGTTTTCAGATAAAGCAATGGGAAACTATCTGGGCTCTGAAACTTGGTGGGTTGAGTGTGGTAATAACTGGCGAATCAAAGCGGTAACGAATGTCAGCGTAGATACCAAGGTCGTAAGTACTAAAGGTCCATTACGCAAAGGGCATAGAATCGAAGCCAGCGATGTAAAACTGGGTGTGGAGACGCTAAGTCTCAAAGGCACCGTCTATCAGCACATTGACGATGTGGTAGGAACGAAACTCAGACGTTCAGCAAAGGCGAATCAGGTGCTCACTCGTCGCTATGTAGAGTTGGAATACGCGGCGACTAAAGGTCATCATGTCATTATTTCATTCCATTCAGATAGCTTTTCACTAGAAACTCAAGGCGTAGCTTTGGAAGACGGTATGGTTGGCGACCGAATTCGCGTTATGAACTCAGAATCTGGTAGAGAGCTGAGCGTTACCGTCACCGGCGAAAACCGAGTAGAACAAAATTAGCCAGTATTTTAATTTAGACGTAAAAAAGGCTTCTCATTTGAGAAGCCTTTTGTGTATTGGACGCTTGCACTTAGTCGATTTGACCTAACGGATTGATTTGATATTCGTTAGGAATTTCATTAAACGACAGAATAATCAAACCTTTGGCAAATGCGCGAGCCAGTTTGCTGACAATTGGACGAGCCATTGGTGTCACTAACAATACCGGAGTCATACCTTGTGCTTGCATCGTTTGCACAATGGAAGGCATGCGGTTCTGGAATTTTTGTAGCAGCTCAGGTGCAAGCGGAACGCCATCGAGCGGGGTGTTAGGGTCATTTTGCTGAGCTAATGTAATCCCAGCTTTAATGTCTTGTTCAACCTGACCACCTAGAGTAAACACGTTGAGTGATTTCGAGTTTGGTGATACTAGGTTCAAGATGGTACGTTTCAGCGCTACGCGAATGTTCGATGAAAGCAGAATAGGGTCTTTAATCTTATCGCCACTCTCAATCAAGGTGTTTGCTATCGTACGAATGTTGATGATTGGCACTTGCTCAGCCAGAAGCTGACGAATCACCATCATCTGCAAGTTCGGTGTTAAGGTATTTGATAAGCTTTCTGCTAATTCTGGATGTTCATAAGACAGGCGCTTATTCAGCGCTTTCACATCATCATAGTTAAAGATGCCATCAAGATGTTCAGTACACACTTTACTCACGTGAGTCGCAATCACATCGTGAATGTCGATCACCTGAAAGCCTAAGTTAATCGCTTTGGTTTTGTCTTCTTTTGATACCCAGAGCGCAGGAAGGCGATACGCAGGGTCAACACCAAGCGTGCCATCAATATTGGCAGACGTAACACCCGGGCCTACAGCCATCAGCATATCCGGATATACTTCACCGCGTTCAATTTCATCGCCATCGACAAAAATAACGTATTCAGCTGGTTTTAGCGCTAAGTCATCGCGAATCACGACTTCTGGGATCACAAAGCCAATTTGTTCACTCAGTGTTTTACGACAGCCACGAATACTCTTTAACAACGAATTTTGTTCTTTGTTAGTGACGAGAGGAACCAATTTAAAACCGAGACGTAAAGCAATGGCATCTACGGCAGGAATGATAGACCAATCTAGCGGGTGATCTTTCAGGGAGGTTTTTTCTAGCGGTGCTTCAACCTCTGCTTTGGAGAGATCTACGCCGTCATCTTTTTTGCTTTGCCGCCAAGCGACGAAACCAACGGTAACGCTGAAGCTATAGAAAGCGAGGTGAGGCATATTCGGTACACTACCGATAATAAACATCACACCAGCCGTCATATACAGCACTGAAGGAGAAGCAAGAATCTGTTTGTTGATCACCTCAGCCATATCGTTCTCGTTATCACTGATACGAGTTACGATGATTGCCGCTGATACAGCAAGTAATAACGATGGGATCTGAGCGACAAGGCCGTCACCGATAGTAAGCAGTGCGTAGGTTTGGAATGCTTCGCTAACGGTTAGACCGTGCTCGAACATACCGATCAGTACACCACCAATCAAGTTGATGAACAGGATCATCAAACCTGCAACGGCGTCACCACGAACGAACTTACTCGCGCCATCCATTGCGCCGTAGAACTCTGCTTCATCACCCACTTCCTTACGGCGAGCGCGAGCTTGTTCTTGGTCGATGTTGCCTGAGTTTAAGTCGGCATCGATCGCCATCTGTTTACCCGGCAAAGCATCTAGGGTAAATCGAGCCGATACTTCTGAAATACGTTCGCCACCTTTGGTGATAACCACAAAGTTAATGATCATCAAGATAACGAAGACAACGATACCAACGACGTAGCTACCGCCGATAACCACTTCACCAAACGATTGGATAACCTTACCGGCAGCATCACCACCGTTGTGACCTTCAAGCAGTACGATACGGGTAGAGGCAACGTTCAGTGTTAGACGAAGTAAGGTTGCAATTAACAGCAACGAAGGGAATACGGAGAAGTCGAGAATTCGCTTAACGGTACTACTTACCAGCAAGACCACAATGGCCAGCATGATGTTAAAAGTGAAGAAACCATCGAGCAACAATGCCGGCAACGGTAAGATAACCATCGCCAGTATCATCAACAGCACGAGTGGAATCGCGAGTTTAGAATTGAATATCTGTAAGCCTTTTAACATGTCTTAGGTTCACTAGTTAGTGTTCACTTTCATTACTAAGCAGCATGAAAGATAAGAAATAAGGTCAGATATTTTATTTTTATTGGTCAACGCAAACTATCAGACATTTCCGATAATGCCTGTAGGGGGCGGCGAGAATTTGTCCGCAGAGGATAGCGTGAGAGGTGTATAGTGGAAGGCAGGGTATCAATTAGGCGGTTAGTTAAAACTAACAACCTAATTGACAGCTACTATTAGGAATCAAAAATAAGTCTTATTTTTCCGAGCCGCTTTCCAGTAAAGAGTTGAAACCTGGGAACTCTTGGATTAATTCAAAGTGAATAATGTCAGCTAGGCCCGTATAGTCGCATCTTTTTACTGTGGCATTTATCTTTTCAATCGCGCTGTTTAGGTAGTTAGCCTGCTCAGCGTTGAGAGGAAGCAAAGAAAGTCGACGCAAACAGCCTTTTAACAACAGTGATGCCAAGTTGTATTCGTGTCGATAATACGCAACCGCAGATTGCTTCAAGTTTGATTCTATATCAAAGGATTCCACTTTATTTCTCCCCGTCTTCATAACGAGCACCAATAATTTTAGCGCCAATGCGACTCATGTTGATGTAGTCAACATGAGGTGATGCAGCGATAAGGTTTTCAATGCCAGAACAAAATAGGCGATAGGTCGGCGAGGACTTAATGATCTCACCATGCCCATTTTCTATAGTGACACTCATGTCTATTTCGTAATTATCGACAGTCGATGCGTGCTGGATTTCACCGGGAAAACCAAAGTCACAACCGACGAAGCGAATGGTTTTCGCGCCAAATAAAATCGCTAGGTTTGTCATAGGATGAATGACGGAACCCATAACACTTAAACGATACTTTGAAGGTAATCTCTCATTAATGTCGTCAAAGGTTTCATCAACCATGTGGCAGTAGTATTTTTTACCTTTCCATTGCTCAAAGATGTCTTTCTGAATTCGGCTTGACCCGATTAAAGTCGCTGTTTTAGGGAACTTGTTAAACGGAATACTTTCCGCTTTTACACCCATATCCATGATAAACAGAATATCTGGTTTTAAACCGTGTTTGAGCAGGGCATTTAAGGCTGTGGAAGGTGCCATGAACAGTGGACGGTTAGGTTTGAGTGCCAGTGCTTTAACCTTTTCGATTTCCGCATCCAGTGAAGGGCCTGCGCCGAGACAGAGAACTTCTTTAAAATGGTTGCTCTCAATTAGGTGATCGATGACGGGCATATTTTTTAGGAGTGGGTAGTTGCTTTTATCTATCTTATTAAGCTTTTCCCAACCTTCCTTGCTGGTATGTGAACGGTTAACAACTTCGGTTAATAGTCGATTTTCAATTCTATGAACTAACCAGCTTAAGTCTAACTTAGCGTATTTTAACAAGTGCAAGTCTGCATTGATGATGAAGCTGTCACTTACAAATAAACACTCAAGTGCTTTGAGCTTATTCGGCATGTCTTTATGCACATAATGCAGAGCTATCCTCTCATCATCAAACCACGGTTTTGACATTAGAGTTAACACCAACTTGATCACATCAAGGTTATAGATGTAGATATGGATCTTTTTAAGGTTCTTATCATTCAGCAGAACTTCGGGCACAGAACCAATACCAAATCCCCACATATGGTAAATGTTTCCTGAAGTGGTACTGCGATAGGCGAGCGCTTCTTCGACAGGGTCATAAGCGCTGCTTAATTGAATACCATTGACTGCCAATGTAGCACACTGACGTTCGATCACTTCAAATTCGAGGTGGCTGATATCATGTTGCTCTATAGCTTCGGCTAATTCAGGAAATCGGTGCTTCAATATTACGATGTTGCTGTTATAAAACTCTGTACTCATAAAACCTTCGTATTGATGTTTAATGGCTTATATCAATCATCAACCACACTAAATCTGACTGACGCCGTGCTTATTAGTAGCAAGGGAAATATCGATAAACGACCTAACATTTTATTTCTATGAGCAGGGAAAACCATCAGACAATTCTGATTGTATGTTCGTATATAGAAGATGTTTTTTGAAAACAAATATCGCCGTCACTTTATATTTGTATGGCTGTTATCAGAAGAAGATATCTATAAGTAGGAATGATGGATGACAACGGGTTTGACTAGGATTAATTGGGTGTAAGTCTTGGATGACTTTAACTAATCCGCAAGATTTTTAAACGCTCTTAGAGTAAAAAAATGCTCTCCATTTATTTTGGTATGTTGATTGAGAGCGAGTAAATGAAAACGGCAAAGGGTTTCACATTAATTGAGTTGGTTATCGTCATTGTTATCTTAGGCATACTAAGTGTGACGGCTGCGCCGCGTTTTCTGAACTTACAAGACGATGCAAAAGCCAGTGTAATGAAAGGTATTAAAGCGTCATTGCAGCTGGTTGTTGACGGCGTGTACTTTAAATCTGTTCTCCAAGGGACCGATGGACAGAGAAAAACGGAAACAGATGTCAACGGAATCTCCATACGCACATACTACGGTTACCCTCATGAAATATGGGACGATAAGTTGGAACATCTAATGGACAATAGTTTTTCTTATCTAGGCAATGCATATAACAACAACAGCCTTTTTGATACTACTTGTTCAGAAGCAGTATGCGTTATTGACCAAATACAACTAAGTCGTTTGCTTTCTATTAGTACAACTGCTTATGCCCTTGCTTTTTTACCCAATGGACACTCTCTTCGCACGAATTGCGCAGTTGTTTACTATTTTGTCGTTAATGATGTTGAAAAATATTCTGACGTACATATTGAAACGTTAAATAGTGGTTGTTAATAGCAACTTAGGATTAATGGCTAATTGATTAAGAATGCTATGTAGTTGTTCTATTAATTCACTGTAAGAATTGGATGATTCCAACAGCGTAATAGCGCTTGATGATGATGTTTACGAGATAATTATATTATCTCGGTAGGCTATTTTATCGTGCGACCGACAACTAAATGTCGTTGAGATACATGCTTTAGATGATACGGAAATGTTGCAGCAAATATCTTCAATGTGAAATGTGATCAGTTAATGCTGCTTATACAGTATTACAGTCAAAATTGAGATCAAATTTAAATGTTAAATAATAAAACCGTATTAATCACTGGTGGAACTGGCTCATTTGGTAAGCAGTTTATAAAAACCATTTTGACCCAGTACCCACAAGTAAAAAAAATAATCGTATTTTCTCGTGATGAACTAAAACAATTCGAACTAAAACAAAAATATCCGCAATATGACTATCCTCAATTGCGCTTCTTCATTGGTGATGTTCGTGATGGGAATCGTTTAATTCAAGCTTGTGAAGGGGTCGATGTCATCATTCACGCTGCTGCTATAAAGCAAGTGGATACTGCCGAATACAACCCAACCGAGTGTATTCGTACCAATATTGATGGTGCTGAAAATGTTATCCAAGCTGCGTTGCAGTGTGGCGTTAAAGACGTCGTTGCACTGTCAACAGACAAAGCTTGTGCGCCCATCAATTTATACGGTGCAACAAAGCTCGCATCTGATAAGTTGTTCACTGCCGCGAACAATATCAAAGGCTCGAAACAAATACGTTTCAGTGTTGTCCGTTACGGTAACGTTATGGGCTCACGTGGTTCAGTTATTCCTTTCTTTATGAAAAAGCGCGAAGAAGGCGTTATCCCAATTACTCATGAAGAGATGACTCGCTTCAACATATCCCTTCAAGATGGTGTAAATATGGTGATGTACGCGCTTGAGCATCACCTTGGTGGGGAGATTTTTATTCCTAAGATCCCGTCTTACAAAATTTTAGATGTAGCCAAAGCCGTTGCTCCTGAATGTGAAATCCGTATGGTTGGTATTCGCCCAGGAGAAAAAGTGCATGAGGAGATGATCACTGATACTGACTCTCTAAATACTATCGATCTCGGAAAATACTACGCAATTTTACCATCGGTGTCGTTCACGTATTCAGAAGAGCAATATCTAGCTCACCACAAAGCTAAAAAAGTGCCGTTTGGATTTAAATATAATTCCGGGACTAATACGGAGTGGGAAACCGTAGAAAGTCTGCGCGAGCTGGTGGTAAAGCACGTCGACCCGAATTTTTCAGTGTGAGATGAACGTGATTCCTTACGGTAAGCAAGAGATTACTCAACAAGATATCGATGGGGTTGTTGAGGTTTTGACATCGGATTTTCTAACTCAAGGTCCCAAGGTTCCTGAGTTTGAAAGCGCGCTGACGCAACACACTGGTGTTAAGTATGCCTTCGCGGTCAATAGCGCAACCTCTGCACTGCATATTGCATGCTTAGCTTTAGGTCTTAGTGAAGGCGACTGGCTTTGGACTTCTCCGATAACTTTTGTCGCTTCAGCTAACTGTGGCCTGTATTGCGGTGCAAAGGTAGATTTTGTCGATATTGATCGTTCGACTTATAACATGTGTCCGAAAGCTTTAGAGCAAAAGCTAATCGTTGCCAAACAAAAAGGTATGTTACCTAAAATCGTTGTACCAGTGCATTTATGTGGCCAGCCTTGTGATATGCAAGCGATTCACAAACTAGCCCAAGAATATGGATTTAAAGTGATTGAAGACGCTTCCCACGCAATCGGTGGTCGCTATCATGACAAGCCTATTGGGAATTGTGAGTACTCAGATATCGCTGTGTTCAGTTTTCACCCGGTGAAAATCATTACCACTGCCGAAGGTGGTGCGGCTGTAACCAACGATAAAAAACTTGCTGATAAAATGGCGCTTTTGCGAAGTCATGGTATTACTCGTGATACAGATCTTATGCAGGGCGAAAGCCATGGTGATTGGTATTATCAGCAAATTGACTTGGGTTATAACTACCGAATGACTGAGTTGCAGGCGGCATTAGGTGTTACTCAAATGCAACGTTTAGAGTCGTTCGTTGAAGCTCGCCATAGTTTGGCTCGCCGATATAACCAGCTATTGGTCGATCTTCCGCTCGTTCTTCCACATCAATTGGATAACACCTATTCAGGATTGCACCTATATGTGGTGCGTTTAAAGCTTGCAGACATCTCTTTGACCCATAAGCAAGTATTCGATGCGCTTAGGGCCAGCGGTATTGGAGTGAATCTGCACTATATACCTGTTCACACACAGCCTTATTACCAAAATATGGGTTTTAGAAACGGCGATTTTCCCGAATCTGAGCAATATTATCGAGAAGCGATTTCTCTGCCTCTGTTTCACGGTATGACAAACGAACAGCAGGGGCGGGTGGTTGAAGTCTTATCTCAAGTACTATTATCCCAAGTTCAGAAAGATAACTTATGAAATTGGCGATTATTCCTGCTCGTGGTGGCAGTAAACGTATACCACGCAAAAATGTTAGGCTTTTTCACGGCAAACCTATGATCGCTTACTCAATAGAAGCCGCCTTAAATTCTGGTTGCTTTGATAGAGTGATTGTTTCCACTGATGACAAAGAGATTGCCGAGATTGCTCGACAATACGGTGCACAAACGCCTTTTATACGTCCTGCCGAGATTTCGGATGACCATGCAACAACAATGGACGTTATTCATCATGCGCTCACTTGGTGTGAAAGCAACGGAGACGATATTGACCATGTATGTTGTATATACGCAACGGCTCCATTTGTTACAGCAAGCGACTTAAAACAGGGCTATGAGAAATTAGTAAACAGTGGGAATGTTGAATTCGTATTTAGTGCAGCAACGTATTCTTTTCCGATTCAAAGAGCGATAAAGCTGTCTGAAAATGGCTCTGTAAGTATGTTTTCTCCTGAAAACGAAATGGTCCGTTCACAAGATTTGCAAGAAGCGTATCATGATGCAGGACAGTTTTACTGGGGAAAGAAAGAGGCATTCATGACCAAAAAAGCCATTTTCTCTGAACACTCACGAGTGGTTCTTCTGCCCAGACACAGAGTCCAAGATATTGATACGTTAGAAGATTGGGTGTTTGCGGAAGCTTTGTTCTCATTATCTAAGGAATCATATGCGAGTAGTGATTAGGGCTGATGCGTCTGTTTGGATTGGAAGTGGACACATCATGCGTTGCTTGGTTTTGGCCGATGCGCTAAAAAGCCTTGGGCATGAAGTAATTTTTGCTTGCCTACCTCTCGAAGGAAATCTGTTTTCGATCATAGAACAACGTGGATTTCCCATTTTACAGCTTTCACTACCTGAAAATCCGATCGCAATCCAGCATGACGCGGACTACTCCGCTTGGTTACAACGGCCACAAGAACAAGATGCCGCGGACTTTATATCGAATATTAATCATGCCGATCTTGTTGTGACGGATCACTACGCTATAGACCATATATGGCAAGATAAAGTGCGTGAGGCTTTGCAATGTAAACTGGTTGCTTTGGATGACTTACGCAGGATTCATAGTGCTGATTTAGTTATTGATCAAACGCTTGGACGTAAAAGCAACGACTACCCAACCTGTGAACGAGTTCTTGCTGGTACTTCGTACGCACTGCTATCCCCACAATTTGTTAAATACAGAAATCGGGCCTTTTGTCGAAAGATGAGTGGCAATATCCCGCGCATTCTGATCTCTATGGGTGGGGTGGACTTGCCGAATGCGACCTCTCAAGTGATAAATGCAGTTGTTGGTACATACAGGGCTAATTTCACTGTTTTACTTAGCCCAAGATCGCCACATTACCAACAAGTGAAAACCATGTGTGAGCAAATCCCCAACGTCACCCATCTGGATTTCTCCAATAACATGGCTGAACTGATGTTAGACCATGACTGCGCCATTGGAGCTCCAGGAACAACGAGTTGGGAAAGAGCTTGCCTCGGATTGCCAAATATCGTTATTCCATTGGCGGAAAATCAAAGGGAGACATCCATACAGTTAGAAGCGGCTGGAGCTGCTCTAGTTGTTCAACTGAATGAAATAGATAGCGGATTAGTGGATAAGCTAACCCTGATTACAACCTCTTGGCCTCAGTACGTAGATGCAAATTTAAGAATCTGCGACGGTTTAGGGGCAAATAGGGTGGTTTCAGAGATGGTCAATCTTTGTCATCCTCTTCAAAAGATTGAAAATCAATATAAGCTTGTTCCCGCCAGCATAGACGATATTTCTATTGTCTATGAGTGGCAACGTCATCCAAATACTCGCCGTTTTGCGCTGAATCCGAATGTGCCTAGTTGGGAAGAACATTTGGCATGGATGAATGCAAAGCTAAAGTCACACAACGATTTCTTTTACATGATTTGCGAGATATCTACTGGCTCAAAAGTAGGCGTGGTTCGACTTGATAAAAGTGGTCAAGACTATGTGATATCTATTTTCATTGACCCTTTTCGATATGGGAAAGGTATTGCAACCGAAGCTTTGAGGCTTGTCGATACTCGTCATTCTGACCTAGTGATAAAAGCCACTGTTCTGAAAGACAACCAAGCATCGCAGAAGTTATTTTTAAACGCCAAGTATAGAAGATTGACGAGTGAGACTTTTATACGTGAACCTCGGAATTAAGCATTATATGACTTCTTACATTGAGATAGACGGACGAAAAATAGGTCCTGATTTTCCCCCTTATATTATTGCTGAACTATCTGCGAATCATAATGGTGACATTCAACGAGCCTTCCAAATAATGGAAGAAGCCAAGATGGCTGGCGCAGATGCTATCAAGCTACAAACCTATACTCACGAGACGATCACGATAAAATCGGACAAGGAAGATTTTCAAATACAGGGTGGGTTATGGGATGGTCAAACACTCTACGAACTGTATAAAGGTGCACATATGCCATGGGAATGGCATAAACCCTTATTTGAAAAAGCCGCGGAATTAGGTATTACCATTTTTAGCTCTCCTTTTGATTTCACAGCAGTAGATTTGTTAGAAGAGCTTGATGCTCCTGCTTATAAAATCGCTTCTTTTGAGTTGGTGGATTTACCGCTTATTAGGCGTGTCGCTCAAACTGGTAAGCCGATGATAATGTCAACGGGAATGGCTGATGAAGAAGAAATCAGACAAGCTATTGACGTTGCAACGCAAAACGGTTGCTCTGAACTAGTTGTGCTGCATTGTGTGAGTGGTTACCCAGCACCAGCAGAGCAATATAATTTGCGCACTATTGCAGATATGCAATCACGTTTTGGCGTACTCGCGGGACTCTCAGATCATACGATTGATAACGCTACTGCGGTGACGTCGGTTGCTCTGGGAGCATGTGTGATTGAGAAACACGTCACTCTGGATAGAAATGGTGGTGGTCCCGATGATAGTTTTTCATTAGAACCTCGAGAGCTGCGAAATTTATGTCGGGACGCAAAAACTGCTTGGCAGTCATTAGGGCAAATCAATTATCAAAGAACAGAGTCTGAACGAGGGAACGTAAAGTTCAGACGTTCACTTTATATAGTTCAAGACATAAAAGCAGGCGAAATATTCACTCATGACCACGTCCGTTCAATTCGACCGGGCAACGGAATTGCTCCTAAATATCTTGATGACATTCTCGGTAAAGAAGCGAAGTGTGATTGCAGTTATGGAGATCCTGTCAGGTTCGATATGTTTAAGTAATGCCATTCTAATATCAATAATAGAAGCCAGCCTTATAGTTGGCTTTTATTATTTTGGCTGGTGTTTGTAAGATTAATTATTTTTCCTGTAGGAATATTCCGTTAATACTTTAATCTTCGTTTTTTTTGAAATAAATAAAATCACCCAGCCGTAACTAATAAGTGAAAGGGATACGAAAATATCCTTAGTTAAATTCCTGAGAGGTACACATTATGGCTATTTCACTACATACTAACTACGCTAACCTAGTTACTCAAAACACGCTAAACAGCACAAACAACGCGCTATCAACTTCAATGGAGCGTCTATCAACAGGTTACCGTGTAAACTCAGCAGCAGATGATGCAGCGGGTCTTCAAATCGCTAACCGTCTAGAGCTTCAATCTCGTGGTATGTCAGTAGCATCACGTAACTCTCAAGACGCAATCTCAATGATGCAAACAGCAGAATCTTCAATGGATGAGATGACCAACATCGCATACCGTATGAACGATCTAGCAACGCAATCAGCGAACGGTTCAAACACAGCAGAAGACCGTGCAGCTATCGATGCAGAGTTCAAAGCACTTGCTTCACAAATGGGTGAAATTTCTAAGAACACTAACTTTGGTGGTCAAAAGCTGCTTGATGCAACATCAGGTATCTTTGCTCAAGGTGCAGTAACATTCCAAACAGGTTCAACCACTGCAGAGACAACAAACGTTGCAGTAAGCACTGGTCTAGCATCATTGAACGCGGCGTTAAGTGGCTTCGCGTCAATGTCTCTAGCAACTGCAACAGGCAGCACATCAGCAATGACAGCACTAGAAGGCTTCATTAACAAAGTTGGTGCTTCACGTGCGGCGTTCGGTGCTCAAATCAACAACCTAGAGCACAACATCAATAACCTAGCAAACATGACAGAGAACCTAGAAGCGTCTAAAGGTCGTATCATGGATACAGACTTCGCATCTGAGTCAGGCAACATGTCGAAGAACCAAATGCTAATGCAATCTGGTGCACAAATGCTAAGTGCAACGAAGACAATTCCACAACTAGCGATGTCAATGCTAGGCTAATTTAAAATTAGTTCTGAATGTAAAAGCCAGCGCATGTCGCTGGCTTTTTTATGCCTCTAATTTTTACAAGACTGCTATTTTTTTTGCGTTCTATAATAGTCACTTATTTAATGGTTTTTATTCTATCTACTTATAGAAATATATTCTTTTGTAAGAATAATTATTTTTTGTGTAGGAATATTCTGTTAGTGGTTTTATTTTTATTTTTTCTGAAATAAATGAAATGAATGAGCCGTAATTAAATAGTGTAAAGGATACGAAAAGTATCTAACCGAATTTTCTAAGAGGAATATATTATGGCTATTTCACTACATACTAACTACGCTAACCTAGTTACTCAAAACACGCTAAACAGCACAAACAACGCGCTATCAACTTCAATGGAGCGTCTATCAACAGGTTACCGTGTAAACTCAGCAGCAGATGATGCAGCGGGTCTTCAAATCGCTAACCGTCTAGAGCTTCAATCTCGTGGTATGTCAGTAGCATCACGTAACTCTCAAGACGCAATCTCAATGATGCAAACAGCAGAATCTTCAATGGATGAGATGACCAACATCGCATACCGTATGAACGATCTAGCAACGCAATCAGCGAACGGTTCAAACACAGCAGAAGACCGTGCAGCTATCGATGCAGAGTTCAAAGCACTTGCTTCACAAATGGGTGAAATTTCTAAGAACACTAACTTTGGTGGTCAAAAGCTGCTTGATGCAACATCAGGTATCTTTGCTCAAGGTGCAGTAACATTCCAAACAGGTTCAACCACTGCAGAGACAACAAACGTTGCAGTAAGCACTGGTCTAGCATCATTGAACGCGGCGTTAAGTGGCTTCGCGTCAATGTCTCTAGCAACTGCAACAGGCAGCACATCAGCAATGACAGCACTAGAAGGCTTCATTAACAAAGTTGGTGCTTCACGTGCGGCGTTCGGTGCTCAAATCAACAACCTAGAGCACAACATCAACAACCTAGCAAACATGACAGAGAACCTAGAAGCGTCTAAAGGTCGTATCATGGATACAGACTTCGCATCTGAGTCAGGCAACATGTCTAAGAACCAAATGCTAATGCAATCTGGTGCTCAAATGCTAAGTGCAACCAAGACCATTCCACAACTAGCAATGTCAATGTTAGGCTAATTTAAAATTAGTTCTGAATGTAAAAGCCAGCGCATGTCGCTGGCTTTTTTATATTTCTAATGCTGGCTAAGAGTTATTACATTTTTTTGTGGGAATATTCCTTAACCATTGATTTGAATGATCTAAGCGAAATAAAGCTATTGAATAGGTCGTTATAAATAAGTGTAGAAAAGCTGATTTAACCATTTAAAAGGAAATTATCATGATTATTTCTGTCCCCACTAATAATCAAGCTTATCTCACGACTCAGAATATCGTAACTGCGGATGTGAATAAGCCTAGTACCGCTGTCAATAATATTGATGAACGTGTGAACGCGGTTGTCGATGACAACGAGCAAACAAGCATCAAAATTGCCGATCGTTTAGCAGAGCGTTCGAATTTACCTGCTTACCAACAGAAAGAAGCGCAAAACACTTTAGCTCATATGCAAAATACTAAGAGCGTTTTATCTGAAATGGAAAGCGTAGCTTCACAGCTAAATGAAGCGATTGACCAAGACGATGCGCAAGGTAACGAAAAAATAGCTCAGTTACGGGCTCAGCTAAAAGACTTAAATAAACAGCTGAAAGACGCTCATACACCTGAAGCTTCTGGTTCTTCAACATCAGCTACTGGCGAAGAAAAAGAAGTAAAGGTTAAGTTCAACAGTAGTGAAATATCATCCATTGCTGAAACGTTAAGCAAAATCGAGTTAACGGAAGATTCTAAACCTATCGCGAAGCAGCATTTATCTGGCGATGCCGGACTGATGAGTCAATTGGCGAAAACTCGCGCCGAACTTGATACACAATTGCAAGATGCATATGCCTCGCACTCAACAGCTGATAGCCAAAGTGTGCAACAAGCAAGTACTGCATCCAAAAGTACCATGTTGGAGCCTAATGGAGCTCAACAGCTAACGGGAACGCAGACAACACCAGAGGTAGCGGTTTCAATCCTAAGCTAATTCCTACATAGGAATCAGCAGGGGTAGATGTTACCACTTTGGCTAACGCCCTATCATATAAATAGAAAGATCTGTCATAACGGTTGAGCCGTTTTTGGAGAGAATTATGCAAATCGATGCCTCAGCATATGCTGACCAACTCGCTTATTACGAGGTTTATGCGGCTCAAAACCGTTACTCAACACAGTTGAGTACTCTGCAAAGTCAAAACAGCATGCTCGGTAAAATCGATAATGCTTTGGATGCGTTAGATAACATCCTGTACAAGTTTACCAAGCCGAAAGGTACGCTCGCGCAAAGTGCAGTGACTCAGTCGAGTGAAGAATTTTTCTCGGTAAACGCTGCAGGTTACGCAAAAAATATCAACATGGATATTTTTGTAGAACAGACGGCTGCATCGCACCAAATAGCGGTTAACGCGACGGGTACAGAAACCTCAGACATCTTTGCGGTCGCGGATGGTAAAACAACGCTCACCGTGAATTTTGATGGTGTGGACAAAGAAATCACACTGGGCGCAGAGGCTGACGATGATGGAGACGGCAATGTCTCTTATCAGGAAATGGTTAACTACTTCAATAAAACCATGGATGGCGGTGTTAGTGCTTCGTTAGTTCGTTCGAGCGGAGACATGAAACTGTTGTTTAGTTCGGAGGAAACGGGTGTTGCAAATCAGTTTACGGTAACGGCATCACATGCAGATACCGGAGAACTAGACGCTTTTACAACCGCTAACCAAAAAGTGATTAAAGAAGGGCGTGATGCCATCATCTGGATGGGTGATTACGGCTCTGGTATTGAACTGACTAACAGTAGTAACACATTTGAAAACGTTGTGAATGGTGTCGATATCACTATCGCGAAAGCGAATGCCGCTGGCGATGATACGACAAACTTCTCTATTGGTCCTGATAGTGCCGCCACAATCGAAACGTTGAACGAGTTTGTTGCTGCGTATAACGAAGCTCTGAAAGTGCTGAATGAAGCAACACGCTCAGGTAGTGAGACAGAAGAGCGTGGTGTATTGGCTTCAGATGGTTCAATTCGTGGCATTACTAGCGAACTGAAGAACCTAATTCGTACCTCGTACAATGGCGTCAGCTTGTTCGAAGTGGGTCTATCGCTCAACAAAGAGGGCGAGTTGGAACTCGATGCGGAGAAGTTTGATGAGGCCTCTGAACTTTATGATTTAGACGCAATATTTGTTGGTGAAGGCGGTCTGTTCAAGACCATGGAATCAACCGTTGAAAAATATGCGGATTACAACACAGGCTCTCTAAAGACGAAGAGGGATCGCAACTCCCTACAACAAGAGCGCGTCAATGATAAGTTAGATGAACTCGATACTAAGTATGAAATGTATTACAGACGTTATCTTACTCAATTTACTAGTTTGAATAACATGATGTATTCGATGAACTCCATTTCAACACTATTTGCTTAAAGGTAGACAATGTTACTAGGTAATCAACAACAAGCGGCATATAGCAATGTGCAGATTCAAGCTAATGCTTCAGTGTCAAACACCTTTGAACTGATTTGTATGCTGCATGACCGCTTAGCTATCGAGCTAGACACGATTGTGTTTGCTATCGAAGAGAAGGATTTCCTAAAGAAATCAAAATCAGCACAAAAGGCCATCGACATTCTGATGGCATTAGATGCGTCCTTAGATTTGGATAATCCTAATGAACTGATTGAAAACATTCATAATCTTTATGAACACAGCATTGCAACTGTGTTTAAAGGTTCTAAAGATTTAGATACTCAAGTGATCAAAGACCTGAAACAACCACTCGCGGATTTACGCGAAGGTTGGGAAGGGGCGATGAAGCTTTTGAGCTAATTTGATTATGAATCAGCAAGAATTAACCAAATTGTTGGCTTTTTATCAACGTGCACTTAATGAGCGTAGCGTTGAAAATATCGAGCGCAGCGTAAATCTGTTGCAAAAGCATCTACCTGCTGTGGACCAAACAGCAGAGGAGAACCTGGACGTACTTGCAAAGCTCAAACAGGTTCATCTAGAGGCAACTTTGTTTATTCAAAATGAAAGGGATCTCGTCAAAGCAGAAATGGATAGCTTAGGTAACAATAGGGCAAGAGACTTTGCCTATCAAAAAACGCAATTAAGTCGATAATTATGATTAATGGTTTAAGCCATAGTTCTACAGATACAACTACACTCGCAGAAGGCTCCGTGCTGAATGCCAAGCAGGGATTCGGTGGTAGCCTTCCTTCTGGCACTGAGACTCAGAGCTTCGCTGCTTTACTTTTGGGGACCGACTCTGAAACCTTAGAGTTCGAGTTGGGCGTAGGTTCAACGGAAACCGAAACCGAATCCGGTGACATTCTTGATCTAGTTTCAACGCTAACAGACGACGCTACTGCGGAGATGAATGACGAAGCTGTTGCATTGACGGCCGTCGCTGTCGCAACAACACACTTAGCAAACGCGACAAAGGAACCTTCAGTATCTGCGTCTTCTTCAGCGAAAGACTCTCTCGTATCAGCAGTTTCAAACGTGATGAGCACCAGTGCCTCTCTGACAACCGCTCAAGTTGCGACTAATCAATTGGCAACGAGTTCGCTGGTTGCACAAAACATCGTAGATAGCAGATTGATTGACGTTGCTGCGGTAAAAGAGCAAACGGTATCCGCTGATGCATTGTTAAATAATCACTCTCAATCTGCTCGCAGTGAGGTTAATGCTAACCTGCAGTTTAGAGCGGTTATGGATAAATCTCTTTCAGCGCAGGAGTTAGGTGAGCGTTTAAGCGCAACGATTGCTGACAAAGTTAGTGTGCAAGTTAACGCCAAAACGCCAACGGCGACCATTCGTTTAGACCCACCAGACCTTGGGAAAATCGAGCTGGTTGTGAAACTCGATAATGACAAGCTTCATATTCAAATCAATGCTTCATCCAATACAACTCGAGAGTCAATTCAGATGACATCGGATCGCTTAAGAGCTGAGCTGGTTGAACAAAACTTTTTAAATGTCGACGTATCTGTTTCTGGTGATCAGCAACAAACCACAGAGCAGGACTATTTCGTATCAGGTGATGAATTTATGGTTGTAGAGAATTCTGCAGGCCTTGATTTAGATACGGTACAAGATGTCGACAACAATGAATTAGCAAGAGCGTAATATTATGAAAATTGTAATCGCGGTATTAGCATCCGTATTATTAACCGTTGGCGCAATTATCGGTTTAAGTTTCGCAGGTATTAATGTTGGTGGCATGTTTTCTGGCGACTCTTCAGAACAACAAAAAGTGGAAATTATCAAAGATGCACCTCAGAACTTTGATTTGAATACACCGACAGTTGAGGTGCCATTACATGGGATGTTAATTCCGATCACTTTCTCTAAGCGTCAAAGTTTGTTGTTGTTAGATCTTTACTTATATACACCGGAAAGTAATGAAGCAGAGTTAAAAACTCATATCCCCAAGATTAAAAACCAAATCTTGAAAGTATTTAGCTTGAAACCTGCAGAATATTTTCGAGATGAAATGTTCATTTTGAATCTTCAAGATGATTTGGATTATATGTTTAAAAAGGAAAAACAGTGGCGAGTTAAGGAAGTGTTAGTCACCAAAGCGGTATATCAATAAATGTTGCTAGGTAAACAAGCGTACCAAAAGACGGAATTACAGCCCACAGCTCATAGGCATGCTATAGAGTCTGCGGCCATTCATTCTAATCTGCCTTTGATCAATCGTTCACTGAAGCGATACAGAGGAGCAGTAGACGAAGATACATTAGAAGATCTGCGTCAGACGGCTTTGATAACGTTTGTTACTGAGCTACGTAAATTTGACCATATTGTGAATGAAGACTTCATTAAGTCGGTCACTGTAAGAATGCGCGGAGCCATCATAGATGAGCTTCGCTCTCGCGATTATTTAAGTCGTGACAACCGAACACTGGCAAACAATATCAAGAAAGCTGAATCGGCTCTAATGGGGCAACTTGGCCGCACTCCGAGACAGTCTGAAATTTGTAAAGTGCTTAATATTACAGCGCAGGAATATCTAGATGCGATGTCTGACCTTGTATTAAGTGATGATATTGAACTGTATGACAGTGTTGATAATTCGGAAGAAGATAATAAAGAAGAGCTGGCATTATTTATTCAACAAGAGTTGGAAAAATTACCTGAGGAAGTTCAGCGTGTTATGTATTTAATGTATGTAATGGGATTAAGTACTCAGGAAACCGCACTCGCTCTAGAAATAAGTGAAGTTAAAGTTCACAGATTAAAACATAAAGGTGTCGAGGTAATTAAATCTCGAGCGGAGAGAATTTAGAATGAAGCAAATATTGGCATTCGTAGGGATATTAGCAGTTATTGGTGTGTCATTTGTTCTTCATGGGGGAAGATTAGGCACGCTTGTTAAAATATCTGAAATTGTTATTATTTTTGGTGCATCTATAGGTGGTCTGATTATTTCGTGCACGGTACCTACATTGAAATTAATGATGTCTCAGATTAAACAAACTATTGGTAAAAGTATCTACACCAAAGCTTATTATCAAGAGCTGTTGTCTTTGATGTTTGAATTGATCAATGTAGTGAAAATGCAAAACTTAAAGGCACTGGATACTCATGTAGAAAACCCAGAAGCAAGCAGCATCTTCACCAAGTATCCGACCATAATGAAGGACTCCATTACACTAAACTTTATTATCGATTCTTTCCGCCAAGTTATCAGTTCTAAGATCTCAGCACATGAGTTGGAAGCTGCACTGGAAGAAGAGATCGAAGTGTTGATGGAAGAGTATGAAAAGCCAGGTAATAAATTGCATGCGACGGCGGAAGCGATGCCGGGTATCGGTATTTTAGCGGCAGTAATGGGCATTATCTTAACCATGCAGAACCTAGATGCAGATGTGACTATCATCGGTCAGAGTATTGCTGGCGCACTGGTTGGTACCTTTACCGGTATTTTTGGTTGTTACTGTATGTTTGGCCCTCTTTCCAGCGCGATGCACGAAATTGCAGAAGAACAGGTAGCACCGCTTCACTGTATTCGCTCTATCATCACGGGCTATCTGCAAAACCTGTCTCCACATATGTGTGTCAATGCGGGTCGTAAGCACATTGAGAGCCATATTAAGCCTAGCTTTACTGAACTAGAACAAGCGCTTGAAGGACTTAGGTAATTTACTATGAGCACTGCTGGCGTAACCATTATTAAAAAAAAGAAGAGTAAAGGTTCTGATTTAACACATGGCGGTTGGAAAGTGGCGATGGCTGACTTGATGATCTCGATGATGTGTCTGTTCCTCATTCTTTGGCTTTTGTCTGTTATGGACTCTGAAGATAGTCAGGACCTAGTTGAGTATTTTCAGACTGGTCAATTGCAAACCGATGGATTAGGTAACTCAGTCAGCCCAATCACTTTGCAAGAAATAGCTACATCAAATCATGAATCTGACATGCATCGTATCGAAGATACTTCTCTGATCGAAGGTGAAGTAGACAGTCAGCAAGAGTTGGAAGTTTTTGCACGTTTGATAGAAGAGCATATTGAAGAAATTCAAGGTATGGGGAGCGTTCAAGTTACGGTGACTCCTCAGGGTTTGAAAATCATGATCAGTGACTCCGAGCAAGGGCAGATGTTTTACCGTGGTGGCGCTAATATGACGCCGTTCTACCAGGATTTGTTACTGCACTTAGCGCCAGTATTTAAACGTGTTACCAACGCGATGGTTATTACTGGTCACACGGATGCGAGTCGCTACGTGGGGTCGAAAACAACCAACTGGGAACTGTCTGCAAACCGTGCAAATCAGGCTCGTTATTTCTTGACTCAAGGCGGAGTATCTAATGATCAGATCTTTCAGGTATCCGGAATGGCAGACACTGCGCCACTCAACCCCGAAGATCCTAAGAGTTCTGATAACCGACGTATAGAAGTGTTTGTTCTTACTACTAGCGCACAGAAACAACTGAGTGAAGTGTATAAGAACCTACCTAAGATTGAATCTGCGGGTAAAGAGGCAGATAAAAAAGTAATGGATACCATTGAACGTCAGGAAAGAGAGGCCGCAAAAGCCGCTCGAGACAATCAGCTACCCACATCCTATTAGGCTCTAACACTTGTTTAGAAGCATACATAAGGTCAACAATGCGACTCTTCGTCAAATAAGACGTTGGGTTGCATGGCTGACCTTAGTTAATTATTTTCTGGCGGTTATCTACGCCACTGCTGCGCATGTGAATTCCTCTTGGATGTTCATGATTGGCGCAACCTTATTGGGCTACAACTACCTGTTTGTCCGTATGGTTGTCTCCATTCCCAAACGCACATTTGTGATGAAAAGCCATCGTCATCTCACCATCCCATGTGTACTCAGTGTGTGTATGGCTTGCCTTGTTATTGTTGTTAGCGTTTGGCGTTAGCTTGTCGTTATTACACAGTGAAACGCAACCACCACTAATCCTCACTTCCAATACATACAGTAAATCTAGGTAGAATTGATGAACGCAGGTGAGTTATGCCGCAATCGTTAGCCTTTCTCAGTATCAACGAATGATTGCTCAGTCATATTCCAAGCTGATATGGAGTTGCACCCTAGGTTTCACTGAGAGTAGCCTTGAAACAAACGACAACCAGATGTTCCTTGATAGGTATTTAGTTTTAATGAGGGGTATAAAAAGCTCTGCAATCGCAGAGCTTTTGTGTATGTGGGGGAAGAGGAAGGAGAGCGGTTAGCGCTCATTTCCTTCTTTAATCACTTCTTTTTGAGCGATAGAAAGCAAGTTATCAATACTTGCGGTGTTTTGAAGGTTGGCAATGACACGTGTTGCTTTGAGTTTCAGTTTCTTATCTGAGTAGGTTTCTTCATTAAGGTTGTAGAAAACCTTGTTCAATATCTTAGTTGCGTTTTCAGTTGAACATTTAGGCAGCAGCATGATCAACTCATCTTCGTGTTTTGGATTCTTGATCAGATAGTCACTTGCTCGGATAAAGGAACTAACGGTATCCACCATGAATTTTTGTGCGACCAAATGAGCGTTATGCTCTTTTGCTTCATCCAAATCATACTTAATTAGGATCAGAGAGTTCACTTCGTTGCCGTTGACGACATCTTCCAAATGGCGAGTCTTAGTTATCTCAAAGCGGTAGGTTTTTGTACCTTCATCGTAGAAGGCTTCTTTCCGCTCAACCATGTTCATGGCCATTTTATCGAAATCACGCTTGTTGATGATCATGAAGATCATGCAGAAGACGATCAGCGAATACACAACCGTTAAGTAGGCTTTGCTTAACCAGAGCTCAAGATACGAAACTTTTAACCTAAGAATGTTCTTTTGGTCGATGTTGTAGTTTTCGTGATAGTTGAAAAGAGGATTCTTAGTGGTTGAGAACACATAGATGTTCTTCCCATTCTCATATTTCTTTTCAATCAGTACTTTAGTGTTAAAGGCTTCGTTAACTGGGATATCTAAAACCAAACTACCTGTTTTTTCACCGTTGTGCGTAATTGCGGTGGAAAGCGTCAGTGTGATTCCGCCAGCTTGAGTGTTCTCGAAAATGTCGTAAGTGTAGGCACCAGTACTCGATTTACTATTGTCGTAAAGGAACGAACAGTACTCGGAAGTGCTGCATTTGATCTCTTCTTTGTAAGTCGAGCGTCCGGTTGGTTTCACACTGTAGAAGATAGATTTAGAGTGGAATGAAAGGTAGCTAAGAGCGTTAACATAACGGCTATTCACAAACTCTGGGGCGCTGTTGTAGAGCTGTGTCAGAGTATCGAGTGTTCTCACATCGGTAAGATCAATGGTGTTGTCGTTAAATAGATATTTTACATCTCGATTTTGTTTTTCGACGATGGAAGCATCCTGCTCTTTGCTCAATTCTGATTGAATATTGCTTGCCGTAATATGCAGTTTGTCTCGCGCAGCATCAAACACAGAAATGAAGTTATTGAAGTCGTGTATTTTTTGTTTAACAAGGCCATTAGTGATCACTGCGAGATGCAGTGCATTCAATAATATGCCCAGACATAAACTAACTAATACTGTTAGCAGGATTTTTTTCATCACTCAAACTCAAAATGGGGGTTAAAACTAAACTCACTATTTTAGGTTCGTGTGGATTTTGCTGTATGTAGGATTAGTCTGTTTGTGGTAACGGAAAGGCCGTTTACACAGTGATGGTCAACATCCTTTCTCGTTGGGGTTGCAGCCTTGTTCGTTAAGCAGGTTTGGTGTGTATGAATATTTTTAATAAACAAGTTGAATATTAGTTGATTGTTTCATTGAGCGGTTAGCGAGATAGTTTAGCCATCCAGACATCTTTTGCGTCTAACCTCAGCTTAATAGAAGGAACGATCACATGGCGACAATTACACATATTTTGGGCTATCCACGTATTGGCGAAAAACGCGAACTTAAATTTGCACTAGAGAAATACTGGCGTGGTGATATCACTCAGCAAGAGCTAAAAGCGGTGGGTAGCGAAATCCGCCACAACAACTGGGCTTTACAGAAAGAAGCGGGCTTAAGCTTTGCGACAGCGGGCGATTTTGCATGGTATGACCATGTTCTTACAACTACTTTGCTGCTTGGACATGTTCCTGCTCGCCATCATCTATCTCATAACAAAGATAGTTTTCCAGATCTCGATACGCTTTTCCGCGTTGGGCGTGGTCAGTCGCAAAACTCGTGCGGTTGTAGCGGCAGTGCGGCGTCCGACATGACCAAATGGTTCAATACTAACTATCACTACATCGTTCCTGAATTCAGTTCTGATGATAAGTTCGAAGTGAGCTGGCCGCAGCTATTTGAAGAAGTCAACGAAGCGGTGAAAACAGGTGCAAACGTAAAACCTGTGCTTTTGGGGCCTGTGAGTTATCTCTACTTGGGTAAAGAAGTGGAAGATAATTTTGACCGTTTAACTTTGCTTCCACGTTTGCTGACGGCTTATCAAAACATTTTGTCTAAGTTGGCTAAACAAGGGGTAGAGTGGGTTCAAATCGACGAGCCAGTACTGTCACTTGAGTTAGAAAGCCAATGGCAAGATGCATTTAAGCTGGCGTATCAGGTACTGCAAGGCGATGTAAAAGTGCTGCTAACGACCTACTTTGATTCGGTGATTGATACATTGGACAAAATCGTTGCACTGCCTGTAAACGGTCTTCACATCGACATTTCGGCCGCGCCACAGCAGTTAGAAAGTGTACTAGAGAAATTGCCACAACAGTGGGTGTTGTCAGTGGGTGCTATCAACGGCAGGAACGTTTGGCGTGCAGATTTAGGCAACCTGCGTAACAGATTGCAGCCAGTAAAAGATAAGCTGGGTGATCGCCTTTGGATTGCGAGTTCATGCTCACTGCTGCACAGCCCGGTGAATTTGGAACTCGAACAAAATCTCTCAGCAGAAGTGCGCAGCTGGTTTGCGTTTGCCAAGCAAAAAGTCACTGAAGTCGCGCTACTTGGACGAGCATTAGATGGCGACCAAGAAGCGATTCTGGCTTGTGATACTTACAGCTTGCCTATCGTAGATAGAAAAACCGCAACGCATGTGAACAAGCCGCAAGTGCAATCGCGAGTGAACACTATCACTGCATCATTAGCGCAGCGTAGTGAGCCGTACGAAAAGCGTGCGGTGATACAAGCGAAGCAACTGGGTTTACCATTGTTCCCAACCACGACCATAGGCTCATTCCCGCAAACCAACGAAATTCGTACTCAACGCAGCGCATTCCGAACAGGGGTATTACCAGAAGCCGAGTATATTTCAGCATTGAAAGGGCACATTGCAGATGCAGTGAAGCGTCAGGAGTCTTTGGGGCTGGATGTCTTGGTACATGGCGAAGCGGAACGTAACGACATGGTTGAATACTTTGCTGAAAACCTATCAGGCTTCCAAACCACTCAGTTTGGTTGGGTGCAAAGTTACGGCTCTCGCTGTGTTAAGCCAGCGATTGTGGTTGCAGACATTGAACGTGAAAAACCAATCACTGTTGAATGGTCAGGCTATGCTCAATCACTAACCAATAAGAAGATGAAGGGGATGCTGACGGGCCCTGTCACAATCTTGTGCTGGACTTTCCCGCGTGAAGATATCAGCCGTAAAGAAATCGCTCAGCAACTGGCACTGGCATTACGTGACGAAGTGTCTGATTTACAAGATGCAGGGATTAACATCATTCAGATTGATGAACCGGCGATTCGCGAAGGCTTACCTCTGAAAAAGCGTGACCACAAGGCATACTTAGATTGGGCAGTGGAAGCGTTCAAGATATCTGCGGCAAGCGCCACACCGCAAACCCAAATTCATACACATATGTGTTACAGCGAATTCAATGAGATCATTGACTCAGTGGCAGCGCTGGATGCAGATGTGATTACGATTGAAACCTCCCGCTCGAACATGGAACTTCTGAAAGCCTTTGAAGACTTCAATTATCCGAACGAAATTGGTCCGGGTGTTTACGATATTCACTCGCCAAACATTCCAACACAGGAATGGATTGAAGGCCTACTGCGTAAAGCGTCTGCCAAGATCCCAGCAGAACGATTATGGGTAAACCCTGATTGCGGTCTGAAAACTCGTAACTGGAAAGAAGTGGAAGCATCACTGATCAACATGGTGTTAGCGGCAAAAACCTTGCGCGAAGAAGCACAAAGTGACGCAGCTTAATTACAAGTTGGAATAACAAACAAGGGGCTCATGTGAGCCCCTTGTTTGCAGAACAAAGCATTTGTAGAGAACAAAACTATTGTGAAGCGCAAGTTTGCTGCGTGATGGTTTCATCCACCATCAGTTGTCCGCGAGTGTTACGCATTTTGATTCGGTAACTTAAACCCACTTCTAGATTTGCTTTGATATTTTTGTCTGAGCAAAAGGTTTTGATGCTACTTTGCATAACCTGAGTTACAGGTTTGGCATTTTTATCATCAGCGTTATAAACCATCATCATTTCAATACTGGTGCCTTTAGCTGTCGCACGCATGATATTGAGTGGGCCGTACTCTAAAGGCAGTTCAGCGCTCAGCAGGCTGGCTCTATTATCCGCGAGTAGTTCAAGGTTTCTCTGGTTGTCTGAACTAGAGCTACAACCTGAAAGCAGAACTAAGCCGAAAGCGATAATTCCAGCGGTACTTTTTTTCATACTAAAATACTTTTTTGAACGGTTTGATGATGACATTAGCATAAACACCTGCTGCCACATAGGGATCTGCGTCTGCCCATGCTTTCGCTTCTTCTAATGAGTTGAAATCAGCAATAACCGTTGAACCAGTGAAACCTGCTTCACCTGGGTTTTCAGAATCGATGGCAGGCAGAGGACCCGCTGTCAGCAAACGGCCTTCATCTTGAAGAACTTGTAAGCGTTCTAAGTGCGCAGGACGAACACTCATGCGTTTTTCCAGAGAGTTCTCAACGTCTTGAGAAAAAATGACATACCACATAATCCATATCCTTATTAATGACTGAAACTGCAAGTTACCGGCAACTAATGTACTGAAACTTGGCAATATTTAAACCTTGATGGTGATATTTCTGTGATCAGTTCCCTGCGTTAATCGGGCGAGGGCGCCCATCGGAATCAATCGCGACATAATTAAATGTGGCTTCACACACTTGGAAACGGTCACCGATGCCGTCAACTTTAACGGGCTTCACCCAAACTTCTAAGTTAATCGACATAGAAGTGCGGCCAATCCTAGTACATTCACCGTAACAGCAGACCACATCACCCACTTTCACTGGCTTTTTAAACGCGATACTGGAAACAGAGACGGTAACGATACGACCAGAAGAGATCTCTTTCGCTAAAATACCGCCAGCCAAGTCCAACTGAGACATAATCCAACCACCAAAGATATCACCATTTGCATTGGTGTCTGCTGGCATAGCGACGGTTCTAAGTAATAGTTGGCCTTTAGGGGAACTGACTTCCTGACTCATTTCAAATTCCGTAGTAAACAAAACAGCGACTGTGTTACCAAGTCGCTGTCAGAAAAGAGGGCATTATAGCAGTAAATTCTGCGGCTTATTAACCCCTAAGAGTCATGTATAACCATCTATTGGTTAGAATTTTTCTGCTCTTTAGGAAGATGTTTGTAAATATAAACGCCAGTCAGCAGAGTATAGACAAATGTTGCGATAAGAAGACCGAACACTTTGAAATTAACCCAGACATCCAAAGGCAATTGATAAGCAATGTAGATATTAACGACTGCACAGATAGTGAAGAAGGCAACCCATGCCCAGTTTACTTTCGCCCATACACTGTCAGGCAAAGTGATTTCCTTTCCTAACATACCTTTGATTGCTGATTTACCCATCAAATGACTGATAGTCAGGCCGAGAGCAAACACTGTGTAAACAATGGTCACTTTCCATTTAATGAAGTTGTCATCGTGAAGGAAAATCGTCATACCACCAAAGATGGCGACAACAGCAAAGGTAATAAGCTGCATTTTTTCCACTTTCTTGTACACGAAGTACGAAATAGCGACTTGAATGGCAGTTGCAGCGATCAACGCAGCAGTCGCGACATAAATATCGTATAGCTTAAAAAGCGCGAAGAAGATAATTAAAGGAATAAACTCAATCAGTTGTTTCATTATGTAGGTACATCCAAACTTTTCGTTGCCGACAGTCTACTCAATTTGCTCTGTCATCTGAATAGCCATTAGCGATTTAGTTACAAATTTGGCTATCTTGTTGTGGAAAGCAAAAAACCGCTCATTAGAGCGGTTTTTACTAGAGATTCAGCTGTTAAGCTTGCTGATCTTGATAAACTTTTTCAGCATCAGAATCTTCAATCATAGAATCAACGATCACTGCACAAGCTGCATCACCAGTGATGTTTAGTGCAGTACGGATCATATCGAAGACACGGTCTAGAGCGAATAGTAGTGGTAGACCTTCAATTGGAATGCCAGCAGCAAGAAGAACCGCTACAACCAAGAATGAAGGACCAGGTACACCAGCTTGACCTACAGCACCTAGTGTTGCAGTCACGATGATTGCAATGTAAGCACCCATTGATAGGTCAATGTGGAACAGTTGAGCAAAGAAAACTGCAACTAAACCGTAGTAGATTGCGTTACCTGACATGTTAATCGTTGCGCCTAGAGGCAGAACGAATGATGCTGTCGAGTTACGTACACCTAGGTCTTTCTCAACGGTGTCCATAGTAACAGGAAGTGTTGCCATAGAAGATGCTGTTGAAAGAGCAACCGCTTGTGGCTTCTTCATTGCGCTGATGAACTTCTTAGCTGAAGTTTTGCTGAAGAAATGAATCATTGCTGGGTAAACGATGAAACCAAAAATCAGGATAGCGGCTGTGTAAACAACAAACAGTTTGAATACCACCATTAGCGCGCCAAAACCGAATGTACCCACAGCTTCAGCCATCAGACCGAATACGCCGATTGGAGCGATAACCATCACTTTGTTGATCATCCACACCATTGAATCAACGATAGTGTTTACACCGTTGATTACTGGATCGCGTTTCTCTGGGCTTTGTTTAGAAATGGCAATACCTAAGAACAAGCAGAAAACGAGGATTTGCAGAATGTTTGCGTCGTTCAAAGATTGGAATACGTTAGTCGGAATCATACCGATAACCGTTGCCCAAAACGTAGGTAGTTCACCTTTTGATGCGTATTCTGCTGAGAACATGCCTTCAACACCAGAAACATCAATACCCATACCTGGTTGGAATACTTCACCCATAACCAGTGCAAGAACAACCGCTAGAGCAGAAGTCACAGCAAAGTAACCTAGAGTAACGAAACCAACTTTACCTGCTGAGTGGCTATTACCTAGGCCAGCTGCACCTGAAATCAGAGCTACAGCTACTAAAGGAATAACTAACATCTTGATTAAGTTAATAAAGATGGCACCCAATGGAGAAAACATTGTCGCATCGTGACCCATGACAGCACCGATGAGGGTACCGAGTACCATGGCAATCACAACTTGAACACCAATGTTCTGTAGTAAATTCTTTTGTTTTAACACTTCCTTAACCCCTGTGCTAATAATGTGTAAATTTCTAGACATAACCACTAACCAATCCTCGATTAATGGAAAATTATGTTGCTCGGTTTTTTACACTTATATTTCACAATTGGCAATATGCATCTACGTCGGATTTGACGTAATCACCCATTTTTGCTGATGAAGTGGTCATTTATTCGTCATGGAAAACGTTTGCTTTAGGTTTTGGAACAGAAATGGGTAATGGCGGAGTGAGGGATATTTTGAACGAAATAGTCGGTGAAATGTTAAAAAAATGATCAATTCCTAAACTGGCTAGCCTTGAATAGCTATAAAATTGCCAGTTTAACATTGATCATTAGAAGTAGGTGGTAGGGTCACCAAACCCTACCTATTGCAACTATTTGATGGTCGCTTGTTTCATTGGTGTTATAAAACCAGCTAATGATTTCAGCAGAGCTTCAGGGTCATTTTGGTTTGTTTCGATGATTTTCACTACAGCAGAACCGGAGATCGCGCCAGCCGCGCCAGCCGCAATCGCTTGTTTTACCTGTTCCGGTTGGGAAATACCAAAACCAAGAAGTGCTGGTGGTGCATCAAACTGATTTAAACGCTCTAACAGTTCGTGCACTGGCATATTGGCTTTTGTTTCCGCACCAGTCACACCCGCACGCGAAAGCAGATAAGTGTAGCCTTTGCTCAATGAAGCCACAGATTTCAACGTTTCATCACTGGCTGTTGGTGGTGCAATGAAAATTGGCTTGATGCCGAATTTTTCCGCAGCCGCAACGAATTCAGCGCTTTCTGTGGTTGGTACATCGGCGACTAGCACTGAATCAACACCCGCTTCCTGACAACGTTGATAGAAGTTTTCAATACCGCGAGAGAACACCAAGTTCGCGTACATTAACAAACCGATTGGCGTGTCTGGATTCTTAACACGGATTTGCTTGATAAGGTCAAAACAGATATCCGGAGTAGTACCCGCCTGAAGGGCGCGATTGTTTGCTCCTTGAATCGTTGGACCATCTGCCAACGGATCTGAGAAGGGAAATCCGAGCTCAAGAGCATCTGCGCCTGCATCAATTAATGTCTGCATAATTTGCAGAGAAAGCTCAGGAGAAGGGTCCCCAATCGTTACAAATGGAACAAATGCGCCTTGGTTTTGCTCAGCTAAGCGCTGAAAAAGAGATTGATAACGATCCATTACAGCACTCCTTTATCTTGTAAAATTTTGTCCACGGTGAAGATATCTTTGTCTCCACGGCCAGACAGGTTAACCACTAATAACTGCTCTTTCTCTGGCTCAGCAAACGCCATTTTCAATGCGTGCGCTAAGGCGTGTGAAGATTCCAGCGCAGGAATGATGCCTTCTTTACGAGCAAGCAGTTGGAAAGCGTCCAATGCTTCATCGTCAGTGATGCTGTCGTATTCTGCACGGCCAATCGAGTTCAGATACGCATGTTGTGGACCCACAGAAGGGAAGTCCAGACCAGCAGAAATTGAGTAAGACTCTTCAACTTGACCGTATTCATCTTGCATCAATGGTGCTTTCATACCTAAGTAGATGCCTGTCTTACCATGTTTTAGAGGTGCGCCGTGTTGGTCGGTATCAATACCTTTACCCGCAGGCTCTACTCCGATGAGACGAACCGATTCTTCTTCGATGAAATCAGCGAACATGCCGATAGCATTAGAACCGCCGCCGACACAAGCAATAACTGCATCTGGTAAACGACCTTCACGGGCTAAAATCTGATTTTTAGTCTCTTCACCAATGATGTGCTGGAATTCACGAACAATGGTAGGGAATGGGTGAGGACCCGCAGCAGTGCCTAATAAGTAGTGGGTGTTTTCATAACTTGCAGACCAGTCACGCATTGCTTCATTACAAGCATCTTTTAAGGTCGCTGAACCAGAGTGTACAGGGATTACTTCTGCACCCATTAAGCGCATGCGGAAAACGTTCGGGCTTTGGCGCTCAACATCTTTTGCACCCATGTATACGCGACATTTCAAATCTAACAGTGCGCAAGCCAGAGCCGTTGCTACACCATGTTGACCAGCGCCGGTTTCAGCGATGATTTCGGTTTTGCCCATACGTTTTGCTAATAGTGCCTGACCAAGAACTTGGTTGGTTTTATGCGCGCCGCCGTGAAGCAAATCTTCACGTTTCAGATACAATTTAGTTTTAGTGCCTTTGGTGATGTTGCGCGTTAGCGTCAATGCCGTAGGGCGTCCAGCGTACTCCTGTAGCAGAGTCATAAATTCCGAACGGAACTCTGGGTCTTCTTGAGCATCAATAAAAGCTTGTTCTAGCTGGTCTAGAGCGGGTACTAAAATCTGAGGTACGTACTGACCACCGTACTCTCCAAAATAGGCGTTAAGTTTTGCCATGTTCATTATCCCTTAATTGCGATCCCCGTTTGTATATTCGGGGATACGATAATAGTCGTCGATGTGTTCGTATTTTCTAAAATTTAGTAATTTCTAATCGCACTGAAGGCTTGCTTCAACTTTGCTGCGTCTTTTTTACCGGGTTCGGATTCAACACCTGAGTTGAGATCTAATCCCATACATCCTAGTGTTGCCGCATGTTGTGCATTCTCTGGAGAAAGTCCGCCCGCCAGCATGACATTGGTCACCGAAGCTTTTGCCAGCAATGACCAATCAAATGAAGTTCCGGTGCCACCGCTTTGTGTGCCAACTTTGGCATCCAGTAAATGGCGGTCTACATGGTTTTCAATAAATGTAGGCAATTGGTCTGTTACCCCGTAGGCTTTCCAGATTTCTACCTGTTCAGGCAGAGCACTTCTCAGTTCATCAATAAATGCTTGCGATTCATCACCGTGTAATTGCACTGCAAATAACCCGAGCTGAACGGCGGTGTCCGCCACTTCTTTTACGGAGTGATTCTGAAATACACCCACATATTGCAAAGGTGCACCAGCCATAGTTAAACGTGCTGCTTCTGTATCAACATAACGTTTTGATTTAGGAACAAAAATCAGACCACCAAATACCGCGCCTGCTTGGTAAGCTTTCACTGCATCATCAGGGTGAGTCAGTCCGCATACTTTGTTTTCGCCCAGTACCACTTTACGTACCGCCAGTTCAAGGTTTTCCTGCGCCATTAACGCGCTGCCAATCAAAAATCCGCTAGCGTATGGCACCAAGTCACGCACCTGCTGGTGAGTGTAAATACCAGACTCAGAGATAACCGTTGTACCTTTTGGTAGCAGCGGTGCGAGTTCTTTCGTGCGGTTAAGGTCGGTTGATAGGTCGCGTAAGTTGCGGTTGTTAATTCCGATCACTTTTGCTTCAAGCGCAACGGCTCTGTGAATTTCTTCTTCGTTGCTGGTCTCAGTCAGAATGCCCATACCGAGTTCATGAGCCACAGCAGCCAGTTCTTTATATTGCTCATCATTGAGAACAGAAAGCATCAGCAGAATTGCGTCTGCGCCGTAATGACGAGCCAGATAAACCTGATAAGGGCTGATCATAAAGTCTTTGCACAGTACCGGTTGTGTTACCTGAGAACGAATGCGTGGCAGAAACTCAAAGTTACCCTGAAAGTATTTTTCGTCTGTCAGAACAGAAATTGCGTTCGCGTACTGGTTGTACACCGATGCGATATAATCCAAATCAAAATGCTGACGAATCAAACCTTTTGATGGCGATGCTTTTTTGCATTCCAGAATGAAAGCTGTTTTGCCGTTGTCCGAATTTTGATGACCTAAAGCTTGGTAGAAATCGCGATCAGATGTGGTCAGAAGATTTTTAAAGCTCTCAAGAGGCTGCTCTTTCTGGCGATCTTCAACCCATACCGCTTTGTCTTTGACGATTTTGGCTAACACTTCCGCCATTTTCGTATTTTCAACGGAAATATGTTCAGAGAGTTGTTGTGGTTGTCCGCTCTCAGCTTTCTCGTTAGCAAGAAGTTCGTTACTGACGTTGGTTTCGTTAGACATGTCGACGTTAACCTCGATTCGCTAATTGTTGAACTAATTCGTAAGCTTTACCTGAGTTCATAACGTCAATGGCTTGCGCCGCGTTCGCTTTGAGGTCTTCTTTTCCAAATAGTCGTAAAAGAAGAGCAACGTTGACAGCAACAGCAGCGAGTTGTGCAGGCGTTCCTTTGCCATTGAGGATATCAGTGATGATGGCGCGGTTTTCTTCAGGCTCCCCACCTTTGATTGCGTCTAGCGGGTAAGTCTCTAATCCAAAATCTTGCGGTGTCAGAGTGTATTCAACAATCTTACCGTCTTTGATCTCTGCAACATGGGTTTCACCATGTACCGCCACTTCATCTAATCCTGAGCCATGAACTACAGCGGCTCTTTTGAGACCCATTTGTAACATGGTTTCCGCAATAGGACGAACCAAATCTAAGCTATAAACACCCATTAATTCGATATTGGGTCTCGCAGGGTTAATCAGTGGACCTAAAATGTTGAATATGGTGCGAGTTTTCATGGTTTGACGCACAGGCATCGCATGGCGAACACCACCGTGATACTGAGGTGCAAACAAGAAAGCGACACCCAAATCGTCCAGTGCTTGACGAGTGTCTTCAGCACTCATTGCTAGGTTGATACCGAATGAATCGAGAAGATCAGAAGAACCTGATTTGCTAGAAACGCCACGGTTACCGTGTTTTGCGACTTTTACGCCACACGCGGCTGCAACAAATGCTGAAGTGGTTGAGATATTGATGGTATTGGAACCATCGCCACCAGTACCAACAATGTCAGCGAAGTCATAATCCGGGCGCGGGAAAGGATTGGCGTTCGCCAGCAAAGCTTTGGCTGCACCCGCAATTTCATCCGGCGTTTCGCCTTTAATTTTCAAAGCTGTCAGTACCGCAGACATCAGAATCGGGTCCATTTCGCCACGGATGATATGGTCGAACAACTCTTGGCTTTCGCTTTGGCTTAGTGACTGTTGCTCGTAAAGTTTGTTGATGATGTTTTGCATGTTTCTATTCCTTATCCTTTTCGCCACTGTCTTGTTGGGCTCTAATCTTTTTCGTTGAATGCGCTTGAGATAATTAACTGAGCGCCCAATCAATCGCGTTTTCTAACAGTGTTGCTCCCTGCGTTGTCATGATGGATTCTGGGTGAAATTGGAATCCACACACCTTGTCTTGTTCATGCACAACCGACATCACTAATCCATCAACTTCAGCGGTTACGGTTAACTCTTCGCTCACATGCGTTGCGACCAGTGAGTGATAACGAGCAATTGCCAGTGGCGACGGTAGTCCTTGGTAAAGCGCGTGGTTTTGATGTTCCATCATGGATACTTTGCCGTGAACGATTTCACCAGCGCCGGCAACCGTACCGCCATAAGCTTCAACAATCGCCTGATGACCAAGGCAGATACCAATCATTGGCACTTTACCTTTCAGACGTTTTAGAATTTCTGGCATGACGCCGGCTTCAGAAGGCGCGCCCGGACCTGGCGATAAAACGATAACTGGCTGCTCTAGGGCTTCCACTGCATTTTGAATGGTGTCTGCCGCAATATGGTTACGGTAAATCGTGACCTGATGACCCAATGAACGGAACTGATCAACCAAGTTGTAGGTGAATGAATCAAAGTTGTCGATGAATACGATATTCGCCATGAGTTATTCCTCCTACTTACGCTTTATTTAAAGAAGATTGCGCTTGGTGAGCGTGTTGAATCGCTGAAATGACGGCTTGAGCTTTACCGCGTGTTTCATCTGCTTCTGCTTGTGGATCGGAGTCGAAGACCACGCCAGCACCGGCTTGAACTTGAGCGATACCGTTTTCCACATAAGCAGAGCGAATCACGATACAAGTATCCAAATCGCCTTCACCGGTCAGGTAACCCACCGCGCCACCGTAACTACCACGACGTTCTTTCTCTACGTTACGAATCAGCTGCATAGCGCGGATTTTTGGCGCACCGGTCAGCGTGCCCATGTTCATACATGCTTGGTAAGCGTGCAGAGCATCTAAGTCCTGACGAAGCTGACCAACCACGCGAGAAACTAAGTGCATCACATGGCTGTAACGGTCTACTTTAAGTAAGTCGGCCACATGGCGAGTACCCGCTTGCGAGATACGAGCCACATCGTTACGTGCCAAATCCACCAACATCATGTGTTCCGCGTTTTCCTTTTTATCCAGACGCAGTTCCAGTTCGATACGGCTGTCCAAATCAAAATCAATACTGCCATCAGCGCGTTTGCCACGACGACGAGTTCCCGCAATAGGGTAGATTTCAATTTGGTTGGTTTCTTTCTCGTACTTCAGAGCACTTTCAGGTGAAGCTCCGAACAGAGTGAAACGCTCGTCCTGCATGTAAAACATGTAAGGGCTAGGGTTGCTCTTTTTGAGCTGCTCATACGCTGCAAGTGGAGAAGGGCAAGGAAGTGTAAAGCGGCGAGACGGTACCACCTGGAAGATGTCGCCTTTCACGACGTAGTCTTTCAAGTCTCGAACTATGGAGCAAAACTCTTCATCGCTGATGTTAGTGTTAACCGATACGTCTGCGACTTTTTCAGCTTGTGGCTGCAATTGAGGAATCGCAGCTTGCTCAGTAATAACAGCAAGACGACTGATGAGAGCTGTATGTGTTTCTGTGGTGCGTGAGAATGCGGTTGCTTGAAGTTGACAAGTCTCAGTCTGGTGGTCGACTACCATTAATGTCTCTGCCACATAAAAAACGTAATCAGGGCATTGGTTACTTTGTATTGCATCACCAAGTGGTTCAAAGTTGGCAACTAGGTCATAAGCAAATAAACCACCAATGAAAATGGCGTGTTTGTCTTGTTTGCTGAGATCAAAGCTGTGCTGAACAAGGCGTAATGCGTCGAATGAAGACGCTTCTTTTAAACGCGAATCTTCATCTAGCGTATCGCACGGCGCTTCAAAGTTCAGAGTAAGAAGCGAGCCTTCCAGTGTAGCTGGAATGGCATCAACAATGTTCTGCTTTAAAATTTCAACCAACTGCATACCATTGTCGGTTAAAGCTTGGAAAGTCACTTTATGACCTAAACAAGTGATTCGCACGGCGGCGTCAATAAGCAGCAAGCTTTTGAGGTTCTGTTTTGAATCAATTTCAGCAGACTCAAGCAACAAACAGTCTGTTTTGCCTTCGCACAGTGCGTGAAATAGTGCTGTAGGATCTTGCGTATAAGGGATAGAGGTCTTGATGACTTCTAACTGTGCAAGGTTTTTAATTTCAATGGCCTTGTTCACAAGACCTCCTTATTAAATCGTCTGAATTTGTTCTCTAACCAGTTGAAAGTAGGGGATGTGATATGTCAACTGATAAAATAAAAGCCCGCTAATTGCGGGCTTTATGAATGCGTTTCTCTGAATTAGAAGTGCACGTTTGCCCGCCATGAATCTGACCACATACGCCACCAATTAATATTAAGCTCAGCAGAAGCTGTGCTTAAATTAGAATATGGGTTTGTGTTGATTTCTTGTAACATAGCAAGCCTTAATTTGTGCTCTCGTATTTGTGTACTAGTAAACTAGTGCGAGAGGTGAAAGTCAAGCCTTAAAAACAGGCAAAATTAAAAAATATGAAAATAGACTTACATAGTCACACGACAGCGTCTGATGGTCGCATGTCTCACCAAGAGCTGATCGAACGCGCTATCGGATTTAATGTTGATGTTCTTGCGATTACAGATCACGACACCATTGAGGCGTTAGCGCCGGCACGCGCTTATATTGAAGAGAAACAGCATCCGATTACGCTCATCAATGGTATTGAAATCTCGACGGTTTGGCAGAATAAAGACATTCATATTGTTGGTTTAAATATCGACCCATTGAATCCGCATCTGCAAGGTCTAATCGAGCAACAGAAAGAACACCGAGTCGGACGTGCGGAGCTGATTGCTCATCGATTAGAGAAATCAACCCGAGAAGGCGTGCTTGAGGAAGTCAAAGCGATTGCAGGCGATGCACCGATCACGCGTGCCCATTTTGCTAAATGGCTGGTGGATGCGGGTTATGCGAAAAATCTTCAGCAGGTCTTTAAGAAATTTTTAACGCGCGATAACCCGGGTTATGTGCCGCCAAATTGGTGCTCAATGGCTGATGCGGTTAACGCGATTCATGCCGCCGGAGGGCTGGCGGTGCTTGCTCATCCGGCTCGATATAACTTGACGGCTAAGTGGCTTAAGCGCTTAATTGCTGCGTTTGTAGAAGCCGGTGGTGACGCAATGGAAGTTGCTCAACCTCAACAAGCGCCACAAGAAAGGCGCACTTTGGCTGATTATGCTATACAATACAACCTATTAGCTTCTCAAGGCAGTGACTTTCATTACCCGTCTCCGTGGATGGAGTTAGGGCGAAATTTATGGCTGCCTTCTGGCGTGGAACCAGTCTGGAAAGACTGGGAAATACTCTCTAAAGACACAGCTGAGAGACTAGGGCAAGAGACCCTAGGTAATGAGGAATAATAATGAGCCAGTTTTTTTATGTTCATCCAGAAAACCCACAAGCGCGTTTAATCAATCAAGCGGTTGCTATTATTCGTAATGGTGGTGTGATTGTTTACCCAACTGATTCCGGTTATGCATTAGGCTGTCAGTTAGAAAATAAACAGGCATTAGAGCGTATTTGTCAGATTCGTCGTTTAGACGACAAACACAACTTCACATTGTTGTGCCGCGACTTGTCTGAGATTTCACTTTATGCCCGCGTGGATAACACGGCTTTCCGTTTATTGAAGAACAACACGCCGGGGCCCTACACCTTTATTTTTAAAGGTACGAAAGAGGTGCCGCGTCGTTTAATGAATCCTAAGCGTAAAACCATTGGTATCCGTATTCCGGACAACAAAATCGCGTTGGATCTGCTTGAAGCATTGGGCGAGCCTTTGATGTCGACTTCACTTATTTTACCGGGCAATGAGACGACGGAATCGGATCCTGAAGAAATTCGTGATCGTCTTGAACACGCGGTAGATGTGATTCTCAATGGCGGATTTTTGGGTGAACAGCCGACAACAGTGATTGATTTCAGCGATGATGAGCCACAAGTTGTTCGTGTTGGTTCGGGTGACCCAATACCGTTCGAATAAGCGGTGAAAAGAGACAAGTTTCTTTTTTGTTCACGCTCGCGTCCACTCAGGTTTGCCTTGTGAAATCTCTACTTAGTTTGGGGATAAACTGGGTGCTTTTGTCGGTGTAATCTGTAATAATACGCGACCGCGATTTTTGCCAGAAAAACTGGTACTGAAGTCAGATCGCATACTAATATTTCGACGTCTGAGAAGACGACACAAAGGTAGATAAATGAGCGAAAAGTTACAAAAGGTTTTAGCACGCGCCGGTCATGGTTCTCGTCGTGAGTTAGAAGCTCTGATTAGAGCTGGTCGTGTTAGTGTTAATGGCAAGGTAGCTGCGTTGGGTGAGCGCTTAGAAGATGAAAGCGCTGTTGTACGTATTGACGGGCATACCGTATCTGCAAAAGCACAAGAAGAAGTTGTATGTCGCGTACTTGCGTATTACAAACCAGAAGGTGAGTTATGTACTCGTCATGACCCTGATGGTCGCCGTACGGTTTTTGATCGTCTACCGAAAATTCGCGGTTCGCGCTGGATTTCAGTAGGTCGTCTGGATGCAAACACTTCAGGTCTGCTTCTGTTCACTACTGATGGTGAGTTGGCCAACCGTTTGATGCACCCAAGCCGTCAAGTGGAACGTGAATACTTAGTGCGTGTTTTCGGTGAAGTAACTGAAGATAAAGTACGTAACCTTGTTCGTGGTGTTCAACTTGATGACGGTTTAGCACGTTTCGAAGACGTGGTTTACGCTGGTGGTGAAGGTATGAACCACACCTTCTACGTTGTTATCAACGAAGGTCGTAATCGCGAAGTTCGTCGTCTTTGGGAATCTCAAGAGACCACAGTTAGCCGTCTTAAACGTGTACGTTATGGTGATATCTTCCTAGATAAGAAATTGCCTCGTGGCGGTTGGATGGAACTAGACCTTAAGCAAGTAAACTACTTGCGTGAACTGGTTGATCTACGTCCAGAAGACGAAACGATGCTTGATGTGTCTAAAGACAACACTTCTCGCAAGCGTGAGCGTTCTCGTAGTCAAAAAATTCGTCGTGCAGTACGCCGCCATGAAGAGCGCGTAACAGCACCGGCACCAAAGGGTCGCCGTAAGCCAACAGCTGCGACAAACAAGCCATCATCTGGTGAGCACGGTTCTCGCGCAAAAGCGGGTACAGCTGCTGGTAAAGGCCAAGCAGGTGGCAAAGGCAGAACAGGCGGAAGACCAGCGCAAAAGAATACGCCTCGTACGCGTAAGTAAACTGAATTTATCAGACTCTCTAATTTGAAAAATCCCGAGCTTAGCTTGGGATTTTTTGTATCTGAAGCCGGTATCTTTTCGCTGGCTGGAGAAGAGAATAAAAAGCCCTTTAGTAAACTAAAGGGCTTTGTTTTTTATAGCGTTTGGTTAAGCTGATAGTAGCGACCTTGCTGCGCTAGTAACGCTTCATGGTTACCATGTTCGACAACTTCACCTTGTTCAATTAGGCATATCGCATCCATTTGATCCAAATTAATCAGACGGTGCGTAATGAATATGACCGTTTTACCCGAGAAATGAGACTTAAACAGATCCATGATTTGCTGTTCTGTTTGTTTATCCAAACCTTCGGTAGGTTCATCCAACAATAGGATAGGGGCGTTATGCAAAATGGCGCGTGAGATACCAATACGGCGTTTCTCACCGCCTGAAAGCTGACGTCCACCATCACCTAGCCAAGCATCTAACCCCGGAGCTTCAAGCAGCTTTTGTAATCCCACTCGCTCTAGAATTGCGCACAATTCTTCATCCGTAGCTTGCGGTTTTGCCATTAGCAGGTTGTCGCGTAAGGTGCCATTCAAGATGTCGACACGTTGACTCACCACACTGATGGATGCACGCAGGTCACTTTCACTCCAGTTTTTCAGAGGCGTACCGGCGATTCTAATCTCACCTTGGTTAGCATCCCAGTAACGGCAGAGCAATTGGATCAGTGTTGATTTACCAGAACCGGTTTGACCAACAATAGCAAGTTTGTGGCCGGCTGGAACCGAAACTTGGACATTGTTCAGCACTTGCTGTTCGCTGTCTGGGTATTGGAACGACACTCCGTTGAACTCAACTGAAAACTCACCTGAATGCGGTGCATTTTGTTTAGGGAATACAACGTCTGGCTCACTAAGAATAACTTCATTCAAACGACGGGCAGAAGTCAGTGTTTGGCCTAAATGTTGGAATGCTCCTGCAATCGGCATAAGTAGCTCAAAGCTTGCCATGGTTGCGAAGATCATCAGAGCGATCATAGGGTCAGGCGCCTGACCGTTGACACCATCAGCCGCTAACCACAGCATCAGAACAAGTGTCCAGCCATTTGCCAATAACAGAAGGGCTTGGGCTAAACCAGTAAAGCTCGCATTGATCTTCTGATTGGTCAGCAGTTTTTCTTGCGCGGTATAAATGGCTTCACGGTAGCGAGATTCCGCACCAAAGATAGTAAGTTCGCTATAGCCTTGCAGCCAGTCCATGGTTGCAATACGCATGTCTGCTTTATTTTGGGTAAGTTCAGCACCGTTACGTTTGCCAAGCTTGTAGAACATAACTGGCCAAAGCAGTAAGAGTACAAATAAAACGGAACCCAGTACTAACCCTAAGCTTGAGTCAAACCAGCAAAGTAGGGCAGTGATTGCAGCAATACCGAATACACCAACAGTCACTGGGCTGATAAGGCGTAAGTAAACATGGTCCATTGCATCGATATCGGCAACAAGACGGTTTAAAAGGTCTGCATCACGCAGGTTTGAGATTCGGCCCGGAATCATAGGTGCGAGTTTTTCAAAAAAGAAAATTCGCAAGTCAGTCAGCAGTTTGAACGTGGCGTTATGGCTTACGACTCGCTCGCCCCAGCGTCCCGCCGTGCGTCCCATGGCGAAACCGCGAACGAATGCGCCCGGCAACATATAGTTGAACGTTTCACGGGCAATCGTTAAGCCAGCTACCGCAGCGGCAGAGAGGAACCAGCCTGAAAGCGTAAGCAAACCAATGGATGCTAATAGGGTTAGAAACGCCAGCAACATCCCGAGAGACAAACCAAACCAGTGCTTTTTATAAAGTTTTAAGTATGGTAGTAAATCACGCATCGAGATTCCCCTTATCAGCTTCTTGAACGGCTTGATTGGACGCTAACATTGAGGCAAAAAGACCTTGTTGTTGGCTGAGCGTATTGAAATCTCCGGATTGCTCAAGCAGACCATCGCGCATGACGAGGATTTGATTAACGGATTTCAACGGGAGTAGTTGGTGAGTGACAAGCAGTGCTGTTTTGTCTGCAATTTGAGTATTAAGACCTTGCATGACTAATTGTTCGCTGCGTGCATCTAAACTCGCGGTTGGTTCATCCAGTAACCAGAAACGGCCTTTTTGTAGCATCGCACGGGCTAAGGCTAAGCGTTGTGCCTGACCCACAGACAAGCCACCAGAGCGGTCACTGATCATATAATCCAGACCATGCTTATTAACAAACTCTGAGGCATAAGCATTATCGAGCACTTCTTGAACGGCTTGGTCAGTAATATCGCTCTTACCCAGGGTTACGTTGTCACGAATCGTACCATGTACCAGTAACGGGTTTTGACCAACCCAGCTAATCGCTTTGCGCCAACTTGTATGATCGAGTTGGCTGAGCTCGATGCCATTAATCGTCAAACTGCCTTGATATGGCATAAATCCTAAAATGGCATTTATCAGGCTGGTTTTACCTGCGCCGCTTGGGCCAACTAACGCTGTGGTTTCATGGCTGTTCAATGTGAAAGAAACAGGACCAACTAAGCGTTTACCTTCAGGGCTAAGCACTTCCAAATCACGAGCAACGATCTCAACAGAATCATTGGTCGATTGATGATTCGCTGGAAGAGGCGTTGAACCCGAAGCCACTTTGCTCACATCGGTTTGTAAGAACTCAACAATACTTTCAGCCGCACCCACCGCTTGCTGTTTCGCATGATAATAAGTGCCCAGCTCACGCAGCGGCTGATAAAACTCAGGAGCGAGAATAAGAATAAACAAACCGGAGAACAAGGTGACGCCTGCGCCGTAGTAACCAAATTCTAATTCGCCGATAAAGCTGAAACCGAAGTAAACCGCAGTAATCGCAATTGAAATCGATGTAAAGAACTCAAGTACAGCGGAAGACAAGAATGCTATGCGTAAAACATCCATAGTTCGTTTACGGAATACTTCAGATGCTCCGCGCATATGCTCTGTTTCTGCTGCGGTATGGTCAAACAGACGAATTGTCGTCATTGACTGTAAGCGGTCATAGAAGTGACCAGAAAGGCGTTGCAGTGCTTTGAAGTTTTTTCTGCCTGCGTCAGCGGCTTTAATACCAACCAGCGCCATAAATAGTGGAACAAGGGGAGCAGTGATCAGGAAAATCAAACCCGCAGCCCAGTTGACTGGAAAGACGACAATGAGAATGACAAACGGGATCAATACGGAAAGCGACATCTGCGGTAAGTAACGAGCAAAGAAGTCGTGCATGTTTTCAACTTGCTCAAGTGTCAGCGTCGCCCATGCGCCAGCAGGCTTGCCTTTGATATAAGCAGGGCCTAACTCACGCAGTTTATCGAAGATTAACTGGCGGATATAAATTCGGATTTCTTTACCGGCTTTAAAGCCTGCGATCTCTCGTCCCCAAGTACATCCAGCGCGTGCAGCAACAGTTACCACTAAACCCAAAAAGTAAGGGATTAGCGAGTATTTATCTGCATGCTCGATAATCAGTTGATGCAAAATTGTCGCGAGCAGAGCCGCTTGGGCAAGTAGAAATAGGCTCGAAAGTACCCCAAGCCCAACAGCAATCATAAGCCAGCGTTTGGCTAATTTACTTTGCTGCTTGAGCCATGCGTTCAAGCTACGTTGTTTTTTCTTATCCATTATGTAAAGGCTTAATAATGTTTCTTCTTATATGTTGAGGGCAGGTAGTATACAAAAGAAAACCCAGAGGATATACCGCTGGGTTTTATGAGTTAGATATTAATATTGTAAATTCTAATGCTTATTTATCATTAAGACTATCTAGGTAACGCTCTGCGTCTAACGCAGCCATACAACCAGTACCGGCAGAAGTAATCGCCTGACGGTAGTTGTGGTCCATAACGTCACCTGCTGCAAAGATACCTTCGATGCTGGTTTGAGTGGCGTTACCTTCCAGACCTGATTTCACGATAATATAGCCGTCTTTCATTTCAAGCTTGCCTTCAAAAATCGCTGTATTCGGCTGGTGACCAATCGCGATGAATGCACCCATGACTTCAAGGTCTTCAGTTTTGTCTGACTGCGTATCTTTCAGGCGAACACCTGTTACACCCATCTCATCACCCAATACTTCATCAAGAGTACGATCGGTGTGCAGAACGATATTGCCGTTCTCTACTTTGTCCATCAGACGGTTTATCAAGATCTTTTCTGCACGGAAGCTATCGCGACGGTGAATCAGATGAACTTCAGATGCGATGTTTGATAGATACAGAGCTTCTTCAACCGCAGTGTTACCACCGCCAACAACCGCAACTTTCTGGTTACGATAGAAGAAACCGTCACACGTCGCGCAAGCCGATACGCCACGACCTTTAAAGGCTTCTTCAGAATCCAGACCGAGATATTTCGCTGATGCACCAGTTGAAATAATTAACGCATCACAGGTGTATTCGCCTGAATCACCTTTTAGACGGAAAGGACGCTGGCTGAAATCCACTTCGTTGATGTGGTCGAACACGATCTCTGTTTCAAATCGCTCTGCGTGTTCTTTCATTCTTTCCATTAGTGCTGGGCCTGTTAGACCTTCAGCGTCACCCGGCCAGTTTTCGACTTCAGTTGTCGTAGTCAACTGACCGCCTTGTTGCATGCCAGTCACTAACACAGGGTTTAAATTCGCGCGCGCTGCATATACCGCTGCGGTATAGCCAGCAGGGCCCGAACCTAAGATAAGAAGTTTGCAATGTTTAACGTCGCTCATTATTGCTCCAATCGTTTAATGATCGAAAAGTTAACTCGATTGTAGGGATAAATTACTAGGAATAAAAGGAGAAACAGCCGAATAAATGGTTATAGTTTAGAATTATAAATAGGGTTGAATTCCTTGTTTTTAAAAGGGATTTGAGCCATTAACTGGAGAATGGACTAAAAATGGCGGGAATAACAGACTTACAACAACTACTTAGTTCAATGCAGCCACATTTAGTTGAAGAGGAATTTGTGTTTTGCACACTAACTGGCAAGGTAGATGAGTACCTGCACTGGCGACCCGTTGCGACTTTCTGTGAACAAGAAGGCTTAAGTTTGGTGATACGTAAACAGACGGCTTTGGAGAATCACATCAAGTTTGAAAACACATACCGACAAATCACTTTAACGGTGCATTCCAGTCTCGATGCTGTTGGGTTGACGGCTGCTGTGTCTACCAAATTAGCTTCTCATGGTATTAGCGCGAATGTGATTGCCGCTTTTTATCACGATCATATTTTTGTTCAATCCTGTCATGCCGAGACGGCATTAACGCTTCTATCAAATTGGTAGCTTGAAGTGAAATGACCGGAATTTTTTCGGTCTTCTTCGCTTATCTCGCCTGACATTAAATGACTTCATATTGACTTGAATCTAGGGCTTTTACACTAGGCTTTCCTCTCTTCGTTTGACTTGTGGCATAGCGAAAAATTCTTCACCCTTTAAATCAGCGATGTTAAGCGAATTCGCCTTAGGCAATGAAGAATAATAGTTTTAAATGAGTATGTTAGGTGAGTTTAAGGGAAAGCGTTCAAATTTAGCCTACCTAAAGGTTGCGGGTTGAAGTAATAGACCGCTATTTTGATAATTATTAGTGTATTGTTCTTTTTTGTTTGAATGTGTGGGTTTTATTGCCGTAAAAACTGGAATTCACCAAATTAATGCGTACTATAAATGTAAAATAATTGTTAAATATAATAATAACAAAAGTGTCTTCATTAAGGAGTCGATGATGTTGCACTCACACTTAAATACCCTACATATAACTCAATTGAGTCAAAACGCTTTATCTCAGCTTGCGCCATCCTTTGTTAACTTGCCACGTACTGATCATGCTGACGGGCAGTATCGACTACGTCGCTACTCTGTGGTTCGGTTTATCGAAGGTAAAGTGGTTCCGACGGACAAACACGACTTTATGCAATCCGACGACATTAACCATTTCCAAGGCAATGTCGTTCGTCATTTCGAACCGATCTTATCCTCGACTTTGAAAAGTGAAGGTATGAGAGAAATGTGCGAGCTGTTTGTCACCAGCAATGAACTTCCAGACGGTCAAGAAATCGAAATCCACCAGATGCGGATAGCGGCTATTTACGATGAAACCCAAGTTGCACCTGAAGGTGTTCATCAAGACGGCTTTGACCATATCGCCATTATTGGTATCGACCGACACAACATTGTGGGTGGGGAAATCATGCTTTACCAAGACTGTCATGACGCGCCGTTTTTCCGCAAAGTGTTAGATAACGGTGAAGTTGCGATGCTGGCAGATAACATACTTTGGCATAACGCTCGTCCGATTCGTTCAGTCGAACATGGTGAAGAAGGGCATATGGACGTATTCGTATTAACCGCGAAAGGAGCAAAGAATGCCCTCCAATCTTAATGCATTCAGTTTAGAAGCCGTGAGAGGGCAGTTTTCTGCTCTCTCTCAAATGCATAACGACAAACCTGTCATTTTCTTTGATGGGCCGGGTGGTTCTCAGGTACCGCAATCTGTGATTGAACAGATGTCGCACTACCTTGGTCACTACAACTCTAATTTGGGTGGACACTATTTTTCCAGCCGAATTACCACCGATTTGATGCAACAGGCTCGCGAACATGCACAGGCTCTTCTAAATGCAGAGTCTTCAGGCAATATTGTTTTTGGCGCAAACATGACGTCACTGACTTTTCAGCTTAGCCGAGCCATCAGTCGAGAGTGGAATGAAGGTGATGAAATCATAGTGACGTCACTTGACCATTACTCGAATGTTTCAAGTTGGCAACAAGCCGCACAGGACAAAGGGGTTGTTGTTCATCAGGCACAAGTGGATATTACAGACTGCACTTTGGATACCGAACACTTACTGTCTTTAATCAACTCTAAAACTAAGCTGGTAGCGGTGACTTATGCTTCGAATACCACAGGCTCAATTGTTGATGTGAAACGCATTGTCGATGAGGCGCATCGCTTTGGCGCTATCGTCTATGTTGATGCGGTTCACTATGCGCCGCATCACCTGATTGATGTTCAGCAGTTGGGTTGTGATTTTCTTGCGTGTTCTGCCTATAAGTTCTTCGGCCCACATGTGGGCATTGCTTATGTGGCACCTCACTGGTTGCATGCGTTGAAGCCTTATAAGGTTGAACCGGCAACCAATATTGGTCCGGGTCGCTATGAAACGGGCACGCAAAGCTTTGAAGGTTTAGCGGGTGTGATTGCGGCGATTGAATATCTCGCCCAATGGGGGAACCCCGATGACAGTTTGCGCCAACGACTGATCACGAGCTTTGAGCAGTATAATCACCATGAACAACAATTAAGTGCTTACTTTCTGGAAAAATTAAGCCAGCTCAAAGGCGTGACACTTTATGGTTTACCGTGTTCTGATAGTGAAAAACGTACCCCAACATTTGCGATTCGAATGAACCACTTCCCGCCGGAATTTGTCGCAAAAACCTTAGGTGAGCACAACATCTGTGTTTGGAACGGGCATTTCTATGCTTTGGGATTGGTTCGTCAGCTTGGGTTGGAACAAAATGGTGGTGTGATTCGTATAGGCTTTATGCACTACAACACCAAAAGCGAAATAGACGAGCTGTTTAAAGTGCTCTCTAGCTTGTAGGTTCTGAAATAACAAAGTCTTAAGAAGAAGGGCTCGGTACTTACACCGAGCCCTTCTTCTTTATAAATAGAGCTTATTCTGCACTCACTTCAACTTCATAAGAGGTGAATTTACGAATGTTGATAACACCCGTATCCAAAATGAGGTATTGGCCTTTTATGCCTTGCAGTACGCCGCTAACAACCGGCTCTTTATCAAAGTTATGCGAGGTGATCTTGCTTGGAAACACTTCTACAGGGTATTGAATTTCGGTGATTTGAGCGTTGACCTCTTCAACGGCATCGTCACCGAATCGCTGTTTAATCTCTGCGATCTTTTCTTCAACCAGTGGACGCAGCTTAGCAAACTGTTCCTCTAAAGGGAGCGGGGCACCATTGCCTTTTAACAGCGTACGCCAGTTTGTTTTGTCGGCGATGTGCTTAGCCAGTTCTACTTCAACCAAGCCAGAGATATGGCGTGTTTTAACCTTATAGATAGGCAGACCTTGAGTCGCCCCTTGATCTATCCAGCGGGTTGGAATTTGTGTATGACGCGTGATGCCCACTTTTAAACTTGATGTATTTGATAAGTAAACATAATGGTCAACCATGCAGTGGTCTTGTGCCCAATCAGGTTCACGGCAGGTGCCTTGATCAAAATGGCAAGTTTCCGGCTTCATAATACACATGTCGCAGCTCGCCAGTTTAGTCATGCACACATAGCAATGACCTTGCGAATAACTTTTCTTGGTTTTCTTGCCGCATGAACAACAGAAAATATTGCCTGTGTGCTTTAACGTGATGGGTTTATTGATGAACGGATTCAGGTCGACAAAACCTTCGCCGACAGGCAATTGATAGTGGACATTTTCGCCCAGTTGAGCGCGCATTTTGTTTAATACGCCCGATGCGATGACTGACATGACATTACTCGTGTTTTATTAGTTTGCGCCAACTGTAACAAAAAAAAGTAGCAACAATAAATAATGGCGGCAAAAAACCAAGAATTGTCAGCTAAAAGCTATTGAGAGTCGTTGTGTGGCGATTGTTCTGCCAGTTATTCAACCGGTTGAGCTTGTGGTGTTGAGTCTGTGGTCTGTTCTGAATTTGTCGTTGCTTCTTCTAATTCAGTGGTAGTTTCTGACTCAATAATAATCGGCTCTTTAGGACCTAAAAACTTAGGCTGTGTGTTGAAAATGTAGAGATCGAAAAATGCTTTGGTGCGCGCAAAAACTTCCCGAGTGCGAGTCTTAATTCCAGAATGATTAACCGGATCTGACACCGCTAGGCAGGTGGCATTGATGTCGTGATACTTAGCAATAAACAGCGCACGCTCACAATGGAAGCGTTGCGTGATGATCAAGAAGTTATCGGTATCAAAAATGCGTTTTGCGCGAACAATGGAATCTAGGGTTCTGAATCCAGCGTAATCCAAGAAAATACTGCCATCAGGTATACCCGCTTTGAGCAAATCCCGTTTCATTGTCCAAGGTTCATTGTAGGAACGGTGCGCATTGTCGCCACTGAGTAAGAAGCGATTTACTTTACCCAAGTCATAAAGTGAGATAGCTGCATTGATGCGGTGTGAATAGTATTCGTTAAGCGTTTTGCCCAGATACTTACTGGTGCCCAAAACCACAGCTACCTGAAATTCAGGAACCTGTGTGATATCGCTGATGATATGGTCTTCACTTCTCAAGCTTACCCAGCGATCGATTCCATAAATGGAGAGTGCGCTTAAGATAATCAAGACAGAGAGAAGTCGTAGACCACGCTTAAGTAACGACATGCCTTTAAACTTACCGTTTTTACATTTACGCATGCGCATACTGAGCGAATTCGATTTTAGATGTGACGATGTTTTTGAGCCCATAATCCAATTACAACGAAACTGCCTGTGACTAAACAAAACATCATGCCCTGTTCTAAATTTGCGAGTGTCCGAGTTAAGTAAGGGCTTGCTTTGATGATGATTAATCCGTAACCAAACGCATTGACTAAGATAAAGGCGACAGTTCTAAAAATAAAGTGCTGATTACGCATGACACGGCGTAATAAAGCATTAATCTCACCACCGAGCATCACCAGTAAGCAGGCGATTAACGCAACGGAAATGTCACTCAGATACGGGGCAATATAATGTCCGGCAGGTGCGAAGAAACTTAACATAGGTATTTACCAAACAGAAGATTATTTATTGGGTGAATGGTTGTGTTATACAAAAAGCCCCCGCATTTGGGTTTGTGGGGGCTTAGGTCTGTCGAATTAGAACGCAGTGCGCTTGTAGCGGCGGTATGTAGGTTGCCAGAAATGGTTTTCGATAGCCAGTTCTAGAGCTTCATCCGTAATTTCTAGTGCTACACCTTGCTCAATGGCTTTTTTCGCCACTGCAAAGGCAATTTTCTTCGATACAGAATGGATAGCTTCCAAAGGTGGTAACAATGGGCCGTGACCATTAATCGCTAATGGTGAACACGTTGCTAACGCACGGCTAGATTCCATCAGCATGGCATCTGTTACACGTTTTGCACCCACTGCAAGAACACCAAGGCCAATACCCGGGAAGATGTAGCTGTTGTTACACTGTGCAATTGGGTAAGTTTTACCTTCATGAACCACAGGATCAAATGGGCTGCCTGTTGCTACTAGGGCTTCACCATTTGTCCAACGAATAATGTCGTTTGGTGTCGCTTCTACGCGGCTTGTTGGATTCGAAAGCGGGAACACAATCGGACGAGGGCAGTGAAGGTGCATTTCTTTAATCACTTCTTCACTGAACAAGCCTGGTGCGCCAGAAACACCAACAAGAACAGTTGGTTTAGCATTGCGAACCACTTCAAGTAATGAATAGCCGTTGTTTTCTGAAACCCAGTCTTTAGTGTTTGATTTTTTCTGAACAAGTCGTTGTTGGAAGTCCAGCAGATTAGGCATACCTTCTTCCAGTAGGCCCCAACGGTCAACCATGTAAACTTGTGAACGAGCTTGCTGATCGGAAATACCTTCAGAAACCATTTGAGCAATGATGGCTTCCGCGATACCACAACCGGCAGAACCTGCGCCAAGGAAAGTGATACGTTGTTCACATAGTTGTGTCCCTGCCGCTTTACAAGCCGCTAGCAGAGAACCAACAGTAATGGCCGCAGTACCTTGAATATCATCATTGAAGCAACAGATACGATTTTTATAACGCTCAAGCAGAGGCATCGCGTTTTTCTGTGCAAAATCTTCAAACTGAATAAGCGCATCTGGCCAACGGTGTTGAACCGCTTGAATGAATTCGTCGACAAACTGATCGTATTCCGCACCCGTAATACGAGGATGACGCCAGCCCATGTACATAGGGTCTGCTAAACGCTGTGGATTGTTTGTACCCACATCAAGCACGATCGGCAAAGTGTAAGCCGGACTGATACCGCCACAAGCTGTGTACAGAGATAGTTTACCGATTGGAATACCCATACCGCCGATGCCTTGGTCGCCCAAACCGAGGATACGTTCACCATCGGTAACAACGATGACTTTCACGTTGTGGTTTGCAGCGTTGTTAAGCAGGTCATCAATACGATCACGGTTAGAGTAAGAAATGAATAGGCCACGACCACGACGATAGATATTAGAGAAATTTTCACATGCAGCGCCAACGGTCGGCGTGTAGATGATTGGCATCATCTCTGAAATGTGATTTTGCACTAAGCGGTAAAAGAGCGTCTCGTTTGTGTCTTGAATGTTGCGCAGATAGATGTGCTTATCCATATCGTTGTCAAAGCTACAATATTGCTGGTAGGCACGAACCACTTGTTCCTGTATTGTTTCGGTTGTTTCAGGCAGTAGCCCTTCTAGATTGAACTGTGCACGTTCTTCCGCTGAGAAACCGCTACCTTTATTTAGTAGAGGTGTGCTCAATAGAGCAGGCCCAGCATATGAAATATACAGAGGGCGTTTGTCGTTATTCATTTTTGGCCTATGGATTTATGTGAAAAGGTTGACACAAAAATGATAACGGCTTGGTGACTGTCTTGTAAATAGACAACCGCTAGACTTCAGAACATTATGCTGCTTTATTCGAGGACGGGATGACGCGAATCGTTATTGGTGCGTCGATGTTAAGCTGCGATTAGAATCTATATTCATCTAAATACATTCATCCATTATTTCTTTTTTCTTGTTATTTATTATGCCATTACTTCCCATTCAGCCTTTAAAATCCGCCTTTTTAAGCACGCTTAGGCAATCACCTGTCATTGTTGAAGCGGAAACGGGTTCAGGCAAGTCGACTTGTTTGCCTCTTTGGGCTGCAGAACAAGGCAGAGTACTTGTTATCGAGCCACGCAGAATTGCTTGTACCTCTCTGGCGGAATATTTGGCGTTACAGCGTCAAGAGCGCGTAGGGGAAAGCATTGGTTATTCCATAAAACTGGAAAATCGCTTTAGCGAAGAATCTCAGGTGGTTTTTGTTACCCCCGGAGTGGCGTTGCGTTGGTTTGCAGAAGATAAGCTGGCGAGCTTTGATATTGTCATGGTGGATGAATTTCACGAAAGACGCTGGGACACAGATTTACTTGTAGCCTTACTTAAACAGCAACAAAAGATCCGCTTGATTGTTACCTCGGCAACTTTAGAGGGGGAACGTTTAGCGGACTATTTAGGAGCAGTGCGGCTAAAAGCAGAAGGGCGTGTTTATGATGTTGTGGTCGAGCACAGAGCCACTGATTCACGACAGTTACCTGACGCTCGTTACCTTGCCGAACGTGTAAAGCAAGAAGTGACAGAGGTACTGACAAGAACCAGCGCAGATATTTTGGTTTTTCTTCCCGGGCGTAAAGAGATTCAGCAGTGCCAGCAAATGCTCAGTAGTATTGAAAATATTATTGTCGCTCCGCTGCATGCTTCTGTTTCTGAAGGAGAACGCAACCTCGCTCTTACCCCGCAAAACCAGCAGAAAGTGGTGCTGGCGACCAACGTCGCTGAAACGTCGCTGACTATCCCCAATATTGGAGCCGTAATTGATAGCGGATTAGAACGCAGAAATGTGCAGCGTAACGGGCGAACCACACTTACGCTAAAACAGATTTCACAAGCGAGCGCCAAACAGAGAAGTGGTCGTGCAGGACGAGTAATGAATGGTATCGCGATTCGTCTTTATGGCCAGCATGCAGCGTTAGAGGCAGTAACACCTCCCTCTATGCAGCGAGAAGAGCTGGTGGAACCTATGCTGGCCGCAGCGAGCTGTGGTCATCGTCTATCGGACTTACATTTTTTAGAGTCGTTACCTGAGAAAACGCGAGTACAAGCAACGGATATTCTCACAGGCATGAAAGCGATCGATGAGCATGGCAACATTACGGAGCATGGTGTTCAGATAGCCCCGCTTCCCGTGGATGCCCTTTATGCAGATCTGGTTGCGCGTATTGAATCCAAGCCTTTAAAAGAGGCTATGATCGATCTCGCTGCCGCGCTTTCTGTTCCTGCCTCTGTTTACAAACTCTCATCGAATGAAGAGGCTTTAGAAAAGCTCAATCAAGAAGAGCCTCAATGCTGTGACTGTCAGTTATTGATTCAACTGGTTCGAGGAAAAGAGTATTCGGCGGTTAACCTTGATCTTGAAGCATTAAAAGAGGCTCAAGGATTGTCCGAGCAAATGAGAGAGATCTACGGACTACCGCAACTAGAAGTGGCTTCTCGATATCAACATCATGCGTTGACTCATGCGATTGCAGCGCTTCACCCTGAGTTGGTGTTTGTGCGCAGAGAGCGACGCAAAGAAGCACTGGCTAATGGACAGATGGAAGTGCTGATTGGGCGAAACAGTCGATTTTCCGCTAAAGCAGAAGCAGCATTGGTGCTTGACCAGCACAGCTTGCCAGGACGGGGAGTGAAGCAGACACTGACACTAGCGACAGTGATGATGCCTGTCTCTTTTGATTTGATTGAGGAACGACAACTCGGGCATTGGACGCAGGTGGAAGCTAGCCTTGATAATGGTGTGCTGATGTCTGAGCAACATCTTATTTATGCCGGTCGCGTCATCAAGTCTAAAAGCGTAGAAGCCAGTGGCGAGTTTGCCATTCAATCAATCGCAAACGCCGTTATGGCTGAAGAGTGTTTTGCTGGATTTGCTAAACAGCGTACAGCCGAGATTGAATTATGGAAAATCTACGTTGAATTGGGTTTGGATGAAAAGACAAAAAAACATAATGACCTGACTTTCGAAACATGGTTTGAACAACAATTGACGGCTCTAGGTATTCGCTCACTTGAAGAGTTGGAGATGTTCAGCGGCGACGATTTCCCGTTTGAAGGTATACCATATTGGGAAAAAGAAGAGTTCACCGAGTTATATCCGCTCGAAATAACCCTCAGTGATATCCAACTTAAGGTTGAGTATTTTGTGCAACGAAAACTGGTGTGCGTCATCTATCAAGGTGGCTTACGCAAAGGTGACCCAAAACGCTGGGAGTTACCTCGTTGGTCTGGTTATCGGGTTCAATACCGCAAAGCCAGCAGAGTGGTCGATATCCGATAAATATGTTTCAAACTCAAAATATTAATCATTAGCACATAGGTTGTTGAACTCTATAGCTACTTTTTGTTACCAGTTTGGTTTTTATATATCAGCGCCTCTGAAAATTAGGGTATAAAAGAACGTTTTTTTATATCGTATTGCTATAAAGTTAGGGATGTCTAATATTGATAACACTGTGTTGCCAATTATGTCGGGGGACAGAATGGATAAACCACAACGAATTTGCGCAGTGTTTGATTACACCACTTTTTTAGGAACCTCAAGTTCTAAGAAATGGACCTTTTCTGAAGCGCTAAAGTCGTTTGCTCCGGTTTTTGGTACTGTCTGGAATGAATCTGTAAAAGAAAGAATGAGCCCCGAAGACCGGCTTTGGGAAATAGCTCTAAAGCGTTTATCAAGTAACCACAGTGATGAGTCCAATCTCATTGAACTGGTGAAGTTAGCGAAACGCGAAGGAATTGAAGAAATTAAACTTGTTATGCCATATGCATTAGATGAACAACAGATTGAGTCTATCCAATCTCACTGTGAAGCTCATATTAAAGCGGGCAAGCAAGACGAGTTTATTATCACTCTGTGATAAATTATTCAGAAATAAAAAGGGCGCTTAACTAATTAGTTTCTTTTGGAAACTGGTAGTTAAGCGCCCTTTTTGCTGATCAGAGGACTAATCAATCAGACCATATTGCTCGTCAAGAATCTTGATGATCTCTTGCTTTGGATTGTCACTTAGCTCGATTTTGTGGCCGACAACTTTCTCAGCTATACCCAAGTAAGTGCGTGAAATATCCATTAGCGCTTCTAGTGGTAAAGCATTGTCACGTGCCAGTGCTTCACGCTCAGGCATACGATCTTTGTTGAGAAGGATATCTGGGTCAGGGAAGTAGTTTAGCAGGAACTGGCGGAAGCCTTCTTTCGAGTTTTCAACAATGTTGCCTTGCAAGTACTGCGCTTCATCCCAGATGCGTGATGAGTCTGGCGTACCCACTTCATCCATGTAGATCAGTTTTTCTGCGCCGTTAGCATCGGTGACATAACCAAATTCAAATTTGGTATCAACGAAAATCTGGCCGATTTCTTTTAGTGCCTGACTAATCACACCGAAGCCTTCTTTAAGAAGTTTTTCGTATAGTGCAATGTCTTCCGCTTTACTGAAATTGAACGCCGCGAAGTTGTCTTCGATATTTTTACGAGTGATGTTCACGTCGTCTGCTTCAGGAACTCCCGGAATGCCTTTAAGGATGCCTTTGGTTGAAGGTGTCATCAGCAGTTCAGGAAGTGCTTTGTCTTTTTCTAAACCTTCAGGAAGCTCAATACCGCAGAACTCGCGTTCGCCTTTTGCGTACGCACGCCACATGGAACCTGTGATGTATTGACGACAAATTGCTTCAATCTTAATTGGCTTAGCTTTTTGAACAATCCAAACAAATGGGTGTGGGATATCCAGAATATGGCTATCTGCTAGACCGTTGTCTTTGAAAAGTTTGAACCAGTGGTTAGAGATCGCATTCAGTGCCGCGCCTTTACCCGGAACGCCTGCAATACCGCCTTCAGCATGCCAGATACAATCGAACGCCGAGATGCGGTCGCTGATCACCATGATGGCAAGTGGTGCATCTTCAGCGACATCATAGCCTTTCTCTTTGATAAGGCGACGGCTGTCTTCTTCAGTTAGCCAGTACACAGAGCGAACTTTACCGCTATGAACAGGCTGATGGGTACGAATTGGGAGATCGTCATTGACGGCAAGAACTTGGTCAGCAAGGCTCATGGAGACATTCCTATCTTATTTCAAACGTCATATACCCATCCTACTTATAGACTGGCGCAATGGCAGAGCTAAGAGATTCGGGTATAGAAAGAAGATATCTAAGCACGGTGAGATATCAATTACTGCGCGCATCATACCAGAACTATTTTATGTCGCCATATAAAAAGCAAACGTTTGCTTAAATATCTTTTTGTTCGTAGATATGGTGTAAAAATAGAGTCATAGAAACATGCACAAAATGAAATGCTAGAGAGTGGGGATGTAAAACATTCAGTGAAAAAGCAGAAAAAGCCCTCTCATCGAGAGGGCAAAAGGCAGTGATAGAGATTAGTGAAATTGTGGTGCTGCAGGTTCTAGGAAAAACACTTCACAACGGTATTCTGTTGCCATTTGTTTGAGTAGTTTTTGGCTAACGATATCAATGTTACCAGAGGCAACCACAGCACTCGCGTTACCCGATTGGATAGCTTTCATCACAATGGTGATTTCTGATTGCGATTGCGATGGCTTCATATGAATAATTCTACTGCAATGTATTTGGTGAGCTGCTAGCTCGTGATACTGAGGACGTGGGCACTCACCCGTAAACAGGATCCATTGTTTGTGCTCGGATAGACTTGAAAGGCGAACAAACATATCTGCAGCTTGCGTAGCTGAAAATGAATGATGTTTACTCGTTGGATTTCCAAAGCGAGTTACGTTTGATTCAACACCGAATGATTTGTTAACTAGCAATTCACTATTTAGCATAACACTGTCCTTTTATACATGCTGTATGCGTATACAGTAGTATTAAACCAAATACTGATCAAGAAGAAATTTGTGTTTTTGTGGGAAATTTGAGCAAAAAGTTATGATTGATTTTGTAACTTATTGATAAGTAAAAGTGGTTTAAGTGAGTAGAGTTTGGCGACTGGTCAATCGTACATTCAAATTCTGCGGAAGTTAGTGACAGCTGTTAGTCTTACGAATTCTGTACAGGATTAATCGCTGGATCGCTATTTTTATCAAGAAGTTGGAGTTGCGACTATTCATCGGTTTTATATGCTGTACAGTTATATTTCCCTGAGTCATCAAGATTTAAAGAATTTTCCTACGAGAGCCTCTATAGGCTGGCCTGCCTTGTTTCATTAAACTTGCTGTTGTAATCATTGAGTCGAAGCAGCGAATGAAAGTTGTCCAGCGTTTTTATCATCTCATCTTATTTTTATGTTTGTTGGCCAAGCTAACAGGCAATGCTGTTGCGGCTGACAAATCCACTTATAGTATCGCTATCAGTACTGAAGATATTATTGCTGAAACTCTTTTAGAAAGAGTTGCTCAGGAACTGTCTGTAAATTTCGAGCTGGTCCGTTTTGCTGAATATGCACCAAGATTAGATGCCGTTATTTCTGGTGAGGTTGATTTTGCTTCCAGCGTTACCTATACCGATGAGCGAGCAAAGAACCTGATATTTTCAGCACCAACCAACCTCGAATACACTTATCTTTTTAGTTCAACAAAAACCAATATTAAGGATATTTCAACGCTCGCTGTTCCCAGTGGAACAGTGTTTGCCGAGTTAATGCGAACGCAAAACCCAAATCTTCAGGTTGTTGAGTTCAACACGATCGCTGAAGCCAAAGATTTACTCTTCAGTGGTAAGGTGGAAGGTGTTGTCGATTCAGCGGCTCAATTGAGATTTATGGCATTAGCGGGTATGAATGCCCAATTGCTCAACTATCAATTTCCGTTAAAGCCAGTTTCTCTAGTGACAGCGAAACCTGAGAACATCGAACTGCTAAAAAAAATGGAGCAGTATTTACACCAGCCAGAACGGCAACGCTTAATCAGGACTACTGCTGAGAACTATCAGTTTGAGGTTCAACGCCAAGCGTTACGGAAACGAGTGCTATTTAGTGGTGTTGATTTAAGCCGCCCATTTAAAGTTATTGTCGAGGATTACCGCCGTTATGGCGTACAAAATGACAACGGGAAGGTCATTGGGATTGCTGCTGATGTAATCTTTGAAGCATGTCAGCTTATGCGTCTTGAGTGTGATGTTCAAACCGCTACAGAAGGCGATTGGCAATCCATGTATGAAAGCTTGCGAAGTGGAGAGATAGATATTCTATCGCCGATAACAATAGTTCCGGGACGGGAAGAACTGGTTCATATCAGTGACCGTTTTTATAAAACAGAAAGCATTGTTGTTAAGCGTAATGGCTATAAAGACGGTGTCTATCGTACCGTTTCTGAACTCATCTCTGAAAGAATAGGGGTGATTAAAGGCGGAATGACGGCAAAGGTTCTTCACCGAAGGCTTCCGCACAAGTCATTCCGCACTTATACAACCGCGAAGGAGCAACTGAAAGCGCTGTTGGCCAATGAAGTGGATTATATTGCCATGCCTCGTTTGACTTACAACGAATTGGTTCGCGACACTCGAACAATTCTCCCTATTGTAGAAGATCATACGATAGGCACTGTCTTCAGTTATGGAATTGGCATTGCTTTCAGAAAGAATGATGAAGGTAAAAAACTTTCTGAACTGTTCAATGAAGCTATTCGACTCATTGATATGAATAACGTCATAAAAAAATACGATTACCAACCAGATTGGCAACAGACCCTGTTCAGTCAAAAAAAGTTCACTAAGCAGAGTCAGCAACTCTTTCTAGTAATAACGCTGACATTAGTTGTCCTTTCATACATATGGCATAAACAGTCGATCACAGACAGTTTAACCAAGCTGAAGAATCGTTTGGCTTTATATAAAAAATACAAACATGGTTTGTACTCTGGTCAGATTTTGGTTTATTTCGATGTAAACAAATTTAAAACGGTAAATGATACCTACGGTCATGCCGTAGGAGACGAGGTGCTCAAGAAAATAGCTGAAAATATACGCCATTACTGGAACTGTGACAGCTATCGTATCGGTGGTGATGAATTTATTTTAATCGGAAGAATTCGCGAACAAGATATTGAACGAATGTTATCAAATATTGGTTGCTTTGAGTTTACTGACCATAGTTGTCGAAAATTTAATGTGACAATTTCTTACGGTTATTATTTGTCTAGCAATGATGATTTATTACTAGATGACTGTATTCATATCGCTGATACTCAAATGTATAAAGCAAAGATGGCTTGAATCTATAAAAATAAGGCAGTCGATGTTTAAGTTTAAATATATTTTATCGCTTGTTATTTTCTTGTGTTCATTAGGAGCGTTAGCAAATAATGAAAGCAGCTATTTAGTAGCAACGGAAACCGATGATGTTATGACAAAGATATTGTTTGATTCGGTATCTAAGAAAAATAATATACATTTTGAATATATAGAATTTGAAAATTTCTCTGATGCATTAGAAGCTGTTGAGCTAGGTTATGTCGATTTTCTTTCGAATGTTACTTATATACCAGAAAGAGCTAGAGCTTTAGATTTTTCTCTGCCGATCGGTATTGAATATATTTATCTCTTTACTTTAGGTAGCGTTGAACTTGATAAAATTTCCATACTGGCTGTACCTGAAGGTACCACAATTAGGAACACCATTGCGGAAGATTTTCCCAATTTAAAATTTGTTGAATTTCATAGCATTGACGAAGCAATTGCTATGTTGCAGTCCCGACAGGTTGATGGGGTCGTTGATGCGATAAACCAGTTAGAAAAGATGATGTTGTCTGGTGTGGATGAACGATTATTCAATGATCATCTCTCTCTACATCCAGTATCAGTTGTTACCCCAAAAGGAAAACATCAGCAATTGCTGCGCCTTATTGAAGCTCATGCGCACACTACAGATTTTCAAAAACTGTTGCGAGAGTCGATTGACAACTATCAATTGTCTGTACGCAAGCAAGCTCTGCGTAAGCAAGTAATCCAAAGTGGTGTCAATGTATTAGAGCCGCTTAAAATAAAGCTAGAAAACATGCCATTATTTGCTAACTATCATACTGACGGCAACGTTGATGGTATTGCTGCTGACATATTGTTCGAAGCCTGTGATGTACTACAGATTGACTGTCAGCTTGTCAGTCAGGCTGATGAATCTTGGGCAAGTATGTACGGCAGTTTAAAAGATCAGACTATTGATGTTTTGTCACCGCTTGCAATTACAGATAAACGTAAGGAACTGTTCTATTTCAGCGAAGGGTATTACAGTCCAGAAGCGATTCTAGTTAAACGTAAACATTATAATGACGGAGTGTATCGTTCTATTTCCGAAATGTTCATTGAAAGAATCGGTGTGGTAGAAGGCAACTTTCTGGCTTCAACTCTTAATCAAATGTTGCCGGAGAAAAAGTTTATATACTATAAGACTCAAGATGACTTATTAAACGGTTTACTGAAAAATGAAGTAGACTATATTGCAATAATTAGAGCAACACTTAATGATAAGTTGCGTCGTTCGAAAAATGTTCTTTCTATTATCGAAGATAAAGATGTGGGTGTTTTCTATTCCTACAACTTGGGTTTTGGGTTCCAGAAAAATGAGAAAGGTAAAAAGTTAGCCGAGCTGTTTTCCAAAGCAATAAATTTGATCGATGTTAAAGGTACGATTGAAAAATATGATTATCCGCCAGATTGGTATACAACGATACAAACACAAAAGAAAATAAGAAGAAATAGTGTTGTTCGGTTTATGTTTATTATTTCTGTTTTAATCAGTGTGGTTTTTATTTTTCATCGACGTTCGATTACTGATGAATTAACACGATTGAGGAACAGACTGGCTCTCTACAAGAAATATGGCAACGTGTTTCCTAAGAATAAAGTTCTTGTCTACTTGGACATCAACAAGTTTAAACTCATTAACGACACTTATGGTCATAGTGTTGGCGATAAAGTACTTAAGCAGCTTGGTAGCAACATTAAACGCTTATGGAAAGGGGATGCATACCGAATCGGTGGGGATGAGTTTGTGTTGATCACCCGCGTTGATGTGCAACAGGCCGAACAAATGCTCGAGAACATTAAGCAGTTTACATTTTCTAACAGCGGTACTGGTGTTGAGTTATTAGTGAGTGTTTCAACGGGGATGGCTTTTGAATTTGAGAAAAACCTTCCCCTCGATGATGTGTTAAATATTGCAGACCAGTCTATGTATCATTCTAAGCACAGATTTCGTCATGCCAATAGAAGTTAATCATTTATAAACTCACAGGGAGTGGGGCTGTTGTCGCTCCCTCATTGCTTGTTCTGCGATGTTGAATTGTCTTACATCCATACGTGCAAAGTCATTGCAACGCTCACATGAATGATGGGCTTTGCCATCTACATATTCGTGTTTTGTCAGTAGTAAACTTGGTCTTTTGCACCAGTCACACACGCCTTCAATAGTAAACATTTCTTCTCCTTACTGGTAATTAAAAGACTCGTCGCTCAACTTCTCATTAAGTATGAGAGTTAGAGGACAAGGCTCTTAGCTGTTAGGCGCTAATTTCGCGCGGATTATGCCACAGTAAATTGAATAAGGTTAATGAAATGTTGTCATATTGAGAATGTTATCGATTGCAAAATCTAAGTATTTAAAAGGGCTGGAGATATTTCTTGATTCTAGTTGTAACTAATTGTTAACTTTATTTAGGATGGTTTTGAGAGCGCCATTTAAGCGCTTCATCTCTTCGTCGCTACCTTTCATATCTGGATGGTAGATCTTGGATAATTGCTTATAGCGAACCTTAATGGCTTTCTCATCAGGTACTTGGCTCGGGTGATAGCCAAACACTGCACAGGCGAGTTGAAACTTTTGATCTTGGTTTGAATTCGCTTGGTTTTTTTGTGACCGCTTTAATTCCTGATAAAGAACTTCAAGTTGCCTTTTTTGCTTCTTAATCACGGCGATATTGTCGGCTAGCTTTTGCTCTAGCTGTTGTTGCTCTGTTAACTGGTCTGACGCATCTGCCTCATGCTTTTGTCTTTTTTGGCGCTGATAGAGTGAGGTAACAAGTATTAGTAGAGCAATTGACGCCAGTATCACGACATAAACCCAATTCAGTTTGTTTAAGTCTAAACGGGAAGGCGTAGGAAGTGTTTCTTGCTGAGAATTTGCTTCGTCGTCGAGCTGATCAATCGCAGATACCTGTTTTGCTCTTTGCTGGTTGAACTTATCTTCCAATATTTGACTGTATGCTTGCTCGGCTTCAGGAAGTGATTCGGCGGCTGTACGAAACCAAATCTCTGCCATCTGTTGTGACGTCGGGGAGTTTTTTATAGCCTGATACAGCTTGCCTAACTCAAATTGCGCCTTAGCGTTCCCTTGCGTAGCCAGTTTGGTTAGCCAGTAGATGCCTTCAGCAGTATTGATTTCAGTGCCTTGTCCTCGTAAATACATCTTAGCCAGTTGATGCATTGCCTGAGGCTGATTTCTTTCAGAGGATTGTTGAAACCAGTAAAAGGCTTCGCTTAGATTTTGAGTAATGCCTTCACCAGATTGGTAGCGAAGGGCTAACTGATATTGTGCCACCGCATCGTTATTGCTGGCTTTACTCAATAACTCAGCTATTTGAGGATCCGAGGATGTATCTGCATACGAGGAGAAAGCCCAGCAGAGAGAAACAAGCCCTATTAGCAATCGATTCAAGATGACCTTCCGTGTTCTACTTCAGAGAATATACTCTTCCTACTTGAAGCTGCAGCTGTGTTGCCTACGTTCGTTCACCCCAATCACATAATTTATCTATGCTCATGGGGATTCACTCACTTGTCGCCTACCTGCAACTCCAAGTAGTTTGAGTAATATCCCAGCCTTATAGCTGGGATTTAAACTAAGTCTATCTTAACGCTAGTCGCTGATGAGTTAAACGGAGTTATCTTTTAAAGCAAATCAAACTCCGTTTTCTGTTGTATGGGCTCTTCAAACGACGGTTTATTTCAACGGTAGAATCTGGATCTCTACGCGGCGGTTACATGAACGACCTTGCGCAGTGCTATTTGAGCAAAGCGGGTAACGCTCACCGTTTCCACGAGCAATAGCTCGACCAGTAGCAACACCTTGTGAAACTAGGAATGAACGAACAGATTCAGCACGGCGTTCAGATAGAATTTGGTTGGTGTTATCACCGCCAGTGCTATCTGTGTGACCATCAATAACAAGGCTTGTATCAGGGTATTCAACAAGGATACGAGCAACACCACGAAGTGTGTTGTGGATACTTGAATCAAGTTGGTAGGAGTTGGTAGAGAAACCGATACCGTTTTCCAGACGAAGAAGCAGTTGGTTTTCGCCCACACGTTCTACTTGTACGCCTGAATTTAAAAGTTCTTGACGAAGCGCCGCTTCCTGCTGATCAAAGTAGTAACCAACGCCACCACCAACAGCTGCACCGCCTGCAGCACCAATAAGTGCGTATTTGCGACGCTCTTTTGCGTCATCGCCTGTCGCTAAACCTGCAGCTGCTCCAGCTAGAGCACCGAGTAAAGCACCTTTGGTCGCAGAGTTTGTTTCTGTTTCACCGGTTGTCGCGTTTTGGCGTTGAGTTGCCTGACAGCCAGATAATGCAATTGCCACTGCTAGGGCCAATGTAATTTTTTTCAAGGTATCTACTCCATGTCTTGTTTTTTTTGCCGCATGCATCAGACGAAATTCGAAGGAGAAGATCAACTAGGAAAAGTCTGATTTGACGTAGGACTGACGAAAAACTTTCAACGAAAGGTCTACTTCAATAGTTTAGGTGCTTGTGCGCCATTTATCGGGCGATTGACAGAAACTCTGCGACCTTTTTTTAAACCTACCTCATAATCCGCAGTCAGGTTTTTCATTGCCTCACGCAGCTGTTGCTTGAACGTTTCGCGATCGACGTTCTTAAATTCTTTATCAATGTAATCGTTGATTTTGTTTGCAGAGTCTTCATCCGGCGATATGACAGGAAGTTTTTCCAGCGCACCTTCAATCCATCCAGAAACAAAAGAACCGACACGTCTATTTACTTCAAGTGTCGATGTCCCGCTGCCGGCAAAGCTGTTGCGGAATTGTCCTGTATGTTCGTTCATTTCTCTGTAAACAATATCAAAAGCAAATGCGGCGAAGATGGCTCTATCGGCTTCACCAATGAACTCTACGCGTTTTAAACCTTTGTGATTGATAAGCACAGCTTCTACACCAAACTTAGTATTGATACCACGAATGATGCGTAATATACCTGAGCTGATAGAGGCGGGCAGTAAGTGGCTAGACTGTGTTTTACCCAGTTTAATGAATTCAATATCATCTTTATCAAGACCATATTTCAGCATTAAACGGTGCGCCATTTTTATCGCATTGGCGGCTTCGTTTACGTTTGCTGAGTTTCCAAGCTCTAAACACTTGGCAATTTTTTTCAGGGCTTTCTTTTTATCAATCGACATTCAAAAACTTTAGGGTCTGTTGACCTATTACCGAGATTAGAAAAGTCCGATATTTTAACGTTTTTGCAGCATTAGGGGAAGGGAAGAAGCCACCTTTGTGGGTGGCAACTAATACTATAAGCCTAGTTCGTCCAACAGGTCTGACGCAATGTCATCCTCTTGCTTATCTTCTTTCTTTGCCGTTAAACCTTTCTGAGTACTTTCAAGAATAGAATCTGGACTTTCGTCTTCGGCCATTTCGAAGTCTTCAAGTTGGATAAACTCTGTTTTATCCATGGCGAGTTCTAAGTAGAAAATGTTGTTTTTCTCAGTAGAGAAAGTCACTCGTCTCACTTGAGGTCTGTCGAGGTTGGTATCGACAGATAGAATAACCTGCTTATTCAAAGACAACATTTTTGGTTGGTTCTGGGTGATGTTGGTTTGTAGCTCTTTGCGGATCTTGTTGGTGAAGTCACCAACCAACTGGTTCATCAGTTCGCCCAGTACGTCACCCACTTCGTCAGAAGTGTGCAGAATAGCCAGTTCTTCTTCAGGCATACCCATACTACGCATGTAGTTTGTGTAAACTTCAAGGGCAGCTTTTGCGGTAAAGTTGATAACGACTAGTCCCGAAAAGCCACCATCAAATAGCACAAAACAACCAAAATCTGGTTTAAGAGAGGTTTTGTTGATTTTCTGCACCATCGCCGAATAGTTGATGTTGGAGTTGGTTGCGGAAGTAAGAACTGAAGAGACGGATTGACACAGCTTTAGCAAGATATCTTCCGTGGTTACGATTTTGTTTTTTCTCATGGTGTATCCGTAAAGGCCAATCGGCCTTGGTAATGCATAACAACTTTTTAGCCCAGCTTTTTGGCAAACGTTTGCACAGCTGTAACTTTATGTTTTCAAGCGAATCGAATTTGAACAGTTAGAAAAATGTATTTGATTCGCTCTGTCAACGAGATTCTGATTTGATCACCTTTTCAAATGTTGTAAAGTGACCGAATTCATATAATTAACCTATAAACCCATAGCTGATTGGATCAGCGACTTACGGGCAGGAAGCAAATGTTACCAAGACTTCACTTTCAATCTGATGTCGATCCGGTTGTATTAACGTTTTTACATGAACTAGAAGCTGCTGGTTTTACCGGCGATATCGAAACTCAATATTCTAGCCGTTTGGCAGTAGCCACTGATAACAGTGTATACCAACAACTTCCCCAAGCTGTGATTTTGCCTAAATCCACGGAAGATGTGGCCCTAATCGGTAAGATGAGTGCTAAACCTGAATTTGAAAGAGTGACTTTTTCGCCACGTGGTGGCGGTACCGGTACTAACGGTCAGGCTCTGACTAAAGGTATCGTGGTCGATCTTTCTCGCTACATGAATCAGATTCTTGAAATCAATGCTGAAGAAGGCTGGGTTCGTGTTCAAAGCGGTGTGATTAAAGACCAGCTCAATGATGCTGTTCGTCCATACGGCTTTTTCTTCTCACCCGATCTTTCCACCAGTAACCGCGCAACCATAGGCGGTATGGTCAACACTGACGCCTCTGGTCAGGGTTCATTGAAATACGGTAAAACCTCTGATCACGTTTTGTCTCTGCAAGCGGTTTTCGCTGATGGTTCGATTCTTGAAACTGACATGTCACATGGCACGCCAGATGAAGGTAACTATGCTTATCAAGCGATGCAGGTGACGGAAGCGGTATGTCGTAATAAGCGCCAGCAGATTGTTGACAAGTTTCCTCCTCTTAACCGTTTTCTCACTGGTTATGACCTGAAAAATGCCATCGATGAAGAATCGGGAGAGTTCAATATCACTCGCGTTCTTTGTGGTGCGGAAGGTTCTTTGGCGTTCATCACTGAAGCCAAACTTAATCTGACTCGTATTCCTAAAGCACGTACCTTAGTGAACGTGAAATACGACAGCTTTGATTCTGCCTTACGTAATGCGCCTCTTATGGTCGAAGCGGATGCGTTATCTGTTGAAACGGTCGATTCTAAGGTTCTTAACCTTGCCAAAGAAGATATCGTTTGGCACAGCGTCAGTGACCTTATCACGGACGTTCCGGGTAAAGAGATGCAAGGCATCAATATCGTTGAATTCGCAGATCAGGACGAAGCAACGGTAGATTCTTTAGTGGCAAAGCTTACAGTAAGTCTTGATGAAGCTTTGGCTAATCAGCAAGGTGGCATTATCGGCTACCAAGTGTGCACGGATTTAGCCAGCATCAACCGTATCTATAACATGCGCAAGAAAGCGGTAGGTCTGTTGGGTGCAGCGAAAGGGCGAGCTAAACCAGTACCGTTTACCGAAGATACCTGTGTTCCGCCTGAAAACTTAGCGGATTTCATTGCTGAATTCAGAGAACTATTGGATTCGAAGCAACTTGCTTACGGGATGTTTGGTCACGTAGATGCGGGTGTATTGCACGTTCGCCCTGCGTTGGATCTTTGCGATCCGAAGCAAGAGTTGATGATGCACGAAATCTCTGATGAAGTGGTCAAGCTGGTGGCGAAATATGGCGGTTTGATGTGGGGTGAACACGGAAAAGGTTTCCGTTCTGAGTACGGTCCGGCATTCTTTGGTGAAGAACTGTTTACCGAACTGCGCCGCGTGAAAGAAGCCTTCGATCCGCACAATAAGATGAATCCGGGCAAAATCTGTACGCCGCTCAACACCAATTTTGAACTGGTTAAAGTGTCAGACAGAAAACGTGGTTATTACGATCGACAAATCGATGTTCAAGTGCGTGACAGCTTTAAACAAGCGATGGAATGTAATGGCAACGGCTTGTGTTTCAACTACGAAACCAGCTCACCTATGTGTCCGTCAATGAAAGTCACGGCGGATCGTCGTCACTCGCCGAAAGGTCGTGCGGGTCTGGTGCGTGAATGGCTGCGTCAACTTACGGAGCAGGGTATTGATATTCTGGATCTGGAAAATCAAACACTGTCCAAGACGGCCAGCATAAAAACCATGATTGACCGAATTCGCAATCGCATCAACCAACGTCACGAATATGACTTCTCACATGAAGTGTATGAAGCGATGAATGGCTGTTTGGCGTGTAAAGCGTGTGCAAGCCAGTGTCCAATCAAAGTTGATGTTCCTAGTTTCCGTTCGCGTTTCTTAAATATCTATCACTCACGCTATCAGCGTCCGGTGAAAGACTATTTGGTGGCAAATATCGAAACTATGTTACCGCTGATGGGCAAAGCACCGAAACTGGTCAATGGTGTGTTGGAACAAAAATGGGTTCAAAGCCTAACCGCAAAAACGGTTGGCTATGTGGATGCGCCATTGCTGACAGTTCCTACGCTTGCACAGCGTACTCGTCGTCACCCAGTTGCTACTTTTGATATGCAGTATTTGGCTGGCATCTCTAAAGATGAGCGTGAGCAACATGTCATCATCGTTCAAGACCCATTCACCAGTTATTACGATGCTGAAGTGGTGGAAGACTTCATCGCATTAGCCATTAAACTGGGTAAGAAGCCGGTGTTGTTACCGTTCAAGCCAAACGGCAAAGCACAGCACATCAAAGGTTTCCTGAAGCAGTTTAAAGCAACGGCAGAAAGTACAGCGGCTTTCCTAGAGAAGGTGGCGGATCTTGAAATTCCTATGGTTGGCGTTGATCCGGCTTTGGTACTTTGCTATCGCGATGAATACGCAGAAGTGCTTGGTGACAAGCGTGGCGATTTCTCTGTGTTAACGGTTCATGAATGGATGAAACCGCGTTTGTCTGAGTTTGCAACCACAGACAGCACCAACGGCGAAGCTTGGTATTTACTCGCGCACTGTACTGAAAAAACCAAGTTACCGAACGCTGAAAAAGAGTGGGGCGAAATTTTTGCTCACTTTGGCGGACTGTTAAAAACAGTACCTGTTGGTTGTTGTGGTATGGCGGGTACGTTTGGTCATGAGCTTGATAAGCTGCAAATGTCGAAAGACATTTACGGGCTAAGCTGGAAACCAAGTTTAGAAAAACTGCCAAAAGAACGCTGCTTGATCACGGGCTACTCTTGCCGAAGTCAGGTGAAACGTTTTGAGCACATTAAGCCTAAACATCCGTTACAGGCGTTATTAGAGTTAATCTAGTCCTGAATATGAATAATTAAGCCCGACATTGTCGGGCTTAATTTTATCTATCATTATTAGACGATTAAGTTTATCAATTGAATGTGTGCTAACGGAGAAAACCAATGCATCGACTGGAACTCAAAATTCCGCCAGTAGCCGTGTTTTTGATTGCTATGGTACTGATTAATCGCTTTGCCCATATCTTCACGTTTGCTCATATTCCATTGCCCTATGTCGGCGTAGTCTGGAGCATCTGTTTTGTGCTTTCGGGTTTTATTGGTATTGCTGGTATTTATGAGTTTCGTAAAGCGAAAACAACGGTAAACCCGACAAAACCCCATCAAGCCACGAGCATAGTAGAAAGCGGTATCTTTCACTATTCACGCAATCCTATGTATTTAGGGTTGTTGCTGCTGTTGATTGGTTTTGCTTACTGGCAAGAGAATGGTTTGAGTTTGCTTACCTGTGTTGGATTCGTCTGGTATATGAACCGTTTTCAGATAGAGCCTGAGGAGCGCACCTTAACGCAGATTTTTGGTCAGCCTTATGTTGACTATAAAACCCGTGTCCGACGCTGGATTTAAAGCCAATCTGCTTGTGAGATAAATAAAAAGCCCCACTCAATAGAGTAGGGCTCAGTTATTCTTTAGGACGATTTAAGCTGCAAGCTGAGCTAAAAAGGTCTCTTTGCGTTCGTTAAAGCGATTCACTAGATCGTCAATTTCACTTTGTTCGTAAGGTTTCAGGCCACTTGCAACCATACGCTTCACACCACGACCGACAATCACGCCTTCTTCTTTAAATGCGAAAGTCATTGTCACTACGCCGCGTTTACCATCCACATCGAAAGTTGCGCCAGTGTATTCCACTTCTGGGTGTGTCAGGTCTAGACGATCAAATTCCACTTCCATGCTTTCATAGATAACCAACGGACGCTGAGGGTTAATCATCATCTGTTGTTCTTCCATCAAAGGCACCATGATATGAGGGAAGTTCATACCAGAGAACTGAACGTAATTAGTAACAACGTGTTCAATGAATGCTGGATTGTGGCTAACTTCACCTTCTCGGCTCATGTGCAGATATTCTTTACCTGCTTCATCAACCACGGCGCTCTCTTTTTCGCACTTGTTTTCAATGTGCAGAGCAATACCGTCGTTCACCATGCCAGAAAACTTAAAGCGCATCTTTTTGCTGATGCCTTCTTTCTGTAGCAACACTGCGAATAGGAGATCACCCGGTACACAGAAGCGTTTGCTGTCTTCATCGTGAATTGGGTTGTAGTCACCCGCCACTTTTTTCGCGAAATGGCTAGCTTGTTCGCGAGTGAATTGGAATTGTTTATCTTGGCTTGAGAAGTATGGTGTTAGAAACATAATTTACGCTATTTCACAAAAACTGCGTGGATTATAACTGCTAAAGTTTTTTTAATGGTCCAATCAGTCAAATTAGGTGCAGATCAGTTAAAAAAAGAGCCCTGAAGGGCTCTAGTTACCGGTTTAGATTATTGAAGACTTGGCAAAATATTTGCTGGCATCAGGTGGTTGTGAACCGCCAGTTCAAGCAACGTATTCGCTTGTTCAATATCTGGTGAGAAGTAACGGTCTTTATCATAGAACGGTACTTTATCACGCAGGATTTGCTTCGCTTCTTCAACGCGAGCTGAAGATTTATTCGGTGCGCGGAAATCCAAACCTTGAGCCGACGATAAGTATTCAACCGCCAAGATACCGCGAGTGTTCTCACTCATATCGCGTAGACGGCGACCGGCAAAGGTAGCCATAGAGACGTGGTCTTCTTGGTTTGCTGAGGTTGGCAAACTGTCTACAGATGCAGGGTGAGCCAGTGTTTTGTTCTCACTTGCAAGTGCTGCGGCAGTAACCTGTGCAATCATAAAACCTGAGTTTACACCGCCGTTATCGACTAGGAACGGAGGCAGTTTGCTCAGTGCGCTGTCGATAAGCAGAGCCATGCGGCGCTCTGACAAGCTACCAATTTCAGCGATAGCAAGCGCTAGGTTATCTGCTGCCATTGCCACAGGTTCAGCGTGGAAGTTACCACCAGAGATGATGTCGCCATCTTCTGCAAATACCAATGGATTGTCTGAAACAGAGTTTGCTTCCGTTTGCAGAATATCTGCCGCGTTACGGATTTGAGTTAAGCATGCACCCATCACCTGAGGCTGGCAACGCAGTGAATATGGGTCCTGAACCTTTTCACATGAAGTATGTGACTGACCAATTTCACTGGTTTCATCCAGCAAGTGACGGTATGCCGCTGCTGCGTCAATTTGACCTTGGTGACCGCGTACTTCGTGGATACGGTGATCAAAAGGACGACGGCTGCCGAGTGCGGCTTCAACTGACATCGCACCACATACGGTTGCGGAGGCAAACAAGTCTTCTGCCATAAATAGGCCTTCAAGCGCAAACGCTGTTGATGCTTGAGTACCATTGAGCAGAGCAAGACCTTCTTTTGGAGCAAGAGTGATTGGAGACAAACCAGCAAGCTTCAGTGCTTCTAAGCCCGAGATAATTTCACCATTATGACGCGCTTGACCTTCGCCAAGAAGAACTGTGCTCATATGAGCCAGAGGTGCTAGGTCACCGGATGCACCGACAGAACCTTTTTTAGGAACACATGGGTAAACTTGGTGGTTAACCAGCGTCATCAGTGCTTCTAGAACTTCTAAACGAATACCAGAAAAACCACGCGCTAAGCTGTTGATTTTCAGAACCATCATCAGGCGAACGGTTTCGTCTGACATGAATTTCCCAATACCTGCTGCGTGAGACAGAACAATACTTCTTTGTAGTGTTTCTAAATCTTCAGGGGCAATTTTGGTGTTTGCTAGCAAACCAAAACCTGTGTTGATGCCGTAAACAGTGCGACCTTCAGCAATCACTTGTTCAACCACTTTAGTGCTGCGCTCGATAGCTGGAATTGCTTCTGGATCAAGAGAAAGAATCACAGGAGAACGGCTAACGTTACGCAGTTGGTTTAGCGTTAGAGTGCCCGGTTTAATGACTAAATTTAACATTTATGATGTCCTTACTTCAGTTTAGCCAGCTCTTCATTGAGCATTGGTAGGTCAAGTTTTTGCTCTTTTGCACAGCGTTTTGCGATATCGTAACCGGCATCTGCGTGACGCATAACACCCGTTGCTGGGTCGTTGTGAAGAACGCGAGCGATACGCTCAGAAGCGTCTTGAGTACCGTCACAACAAATCACCATACCAGAATGTTGAGAGAAACCCATGCCTACGCCACCACCGTGGTGCAGAGAAACCCAAGTTGCGCCGCCTGCCGTGTTAAGCAGTGCGTTCAGTAGTGGCCAGTCAGAAACAGCATCTGAACCATCCATCATACCTTCGGTTTCACGGTTTGGACTTGCTACTGAACCTGAGTCTAGATGGTCACGACCAATGACGATAGGGGCTTTAAGTTCGCCATTCTTAACCATTTCGTTAAATGCCTGACCTAGACGCTCACGATCTTTCAGACCAACCCAACAGATACGTGCTGGTAGACCTTGGAAGCTGATACGTTCGCGAGCCATATCCAGCCAGTTGTGTAGATGAGGGTTATCTGGGATCAGCTCTTTAACTTTCTGGTCTGTTTTGTAAATGTCTTCTGGGTCACCAGATAGTGCCGCCCAACGGAATGGACCAATACCTTCACAGAATAGTGGGCGGATATAAGCTGGTACAAAACCTGGGAAGTCGAATGCGTTTTCTACGCCTTCTTCTAATGCCATTTGACGGATGTTGTTGCCGTAGTCCAGAGTCGCAGCGCCGCGATCTTGTAGCTCAAGCATTGCACGTACTTGTACCGCCATTGATGCTTTTGCTGCTTTCACTACTTTTGCTTCGTCGCTGTTACGCATTTCAGCAGCGTATTCCATGCTCCAACCTTGTGGTAGGTAGCCATTTAGTGGGTCGTGTGCAGACGTTTGATCTGTTACTACGTCTGGCGTGATGTGGCGATCAACCAACTCTTGGAAAATATCCGCAGCGTTACCTAGTAGACCGACAGATACTGGCTCATCAGATTCGTTGATGATCGCTAATGCTTCATCTAGGCTTGTTGCTTTCTTATCAACGTAACGTGTACGTAGTCGGTAATCGATACGTGATTCATCACATTCAACAGCGATCATAGAGAAACCAGCCATGGTAGCCGCTAGAGGCTGAGCGCCACCCATACCGCCAAGACCGCCAGTCAGAACCCAACGACCTTTTGCTTCGCCGTTGAAGTGCTTTTTAGCAACCGCAACGAAAGTCTCGTAAGTACCTTGGACGATGCCTTGTGAACCGATGTATATCCAAGAACCTGCGGTCATTTGTCCGTACATCATCAAGCCTTCTTTATCCAGCTTGTTGAAGTGCTCCCAGTTTGCCCAGTGAGGAACAAGGTTTGAGTTTGCAATCAGTACGCGTGGGGCATTTTTGTGTGTAGGGAACACACCCACAGGTTTACCTGATTGAACAACCAAAGTTTGGTCTTCTTCTAGGCGCTCTAGAACTTCAACGATTTTGTCGTAACATTCCCAGTTACGCGCAGCGCGGCCGATACCACCATAAACCACAAGTGCATGTGGGTGTTCGGCTACATCTGGGTCTAAGTTGTTCATCAACATACGAAGCGGCGCTTCAGTTAACCAAGATTTTGCACGAAGTGTGGTTCCGTGTGGTGCACGAATAGTGCGGCTAGTATCAAGACGTGAACCTTGGTTTTGGTGCTGCGTCATGTGAGACTCCTTTTCATCATTAATCGATTTGGCCTTTTGAGTGCCAAACATCATTTGGTTTAAGCTCGGTTTCCGTGGAGCTTGAGTAAATCGTTTCTCTGCGTAAGCTGAGATTTAACTGCGTAGCGGTGAGGGGTTAGCCACTACGCGCAAATTTGTTTAGAGTTAGTCGTTGCAGATAGCGCCATCCACGATGCGAGCGTACAAGCGTGGTACGCCCACTTGGTAACTGAGATCTGCAGGGTGATCGATGTTCCAGATGGATAGGTCAGCGTCGAAACCAACAGAAACCTGACCTCGAGAATCACCATAACCCAGAGCTGTTGCTGCATGACAAGTTACACCACGCAAACTCTCTTCAGGTGTTAGTCCAAACAGAGTGCTGCCCATATTCATCATCAGCGTTAAGTCTGCAAAGGGAGAGGTGCCCGGGTTGATATCCGTAGCCAAAGCCATCGGTACTTTATATTGGCGAAGCAGTTCAATTGGTGGCTTTTGCGTTTCGCGTAGGAAATAAAATGCGCCAGGGAGGAGCATTGCAACCGTACCCGATTGTGCCAGTGCCTTTACACCTTGTTCATCAAGATATTCAATATGGTCTGCGGATAAGCCGTTATAGCGAGCAGTCAACGCTGTGCCGCCGAGGTTAGAAAGCTGCTCTGTGTGACCTTTCACCTTTAAGCCATGCTCGATAGCGCAGCGGAATACTTTTTCGGTCTGCTCTAGATTGAAGCCAATCGACTCACAGAACACATCCACGCTGGTGGCGAGCTCTTGCTCTGAAACCAGAGGGATAATCTCTTGGCAGATATGCTCGATGTAATCGTCTGGGCGATTTTTATATTCAGGAGGGAGTGCGTGAGCCGCTAGCAACGTTGTTGTGATTTTTACTCGACGATGCTGCTCAAGCTCTTTTGCCGCTTTCAGCATCTTAATTTCATCTTCCAGTGTCAGGCCATAGCCAGATTTCACTTCAACGGAAGTGACACCGCTTTGCAGCAGTCCGTCCAATCTTGGCAGAGCCGTTTCCACTAACTGGCAAATTGAAGCTTTACGTGTGGCGTTAACGGTAGAAAGAATACCGCCACCTTGCGCTGCGATGGTCTGGTAAGGTACACCTTGCAGACGCATTTCGAATTCATTGGCGCGATTACCTTCAAAGATAAGGTGGGTATGTGCATCAATAAGCCCAGGAGTAACCAGCTTACCTGTGCAATCAACCACAAAGCTATGTATCGTATCGACGCTTTGATTGGTAATGGCTTCAATACGTCCATTCTTGATGACGATCGTTTTCGGCTGACTTGGTTGGTAGCCTTCGGTTCCAGCTTCCATGCTGGCGATGCGAGCGTTAGTTAAAACGAGTTCCATAACATTCCTACTTCTTTAGACGATCGTTATCGAGTGGGTCGTAACGTATTGCAGTTTTATTTGTATGTTTAAATGTATATACAATTAATAGTGCAATTGAATGTTTTTATCAAGAAGAATGTTGTGAAAATGTGAGAATTTTATTTCTCGTTTAATAAAACCTTTGACGTGAGTTTATATTTTGAACCCGGATGGTAGAGAAGTGCAGAGCTAACCAACTTGTCTTCACTCCAAGTGCGACGGTTAAGAAGTAAACACGGCTCATTGCTGCTCAGTTCCAGAGAGGCTTTGATGTGGCTATCAGGAACGATAGCTTCAACGGTGTGCTCGATAGCGCTTAACGGACAGTTCGCTGACAGGTATTGGTTAGGGGTGATTTGCGAAAAATCCTGTTCGAGATAATTCGGCGCATAACGACTGTTTACCCAACGGATTTCAAGTTGCAATGGTGTGTCATTGGCGTAATGCAGAATTTCACTGTAAAACACATTGCTGCCGACCATAATGCCTAACTTTATCGCGACATTTTCATCAGCAACGATAGCACGTTGTTGTAAAACCTTACTGTGGTATTGCTTACCACGGCTTAATACTTCGTCAGCAATATTGCGGATATCTAACAGGGGTGATTCAGCTTTCTCTTCAGGTACACACACAAAAGTACCTAAGCGAGGACGGCGTTGCAGTTTACCTTCAGACACCAAATCTCGGATCGCTTTATTCACCGTCATACGGCTGACATTAAATTGCTCGGTCAGTTCAAGTTCAGTACTGATGCGGTGACCAACAGGCCAGTGACCAGAATTAATCTTGTCGAGAATATGGTGTTTGATCTGTGTATAAAGTGGTGATGAAGACATGCTGCGCTCAAAGTTTAATTGAATATACAAATACTTTACGACTTAAAAGAAAAATGCAATGGCAGATTTTCTCTTTATGCAATTGAAGTAAATAAATTTTTATTTATGTGATAGGGCACAAAGTATCATCTAATTGTATACTCCTTCAATTGTTTGTTTTTGTTCCCGTCCAGCTTAGCTTTGTTCTATCAAGCTGGATGAGTCACTCCTTTTGCGCTAGAGATAAGTTATGCAATTTCCTACCACAATGACATTTTTCGCCCGTTTTGAAGCCGATATCCTCTCAGGCAAAAAAGTGATTACTATTCGTGATGAAAGTGAAAAAGACTATCAACTCGGTTCAGTGGTTGACGTAAGTACATTGGAAGAGGGGCGTTGGTTCTGCCGTTTAAAGATTAAGTCTGTGGAACCTGTATTGTTTTCTGATCTCAATGAATTTCATGCTGAGCAGGAGAACATGACTTTGCCTCAGTTAAAGCAAGTGATTAACGATATCTATCCGGGCATTGAATCGCTGTACGTGATCCAGTATGAGCTAGTGGAATAATGCGCTCACTGTTACAGAGATAAAAAAAACGCCAACCCTAGGGTTGGCGTTTGACACTTGATGATACGGAGATTGCGATTAATCGCGTTTCCACATCATATGACAAGCTTTATGGTCTGGATCGAGGCTGATGAGCATTCGTGCGAATACGTCATCCAGTTCATCATTGTCTTCATTGACGAGGCCAATACGGACTTCCGCGTAAGTTTCTTTATCAAATTCAAAACCTACTTGTTCTACCCAGTCGTCGCCAATTTCTACGACTTCTGCTGCACCGCGATCATCAAATTGAGCGGTGAACAGAATCACATCAACGGGTTCCAGATTGTCTGGAGCCATCTCTAAGAAAATGTCGTATGCAGCTTCGATTGCGTCGTCTAATGAGATCAATTCAGACATATTACGCTCGGCTCATGAACTTACGTTCAGTCGTGTTGATAACAACGCGCTCGCCACTAGCGATGTATTCTGGAACTTGAACAGTTAAACCAGTAGCAAAACGCGCTGGTTTAGAACGAGCTGAAGCTGAAGCACCTTTGATTGAAGGGTCAGTTTCTTCGATAACCATTTCAACAGAAGAAGGCAGTTCGATAGCAACAGGTTTGCCATCAACAAGCACAACTTGCATACCTTGAATTTCTTCAGTGATGAACAAGCACTCTTCTTCGATGTCTGCTTTCTTGAAGTTGAATTGAGAGTAATCTTCATTGTCCATGAAGATGTACTCGTCGCCATCAACGTAAGAGAAAGAGATGTTACGTTTGTTCATGTCAACGGTATCTAGGAAGTCGTCTGACTTATAACGCTCATCAACACGAGCGCCAGTGTTTAGATCTGTACAACGTAGTTTGTAGATCTTAGAACCACCACGGCCACCCGGTGTTGTTACTTCGATATCTTTGATTAGTAATGTTTTGCCGTTTGATACGATCGCAAAACCTTTTTTAAGTTCACTTGCCTTTGGCATGGAGTCTTATCCTTCGTTTTTCGTTTCGGCGCATTATACATATAGCCAAGCTAGAAAAGGAATATCTGACTGCAACTTGAGATGAGAATAATGCATTAAATTTGTATTTCACGCTTCACAAAGCGTCTAAGCTATTGATTCACGCCCGTGCTTAAGGGAACATAAACGGCCTCTTTACTCTATGGAGCTAACACTCGTTCATGACGCTTATGGTTATTGACCCTAAACAGCCTTTTCAACCTGAGTTCCAACCCGCTGTTGACGACTTAGTTCGTTTCTTGCGCGCGGGAGTGGGGGACGCATTGCACAGTATCTATCTGTACGGCAGTGTTGCGAGGAAAACAGCAGTAGCGGGTCAGTCAAATATGGACGTGGTGATTGTCACCAAACGACCTTTTGAAGATCGTAAAGTGACTCTGCTTAATACGATTCGCTGGCGATTCCAAAAGAGTTTCCCATTTATAACTGATATCAATATCAAGACGGCTCTGGTCGACGAGATAGCTACCTTAGACAGCATTTTTACTTGGGGTTTTATGCTCAGACACTGCTGTGTCTGTGTTCACGGCGACAACTTGGCAGAATGTTTTGGCGATTTTGAACCGAGCTGGGAAATCGCCAAGCACTGGAATATGGATATCTCTGACTGGGTTCCTGCACTTCGCGCCAAAATAGTGAAAGCCAATACACCTCAAGAGCAGTTAAAAGCACAAAAGCAGATGGCGAAAAAACTGCTGAGAGCCAGCTACTCTCTTGTTATGTACAAAGATAAGAAGTGGTTTGATGATCCTGTCGAGTGTGGTCAGAACTTCCTCCGCTACCATCCCGAAATGAAGCTAGAAGTTGACCGCTTAGGTCTTCTGTTGAAAGACCGAGTTATTCCTAAACGATCTGTGATTGGCTTGCTGGATAGCTTTGGACCTTGGTTGGTTCAGCAGTATCAAAAAACCGAATTTCGCATCGGTTAGTGATTCGATTAAAAATAAATTTCTCAATATAACGAACTAATACGATAGTTAATTTTTTGCTGTGCTAACTTTAGAGAGTAGGGGTTGGTGGAGCAGTTGTATGCCAGTTAGTCTCAGAGAAAAATCAAGTTATCTGTTCGGTCGTGTACTGAAATATGGCCATTCCTCTATGCATGCCATTCGACAAGGTATGATTTGGTTAATTCCCTGTTTGATGCTCTCTTCGCTAGCTCTATTTGTCGCTTGTATCGCTGAGTTCTACATCGGAAGTCGTCCGTCATGGGTACAAGCTTTCTATGATATGAACAGTGCGGTCGGTGATGTATTTCCCTATCTGATGACGGCAACGATATCTTACTTGCTTGCAATGCAGTGGCGAATTCCCAGACCACCGATGGCTTTGCTGAGCATCCTTTATCTGGTGATTAGTGCTTCGTTGATCAAAACCGATAGCACGCTTGAAATGCTTTATATCGTTATGGCAATCGTGACGCCGCTATACGCTATCCCTTTGATAGCCTATCTGTTTTCTCTCAAAGCTTTGCATGTTACTTCATCAGAAAGTGCTGGAGCCATGGTGAAGGAATCGCTAAACCTTGTGCTGCCTGCGATCATTACCTTGGCGATGGTGATACTGGTGAACTTTGTCACTCTCGAGGCACTGTCGTTTTTTTCTTTCGATCATCTGCTGACCTTCGATTATGCCAATAATCCTTATATCTTTGGCTCCGTGTTTGCAGTGTTAAATTCAACCTTGTGGTTTTTGGGTATTCATGGCTATTACGCCTTACTGCCCATGGTTGAGTTATTACAACAAGCCAGCGACTTAACTTATTCCACGGTAGCGGCAGGAGGCACTGCGCCTTATGTTATGAACTTGTCGTTTATGGGCACATTTGTATTTATTGGCGGAAGTGGCTCGACCTTGTCTTTGGTGATTGCTCTACTGTTGTTTTCCAGACAAAAAACACTGCGTCTTATCGCAATAGCGAGCATCCCCATTGGTTTAATCAACGTGAATGAGATTCTGCTATTTGGTTTACCCATCATCTTTAACCCTCGTCTGTTTTTACCATTTTTATTAGCGCCGTTGGCGAATGTCATCATTAGTTTAACCGCGGTTAACCTTGGTTGGGTGCCAATTCCTTCAGTCTCTGTGCCTTTTAATGCTCCAGTTTTGGTCAATGCACTGATCGCCACTCATGGGGATTGGCATTCTGTGGCTTTACAGGCCCTTAATCTTGCGGTGGGAATTTTGATTTATCTGCCTGCGGTAAAAGCGACCAATAAAGTGTTAGGGGAACGAGAGATTCGTATTGCCTCACTCGACACCACCTATATGCGTCGTCAGGAAGAAGCGAAAACGTTGACGGATGATCCTATCGTTCTTGCTCAGCAAAAAGAGCACCATCAAGCGCGTGTGGAAAAGCAAATCCAGAATATGAGCCAAAAAGAGTTTTGCTTGGAGTATCAACCTCAGGTTGCAAAACATAATGGTGTAGTAGTCGGTTGTGAGGCGCTGGTAAGAGCGATGGATGACCAAGGAAATCTGTTACCACCGAGCAGTTTTCTTCCTTGGTTAGAAAGCGCTGGGTTAATGAAAGATATGGACTTGTGGGTATTCAAAAGAGTGGCAAAAGACATCATGCATTGGAACCAATTGGGTATCTCTGTGCCTGTGAGCGTTAATATCACTCCCGATACACTCGTCGATGATGAATATCTGGGGAAAATTATCACCGCGATTGGTGACGTCAGTAATCGGATTCACGTTGAAATTACCGAAGAGACATTACTCGTAGACGAACGGGCGTTACAACGTGCATTGGAGCGTCTGCACGCTATGAAAGTGAAAATCTACATTGATGATTTTGGCACAGGTTTTTCATCACTCAGCTACCTAAACCGATTTGATATCGATGCGATCAAAATTGACCGCTCTTTTGTGCTGGCGTTGGACACACATAGAGGGCGAAAGGTCTTTGCCAGCTTACAATCTGTCGCCACAGAGCTTGATTTAGCGGTTGTGGTTGAAGGCGTAGAAACCCAGCAGCAATTGGATGCCATCGCCGATCACCCGAACTTATCCATTCAAGGCTGGTTGTTCAGCCGTTCTTTGAAGCCTGAGGATTTTATCAACTACGTACAAACCTCTCCTCCCAAAACACAAGCCTAGCAAGTCAGTTAGAAGAGCCCTAACTGCGGCAGACTAATGGCTTCAAACTGCAAACCGACAAAGGGCAAAATTGCATCCGCGACAGGCTTTAGCTGCTTATCAATGTAGTGCTGATAATCAATGCGGCTTTTTAGATACTCTTTTGGCTCAGGGCCGTTGAGTGTCATCAGATATTCAATTCTTCCACGGTTTTGATACTGCAATGGGCGTCCTAGCTGTGCGTTGATTTCATCAGCCATACGGGCTGCACGCACTTGAGGTGGTACGTTTTTCTGATACTCATGCAGCTTTCTGCGCAAACGCTTCTGATAGACCAGTTCATCATCAAATTTACCTGCAAGGGTATCTTCAACGACTTGGCGTACATAGCTATCAGGGCTTTCACCATGGAAAATCATTGAATACAAGGTGTGTTGAAAACGCTGTGCGAGTGGAGTCCAATCAGTTCTGGCACTTTCAAGTCCTTTGAATACCATTCGCTCTTGCTCACCCTCACCAATTAGGCCAGCATAGCGCTTTTTAGAGCCGGTTTCTGAGCCTCGGATCGTTGGCATCAAGAATTTGCGATAGTGAGTTTCGTATTCGATTTCCAATTTAGAAGTAAGCGCATAATTCTGCTTTAAATGCGATGTCCACCACTGGTTAATATGAGCGACCAGCTTTTTACCGATTTCGTCCGCATCAGCTTGGCTGTGTTCATGCCCAAGTGAGACAAAGGTTGAGTCGGTATCGCCATAAATCACTTGGTAACCTTGCTCTTCAACCAGAACCTTGGTCTGTTTCATGATTTCATGACCGCGCATGGTAATGCTGGAAGCAAGTCGAGTATCGAAGAAACGGCAACCGGAAGAACCCAATACACCATAGAAAGAGTTCATGATGATTTTAATCGCTTGAGAAAAGGCTTTGTCGTTGTTCTTCTTAGCGATATCTCTGGCTGCCCAGAGGTTTTCAATCATCAGCGGCAGAAAATGCTTAGTCCGGTGGAACTGACCGCCACGGAATCCCGGGACTGCTTGATCTTCACCGTTACCCATTTCCAGTTTTAAGCCTTCGATTAGGCCCAGAGGATCAATCAGGAATGAACGTATTATCGACGGGTATAGGCTTTTAAAATCCAGCACCAGCACAGAGTCATATAACCCCGGCAGGGAATCCATGACATAGCCACCCGGACTTGCTAACCAGTTTTCTGAATGTAAGTTTGGTGCGGCGTAGCCAGCACGATGTAGCTGTGGAAGATATAAGTTGGTAAATGCGGCAACAGAACCTCCAATGCGATCCAATTCAACACCAGTCAGTTTAGAGCGCTCAATGGCGAAATCGAGTAGGTGAGTGTGCTGGAAAATTTTATTCACCAGCACGCAGTCTTGTAAGTTGTATTTCGCCAGTGAAGGCTTGTCGTGACGATACATACGGTTGATTTCATCCATACGATCGTGAACGTTGTGAATGTCTTTGCCTTCGCCAAGCAGCTCCTGAGAGACCGATTCTAGCGACCAAGAACGAAACTGATACGTGGCGGTTTTCAGCGTATCTATACCATCCAAAACCACACGTCCAGGTATGGTAATAAACCCTTGTTGAGTTTGACTCGCGCTGCGGAAAAAACTCGGTTGATTTCCTCTGCCGAGCATCAGCTTCATGTTGTGCCACTCCGCTCGCTTGTGCAGCAGTCGAAAGTCAAAATCGATAACACTCCAGCCGACAATAACGTCTGGTTCATATTGTTCAAACCAAGCACACAATGCTTGCAGCAACTCATATTCGCTTGATACCCACTGAATATTGGTCTCTGCATCTTGCGGTTCGCCGATCATGATAACGCGGCTATCCATCGGGCTATCTAGACCAATAGAATAGAGAATGCCTTTCTCAGAACACTCTAAATCCAATGAAACCACTTTCAGCTTTGGCGTGTAATCTCCCGCTTTACACTTGGCGCTAAGGACTCTCTTGTAGTTTGGGTAGCGTGTGAAATCACCCGTAAATGTAATGCCGCCTTGGATAAATCGTTCCATCAGAAAACGATCAGCCAGCTTGATATCCGACTCAAGAATCAGGATGTCTGCTTGTTCAAACAGTGTCTTTAAGGCATTAGCTTGTTGAATGGTGTCGCAGTAGCAGGCCGCCAGCGGTTGTTGTTCAAACGACAGCATTTCAAGGTTACGAACGTTTGCGGAGAGTTTGTTTGCTGCAAGAAGTTGCTTTGCCTGCTCTACAGATGTTTGCTCAAGAAAAAACACCGGCTTTTCATCTTTGATGATTAATTGAGTCGGCCCTGAGTCCGTAGCAAGCCAAAGCTCGATGTGAGTTTTACCTTGTATGTCTCGTGATTGCCTTGTAAGCAGAAAGCCTTGCTGAATAGTCAAATGGTTGTTCCGAGCGAGAGAGTGAGCTTGCGGTTTATCTTGGTGGGCATAATAGCAAAAAGTTAACTAAATAGCAGAATCGATACATCTTGCTTAAAACGTATGCGATAAGGTAACGATCTCTTGAACAGAACAAGAGCTTGCTCAAACTTCCTATAAAAGTCACTTTTAATGTAAGAATACCCTGATATGTTTGTCTGGTTGTTCAAAGAGTTGATATTTTTATAAATTCTCAATTTGTGGCAATGCCAATAAATAAGTGCTTGCTAAAGTTTGGGTTTGAGCACATATTCAGTGTGAGAAAAAATCCAATTTTAAGTTAGACTAGGCAGCCAAGCTGTTATCCACTACCTCGGTGGGTGCAGAGCCAAATAGATAAGTGTGGAGATACAAGAGTGATTAGTGTTTTCCTTGTAGATGATCACGAGCTGGTTCGCACAGGGATACGACGTATTATTGAAGACGTCCGTGGAATGAACATAGCAGGGGAAGCTGATAGCGGTGAAGAAGCGGTAAAATGGTGTCGTAACAACCATGCTGATGTCGTGTTAATGGATATGAACATGCCGGGCATTGGTGGGTTAGAGGCTACCAAGAAAATTTTACGCGTGAATCCAGACGTAAAAATCATCGTATTAACAGTACATACTGAAAACCCGTTCCCAACAAAAGTCATGCAGGCTGGGGCAGCGGGCTATTTAACAAAAGGTGCCGCTCCAGACGAAATGGTTAACGCTATTCGTGTTGTGAACAGTGGCCAACGTTATATCTCTCCAGAAATAGCGCAGCAAATGGCTTTAAGTCAATTTTCACCTGCTTCTGAAAACCCATTTGCCGATTTGTCTGAACGTGAACTTCAGATCATGATGATGATCACCAAAGGACAAAAAGTTACCGATATTTCTGAGCAGTTGAATCTGAGTCCAAAAACGGTCAACAGTTACCGCTATCGCTTGTTTGCCAAGCTGGATATCGGTGGTGATGTAGAGTTGACTCACTTAGCTATTCGACATGGAATGCTAGACACAGAGAAACTCTAGTGTCAGAAGTGTTCGACTCGGTCTCTTTTCTAAAGACAGTAACTGATCAGCCCGGCGTTTATCGTATGTATAACGCCGATGCTGATGTTATTTATGTCGGTAAAGCCAAAGACCTTAAAAAACGCCTTTCCAGTTATTTCCGTAAAAAAATCGACAGTGAAAAAACGCGTGCTCTGGTCAGTAACATTGCCAAGATTGACGTAACGGTTACTCATACCGAAACGGAAGCGTTGATCCTCGAACATAACTACATCAAGCAGTATTTGCCGAAATACAACGTATTACTGCGTGATGATAAGTCATACCCTTATATTTTTATCAGCGGACACAAACACCCGCGTTTGTCACTGCATCGTGGTGCTAAAAAGCGCAAAGGTGAATACTTCGGTCCTTATCCTGATGCTGGAGCAGTGCGCGAAACATTGCACTTGATTCAGAAAATATTTCCAGTACGCCAATGTGAAGATACGGTTTATAGCAACCGAACCCGTCCATGCTTGATGTATCAGATTGGCCGCTGTGCTGGCCCGTGCGTAAAAAGCATTATTTCCGATCAAGAGTATGCTGAGCTAGTGGATTATGTCCGTTACTTTCTGCAAGGGAAGGATAAACAGGTTCTCGAAATTCTTATCGAGAAGATGGAAAACGCCAGCCAACAGTTACGGTTTGAGCAGGCGGCAAAATATCGCGATCAGATACAGGCTATCCGCCGTGTTCAAGAACAGCAGTTTGTTTCTGAAGACAGCATGGATGATATGGATGTGCTGGGTTTTGCGCAGGAAAATGGCATCGCCTGTATTCATATCTTAATGATTCGTCAGGGGAAAATTCTCGGTAGTCGCAGCCACTTCCCCAAAATTCCAAACAATACTTCTCAAGAGGAAGTGTTTGAGAGTTTTCTCAGTCAGTACTACTTGAATCACAATGAAGCGCGGACGATACCAACTCGAATCATCCTCAATGAAGGTCTGTTAGAAGATTCTGTTCCTTTGCGCGAGGCATTACAGCAAGTTGCAGGCAGAAAGATCACTTTCCATGTGAATCCTACTGGAACACGAGCCCGTTATTTGAAATTGTCGAATACCAATGCGTTAACGGCGATTACGACCAAGATTAACCACAAGATGACGATCAACCAGCGCTTTAAAGCGCTGCAAGAAGAACTCGACATGGATAACATCAGCCGTATGGAGTGTTTTGATATTTCCCATACCATGGGTGAGAGTACCATTGCGTCTTGCGTTGTGTTTAACCATGAAGGGCCTCTGAAACAGGAATATCGTCGTTACAACATCACGGGTATTACCGGTGGTGATGACTATGCCGCGATGGGGCAGGTGTTAGAACGTCGATATTCAAAACAGCTAGATGTTGAAAAAATTCCCGACATTATATTTATTGATGGTGGCAAAGGTCAGCTTAACCGTGCCCATGAAGTAATTGCTAAGTGTTGGGAAGATTGGCCCAAACGCCCAAGGCTGATTGGTATTGCCAAAGGTGTTACCCGTAAACCGGGGCTTGAGACGCTGATTACCGTTGATGGCGATGAATTCAATATGCCGAGTGATGCGCCTGCGCTGCATTTAATTCAGCATATTCGCGACGAAAGCCATAACCATGCTATCGCCGGACACAGAGCGAAACGAGGCAAAACTCGCCGCACCAGTGCGTTAGAAGGTATTGAAGGGGTAGGTCCAAAACGTCGCCAAGCTTTGCTCAAATATATGGGTGGGCTTCAAGAGTTGAAACGAGCAACTGTCGAAGAAATTGCCAAAGTGCCAGGAATCAGTAATTCTTTGGCAGAAAATATTTATCAGGCATTGAAACAATAACGAAAATACAGCACCATTAAGCGGCAGCCGACAAGAGCCTTATAATATGCGTTTTAATATTCCCAACATTCTGTCTTTACTACGACTTTTTCTGATCCCAGTATTTGTTGTCGTGTTCTATCTTCCGTATCAATGGGCTCCTTTTGCTGCTGCAATGGTGTTCTGGGTAGCTGGTTTTACTGACTGGCTTGATGGGATGTTGGCACGTAAACTAGGTCAAACTTCGCGTTTCGGCGCATTTATTGACCCAGTGGCCGATAAAGTACTTGTAGCAACAGCTTTAATTTTAATTACTGAGTACTACCACAATATCTGGATTACCATTCCGGCAGTGACCATGATCGCCCGTGAAATCATTATTTCCGCGTTGCGTGAATGGATGGCAGAAATAGGCAAGCGCGCAAGTGTCGCTGTTTCTTGGATTGGTAAAGTAAAGACCTTAACGCAAATGTTTGCCCTCTGGGTACTTATCTGGCGCTACGATGACTGGATGGTTTGGTTAGGTTACGGTGCACTGTATATTGCAACTTTCTTAACTTACTGGTCGATGGCGCAATATTTGATGGCTGCCAAAGACGATCTTCTCGACGAAGAAAACCACTAGACAGATAGAAACGGGCGTAAGCCCGTTTTTTTATTCTCGGCGTTTTAGCTTTCGTTGTATCAGGGGATGCAAGCGCTAGTTTCGTGGTTGTCTATTTCAGTTATCTCGTGGAAAACATAAGCTTTTTTGCTAACAAATTGACCAATTTGGTGCTTTTTGAACGCAAAATAGACAAACGATTTAAAATCAAAAAAATTGTGTTGACTCATTCCATCGAATCCGTAGAATGCATCCCGTACTCAAGAGGAACGCTAGATTAAAGCGAGTTTCTTTAAGTCGAAGGCGCGTTAGCAGAGTGGTTATGCACCGGATTGCAAATCCGTGTACATCGGTTCGATTCCGGTACGCGCCTCCATTGCGACACTAGCTCAGTTGGTAGAGCGCAACCTTGCCAAGGTTGAGGTCACGAGTTCGAACCTCGTGTGTCGCTCCAAATTAAATTGATATGGCATAACGCGGTATCAAGATGGCAAAAGTCATCAAAAAGAATTGTGTGCCCTGGTGGTGAAATTGGTAGACACAAGGGATTTAAAATCCCTCGACTTTCGAGTCGTGCCGGTTCAAGTCCGGCCCGGGGCACCATACAAATTGCGACACTAGCTCAGTTGGTAGAGCGCAACCTTGCCAAGGTTGAGGTCACGAGTTCGAACCTCGTGTGTCGCTCCAGAATAAGAAAGCCTCGATTGTTTCGAGGTTTTTTTATGCCTAAAATTCAGAGTCGACAATCTCATTTGGTAGAGAGCAAACCTTGCCAAGGTTGAGGTCACGCCTATTAGTTCAAAAGAATGGGAACCTCGTGCGTTGCTCCAGAATAAAAAAGCCTCGATTGTTTCGAGGTTTTTTTATGCCTAAAATTCAGAGTCGACAATCTCATTTAGTAGAGCGCAAACCTTGCCAAGGTTGAGGTCACGCCTATTAGTTCAAAAGAACGGGAACCTCGTGTGTCGCTACAGAATAAAAAAGCCTCGATTATTTCGAGGTTTTTTTATGCTTAATATTCAGAGTCCACAATCTCATTTGGTAGAGCGCAACCTTGCCAAGGTTGAGGTCACGCCTATTAGTTCAAAAGAATGGGAACCTCGTGTGTCGCTCCAGAATAAAAGAACCTCGATTAATTCGAGGTTTTTTATGTCTGAAATTTATCATCAAATTTAACTGTCAGGCTTTAAGCGATATATATTGCCGCTGTCGGTAGTGAAATAGATCCAGCCGTCAGGGGAGAGTTTGATATCTCTGATTCGCTCTTGCAGATCTTCCAGTAATCTCTCTTCTTTAATCGCTGATTGGTTCTCATCCATGGTAATTACATTGATGTGTGTGAGTTTCAAAGCTCCGGTTAAGAGTTTGCCATTGAGCTTAGGGTAGCGATTGCCTCGGTAGAGTAATAAGCCACTTGGGGCGATGGAAGGAATATAAACCTTGGCGGGTGATTCAATACCTTCCGCTTCTTTGCTTTCGCCCACATCTAATGGTCCCCAATACTCCTTACCATAAGAGGTTTTTGCCCAGCCGTAGTTAGCGCCTTTCTTGATGAGGTTTATTTCATCACCACCGCGAGGGCCGTGTTCAATTTCCCATAAGTGTTGAGTTTGTGGATCAAAGAACAAGCCTTGAGGATTTCGGTGTCCATAACTCCAGATCTCTGGGCGTGCATTTTTGACTCCGACAAACGGGTTATCCTGAGGAACCGTACCATCTAAATTGAGACGAAGAATGCTTCCAGCGTGGGTAGAAAGATCCTGACCATTGGGCCTTTTACCTCGATCACCCACGGTGAAAAACAAATGCTTATCAATAAAACTGATCCGGCTGCCAAAATGTCGGGAAGTGTCAGAGTTTGAAGTGGTGACTAACAAATCATTCCACTGGGTCACGTTATCGCCATTGAATTTTGCTATGGCTAATGTGGTATCCGCACCAGTATTCGTTCGTTTACTGTAAGTGAAGTAAAACGTTTGGGGATCATAAGGCGAAAGGGCAATATCAAGCAGACCGCCTTGTCCTTGCGCTGCAACATCTTCAATTTGAAGCAATTCCGTCTTTGTCCCTTTGTTCAAATCAACAAGCAAAATTTTCCCATTGCGTTCGGTCACAAAGGCTTGGCTTTCATTTAAGAAACTTATACTCCACGGTACCAATAAACTTTCCATCACCTTTTCTGCTCGATATTGTGCCTGAGCTGGAATGGAAATAACGCAGAATAATAGAAACCAAAATCTTTTTTTCATCAAACGTGCTCTTATCTTTTGTTAATACCTGCAAAAGCATAGCTAGGAATGGAAAGAGATGCTTAGTGTGGTGAGTTTGAATTTGTGTGTAAGTATTTCAAATCTGTCGTATCAAGCAGATAACAGTGAATCAATCTGTGCTTCAAATACAAAATTTTAAACACTGCTTAACGTATAGTGCTTAACTATAAGACATTAACATTACATATTTTATGGATATATGAGTGTGAGTATTTCGCACTGGATAAAGGAACAGAAATATAGATGAAGTCGTTTGAGTGGGATAAGCATTTTGAAACAGGACTCAGCGAAGTTGACGAACAGCACTTGTATTTGGTCGGGTTTGTTAATCAATACGGAGATCTGCTGTCAGAGAATAACGTGTCAACGGATGATGTGCGTAAGGCGTTGTTTGAATTAGCTCGCTATGCCGAGTTTCATTTCAAAGAAGAAGAACAATTGATGCGCAATGTCGGCATAGCCGAAGAGCATCTCAATGAACATATTCAGGTTCATCGCTCCTTTATGCTTGAGATTAATAGCATGCAAGCTTTTATCGCAGACGATGATCATCGCCCGGCTGTTCTGCTACTCGAATTCCTTATTCATTGGCTGGCTTATCATATTTTAGGTATCGATCAGTGTATGGCTCGACAGGTGAAAGCGATTGAAGCAGGAGAAGATCCTTTCGAAGCCTATAAGCGAGAGCAACGCGAAAGAGATGCGGCAATTGAACCACTTCTTAATGCGTTGAATGGTTTGTTTCAGCAAGTGTCTGCTCGTAACAAGGAGCTGGTGCGTTTGAACCAGTCACTTGAAGATAAAGTTGAAGAGCGTACTCGTCAGTTGCATCGTGCCAACAAACAGCTGGAAAAGCTCTCTTTAACTGATAGCCTGACTTCTTTGCCCAACCGCCGCCAAGCGATGCAGCAGCTACAAGAGTTTTGGCTACGCTCTGTAGAGGAGGGTACCAACCTCACTTGTATGATGATCGACGCGGATCATTTCAAACACGTCAATGATACTTGGGGGCATGATGCAGGGGATTCTGTGTTGATAGGGCTTTCCCGCTGTCTAAAACAGCGATTTCGCAACGATGATATTGTTTGCCGCTTAGGGGGGGATGAGTTCTTTGTTATCTGTCCTAATACCGACCTAGAGGGTGGGTTGTATATTGCACAGCAAGTATTGGCGGAGATTAATCAGTTAAAAGTGTCAGTTGGTGAAGACAATTGGCAAGGCAGTATCAGTGTGGGTGTAGCTCAGTGCCACTCGGAAATGAATGAATACACAGCGCTTATGAGCCTTGCAGATAAAGCTCTTTACAAAGCCAAGCAGCATGGACGAAATCAAGTCTGTTTCGCAAAATTTGAAAGCATTTAAATTGGGGTCAACAGACCCTAATTTTATGGGTTAAATAGGCCTGACATTTCATGATTCGAATATTCCTCTTTTTTGTCTAACTTCTATCAAATTTTCTTGCTTAATATTTAAACGAAAGTGCAGCTGAAGCGCATTTCAATTTGGCTTTGACGCCAGCTTTCGATACTATGTACAGCTATTTGAGATATCCCAAGAAACCCATTCGGTAACTCTTTGTGGCTCCCTTTTTTTGGAGTCGAAGGAACCCTTTTGGGCTCCTTATGGAAACTGCTAATCAGCAGACGAGGAAACGATGCAACATCTACAAGAGATTATTGCTAATGCGACAACAGCGATTGAAGCTGCGTCGTCGTTAGTTGCACTTGATGAAGTGCGTGTTCAGTATCTGGGTAAGAAAGGTGAACTAACGGTTCAACTTCAAAGCCTAGGTAAGCTACCACCTGAAGAACGTCGTACAGCTGGCCAAGAAATCAACGTGGCTAAAGCAGAAGTTCAAAAAGCGATCGCATTGCGTAAAGACGCTCTGCAAAGCGCAGAACTAGAAGCTAAGCTAGCGGCAGAAACTATCGATGTGACACTACCTGGTCGTCGTATTGAAAATGGCGGTCTTCACCCAGTGACTCGCACTGTCGAGCGTATTGAGAAGTTCTTCGGCGAACTAGGCTTTAGCACTGAGTCAGGTCCTGAAATCGAAGATGCATTCCATAACTTTGATGCGCTTAATATTGCAGAAGATCACCCAGCTCGTACTGACCACGATACATTCTTCTTCAACCCAGATTTGATGTTGCGTACTCACACTTCAGGTGTACAAATCCGTACGATGGAAAATGGTAAGCCACCATTCCGTTTCATCGCTCCGGGCCGTGTATACCGTAATGACTACGACCAAACACATACGCCAATGTTCCACCAAGTGGAAGGTATGTTGGTTGATGAGAACGTAAACTTCGCTCAGCTAAAAGGCATCTTGAACGATTTCCTATGCAATTTCTTCGAAGAAGAAGTTGAAGTCCGTTTCCGTCCTTCATACTTCCCATTCACTGAACCTTCAGCAGAAGTTGACGTGAAAGGCAAAAACGGCAAATGGCTAGAAGTACTAGGTTGTGGCATGGTTCACCCTAACGTACTGCGCAGTGTTGGTATCGACCCTGAAAAATACTCTGGTTTCGCATTCGGTATGGGCGTAGAGCGTTTAACTATGCTTCGTTACGGCGTTAACGACCTACGAGCGTTCTTCGAAAACGATCTTCGTTTCCTTAAACAGTTCAAGTAATTCAAGGGTAAATACACAATGAAATTCAGCGAATCATGGCTTCGTGAGTGGGTAAACCCAGCGGTTACTACTGACGAACTAACGCACCAAATCACTATGGCTGGTCTAGAAGTCGATGACGTACTTCCAGTAGCTGGCGAATTCACTGGCGTAAAAGTCGGTTACGTTGTTGAGTGTGGTCAGCATCCAGATGCAGACAAACTGCGCGTGACTAAAGTTGACGTGGGTGAAGAAGAACTTTTAGACATCGTTTGTGGCGCACCAAACTGCCGTCAAGGCCTTAAAGTTGCTGTTGCAACTGTAGGTGCTGTACTTCCGGGCGATTTCAAAATCAAAAAAGCAAAACTACGTGGTCAACCTTCACACGGCATGCTTTGTTCATTCTCTGAGCTAGGTATCGACGTTGAGTCAGAAGGCATCATGGAGTTGGCGGAAGATGCGGTTATCGGCACTGATTTCCGTCAGTTCCTAAGCCTAGATGACGTAACGGTTGATGTCGACTTGACTGCAAACCGCGCTGACTGTTTCAGCATTCGTGGTATGGCTCGTGAAGTCGGTGTTCTAAACCGCGCAGACGTCACTGAACCCTCAGTAGCGCCAGTTGCACCTTCAATCGATGATGTTGTTTCAATTGAAGTGAAAGCACCTGCGGCATGTCCACGTTACCTTGGTCGTGTAATCAAGAACGTAAACGTACAAGCAGAAACACCACTTTGGATGCAAGAAAAGCTACGTCGTTGTGGTATTCGTTCAATCGATCCAGTTGTAGACATCACAAACTACATTCTTCTAGAGCAAGGTCAGCCAATGCACGCATTCGACCTAGCGAAAATTGAAGGTGGTATTGTTGTTCGTCTTGCCGAGCAAGGCGAAAAGCTAACTCTGCTAGACGGCACAGAAGCAGAACTTAATGCGAATACACTGGTTGTTGCTGACCACAAACAAGCGCTAGCTATCGCTGGTATCTTCGGTGGTGAAGGTTCTGGTGTAAATGCTGAGACTAAAGACGTTCTACTAGAATGTGCATTCTTTGCTCCAGACCATATCCGTGGTCGTGCTCGTAGCTACGGTCTGCACACGGATTCTTCAATGCGTTTTGAACGTGGTGTGGATTTCGCACTACAAGTAAACGCAATGGAACGTGCAACTCAGCTTCTTGTTGACATCTGTGGTGGTGAAGTAGCACCTGTTGTTGCTGTTGAGTCTGAAGCAGACCTACCTAAGCCAAATACAGTAACACTGCGTCGCACTAAACTGGATAGCCTGTTAGGTCACCACATTGCGGATGCAGAAGTGGTTGAGATCCTTGAACGCCTAGGTATGTCTGTTGAAGCAACAGAAGCTGGTTGGACTGCAACAGCGCCAACATGGCGTTTTGATATTGCGATTGAGCAAGATTTGATTGAAGAAGTTGGCCGTATCTACGGTTACAACAAGATTCCAAACCAAGCGCCGATTGCAGCACTAAACATGAACGCTCAAAATGAAGCGAACCTTCCGCTTAAGCGTGTTCGTGATCTTCTTGTTGACCGTGGTTACCACGAAGCAATCACATACAGCTTCGTTGAACCTGAGCAGCAAAAACTGATCGTTAACGATGTTGAACCTCTAATTCTGCCATTCCCAATTTCTGCGGACATGTCAGCAATGCGTTTAGGTCTTATCCAAGGTCTGCTAAACACTGTGGTTCACAACCAAAAACGTCAACAACCACGTGTTCGTCTGTTCGAATATGGTCTGCGTTTCATCCCATGTGAGACAGCAGAAAACGGCATGCGCCAAGAGCCGATGCTTGCAGGTGTTATTGCGGGTACTCGCGGTGAAGAACACTGGGGTATGGAAACAGCAACGGTTGATTTCTTCGATCTGAAAGGCGATCTAGAAGCGATTCTTGAGCTCTCTGCGAACGAAAAAACGTACAGCTTTGTTGCGACTCGTCATCCTGCTCTACACCCAGGTCAATCTGCTGCGATTATCGTAGATGGCAAACAAGTAGGTGTGATTGGTACTGTTCACCCTGAGCTTGAACGCAAGTTTGGTCTGAATGGCCGCACAGTTGTGTTCGAAATCGAGTGGAATGCAATTAACTCACGTGTGATTCCTGAAGCAGCTTCAGTATCGAAGTTCCCTTCAAACCGTCGTGATATTGCAGTCGTTGTTGATGAAAACATTGCTTCTGGCGATATCGTAGCGGCATGTTATGCCTCTGGTGGTGAACTTCTTAAAGATGCAAAACTGTTCGACGTATACGTAGGTAAAGGTGTTGAGGAAGGCAAGAAGAGCCTTGCTATCGCACTGACGCTGCAATCTGTTGAACGTACGCTAGAAGAAGCGGATATTGCTGCAGCAGTAGAAGCTATTGTTAAAGCGGTATCTGAGCAGTTTGGCGCGAGTCTACGCGACTAATAAGAACTAAAGCAGTTCATGCATAAAAAGCAGGTTATATAACCTGCTTTTTTTTCGCTGCTATGTTGAGAAACGGCCATTAAATTGTCTCCACTTTAGGAAAAATGTAATTTATTGATAAATAGCTAAATTGTTCTGGTGTGGCTGAAAAAATTTTTAAAATCACACAATAAGATGAAAATTCTTTAAATTTAAATTATTTAAGGGTTTTAATGTTGTTTTTGTTTTTCATTATCGGTTTTATAGTTTTAAATTATGCTTATATAGGTATTATATGTGTGTGATTTAATGCTGTTGGAAGTTAAGCTTAAATAAAAAAGTTGGCGAAAATCATAAGCTTGGCATACACTTTTCTCGTAAAGCCGATATGTCGTTGATTGGCTAAGCAAAATTGCTCTGGCGCTGTCGTTAGACAGCAAGGTTTAACATAGCTTTGAGGGAAGTTTTATGGCGCTCACAAAGGCCGAATTGGCTGAAAACCTGTTCGAAAAACTCGGGTTTAGCAAACGGGATGCCAAGGAAACGGTTGAAGTGTTTTTTGAAGAAATTCGTAAAGCACTAGAAAGTGGCGAACAGGTAAAACTCTCCGGTTTTGGTAATTTTGATTTACGAGACAAGAATGAACGTCCTGGTCGAAATCCAAAAACGGGTGAAGACATTCCGATTACCGCTCGACGAGTTGTTACGTTCCGTCCGGGGCAAAAATTAAAAGCCCGCGTAGAGAACATAAAAGTCGCGAAATAGTCGCCAGTATTAGACCACGCCACATCGCGTGGTCTTTTGTTTATATGAAGTTTCAACCACCCCTGACGGTGGTTGATGTTTTTTATGCTGCTTGAATATGTGTAGTTATGTAGGGCTGCCAAGCCTGTTGGTATAGGTTTTTCGATTCACTACGCATACGTTTTATCTTGGCTGTTTCGAGTGAGGTTAGTGGACGTTGTTCGCGTTTTGCCACACGCTCAATGTGCTGGATTTGTTCATAAAGCTTATGTTCTGCACCATTTTTCACATCTGCAATCGCTTTTAAGTGAAACTGCACTTCCGCAATAATACCCGTCTTAGGTAACTCGATCAGAATATTCAAATCACGATAGCCAGAAGGGGCCGGTGATTTAAAACGATTCTTCACTTTGACAATGGTTGCTTCTTTACTCAGTGATTCATAGGCATCCATAAGGCTGGATACATCGTTCGCGACAATGGTTGCTCGCGCTAAATCAGTGATTCGGGCAGCGTTACCATCAAGTTCGGTCACCACTTTTTCTTTGGCTCTGTGGGCGGATTTCACTCCAGCAAAGTAGGCTTCGGTGGATGTTAATAGCGCGGTACTTTTACATAAGGTTTCGAGTTCTGCCTGCGCATAGTGTGACTTGCTGTAGAGGATATCGAAGTCGTTATAGGGTTGATATATGGCTTCTTTCGAAGTGGCAATAGAATACAAGCCGCTTAAGCTGTGTTTAAAGCGCTTAGAGGTGAGTTGATTTTCAAATTCACCGCCTTGTGCCTCTGCTGGCATGGTAGGGGGCACAGCCGCGAATGCCGGTGCTCGGCTCAATACTAGAAGCATTAGGGCCGCAGTACGTAGGAACTGGCTCATTCACTCTCCTTGGTTTGTGCTGAAAAATCAAAAGTGGCATTTAAGGGCGCGTTTTTCAGATAGCAAATTTCAAGAAGCTGTAATAATCAAGTGGGGCTGTAAGCTTTGAATTCAATGCAGTTTGCCGACTCAATATGGTTATTGTCTATCAGTTCACATTTTTAGCGTGTGTAGGTAAGAGCATTGATGAGCACTTATAGTTCCTTACCCGGTTGTAAATGAATGTTTCTGATTATGCGAAATGAGATTTGACTATTTCTGTGAATGAGAAATGGTTACCCTTATGGGCCGAATAAAACCAAACACATTTAGAGAGCGTTGATGAAAGATCCAGAATTCTGGCATAGCAAATGGGCGTCCAATCAAATTGGTTTCCACCTTGATGACGTGAATCCGTTATTGATAGAACACTGGCACAGAACAGAGCCAAAAAGAGAAGAAAAAATCTTTGTTCCTTTATGTGGTAAAAGTGAAGACTTAGTGTGGTTGGCGACAAAGCATAATCAAGTGCATGGCGTAGAGCTAAGCTCTATTGCAGTTCGTTCTTTTTTTGCTGAGCATTTCTATACTCCGTTAGTGATTCAACTGAATGCGCACCATGAGTTATATCAGTTTGATGAGCTATCAATTTATACCGGCGACTATTTCACAGCACCTGTAGAGACATACGATATTGTTTACGATAGAGCTGCTCTTGTTGCTCTGCCAGAAGAGATGCGTAAAGAGTATATAGAACGACTCAAGTCGTTGTTAAATCCGGGTGGACGCATTCTGCTCGTCACATTGGATTACGAACAACACGAAATGGCTGGGCCTCCTTTCAGTGTTCCTCAAGAGGAAATAGAGCAATTGTTTGCAGAGTTCTCTGTCGAAAGGTTGCATCAGGACAGTGCCAATGCACAGCATCCTAAAAGAGCCAAAAAAGGTTTATCGCGATTTGCAGAAGAGGTTTGGTTGATCAAAAGCTGAACCCTGAAACAAAAATAACCCAGCAATGCTGGGTTATTTTTTAGCGCTTAGCCTTCACCGAGAGTGGTGTTGATGGCTTCAAGCGTTTGGATTAGTAAATAATCTTCACGGCTTTCGCGCATTCTAATGCTTTGTCTACCGCTTCGGTCGTGTCTTTACCACGAGCAAGTGCAACACCTAAGCGACGACGACCATCAATGTCTGGTTTGCCAAACAGGCGAATTTGGGATTGAGGTACTGACAGCGCTTCACCAATGCCATCGAAGCGAATGTTGGTTGACGTACCTTGACCAAGAATCGCAACTGAAGCCGATGGGCCATATTGGGTAATCTGACCAATAGGCATACCAGTAAATGCACGAACGTGCAGAGCAAACTCAGACACATCTTGAGACATCAAGGTCACTAAACCGGTGTCGTGCGGGCGAGGAGAGACTTCGTTAAAGATAACGTGGTCACCTTTGACAAACAGTTCAACACCGAAGATACCGTATCCGCCGAGTGCATTAACAATTTGCTCTGCCACATATTCTGCTGCTTTAAGAGCGTTTTCAGACATCGCTTGTGGCTGCCATGATTCACGATAGTCACCATCTTCCTGACGGTGGCCTATTGGCGCACAGAAGTGAACACCGTCTACAGCGCGTACGGTTAATAAAGTAATTTCGTAATCGAAATCGATGAAGCCTTCAACGATAACGCGACCAGCGCCAGTGCGACCACCTTCTTGCGCATATTTCCACGCACTCTCAATGTCTGCTTCCGTTTTAATTACGCTCTGGCCTTTGCCTGAAGAGCTCATGACAGGTTTACAGACACATGGAATACCCACATGTTGAACCGCAGCGACGAAATCCTCGTAGTTATCAGCAAACTTAAACGGAGAAGTCGGCAGAGAAAGTTCTTCAGCGGCGAGGCGACGAATTCCTTCACGGTTCATGGTAAGACGAGCCGCTCTCGCTGTCGGAACTACATTCAAGCCTTGTGCTTCAAGTTCAACCAACTTTTGAGTTGCGATAGCTTCAATTTCAGGAACTACGTAGTCAGGCTTTTCTAGTTCGATGATCTTTTGAAGTGCTTCACCATCAAGCATGTTAAGAACATGGCTGCGATGAGCGACTTGCATTGCCGGGGCATCAGCATAGCGGTCGCATGCAATTACTTCCAGACCTAAGCGTTGACATTCAATCGCCACTTCTTTGCCGAGTTCACCAGAGCCAAGTAAAAGTACACGGGTTGCATTGTCACGTGTAGCAGTCCCAAACATAGTTATTCCTTTTTAATTTTGTAGTAGTCACTAAAAACTGCCGTCATCATACTGGAATATCCCGCAAAAGCAAACGTTTGCGCTGCTTTCGTCTGATAGGCAGTTTATCGCATCACAAACCGTTCTGAATGAAAGTTTTGTTTGCTAAGTCCTAAACCTAAAAGTCTATTTTTCAGTGCGTTACCAAAACTGATTGGTCCACAAAAACTGACACTGGCTTGGGATAAATCAATGTGTTGAGCGACTCTGTCAGCACACAGAAATTCGTTGTGGCTAGCGGTATAGATATGCAGTTTCACATAGGGTAGTTTGCTCACTAATTTTTCCAGCAACTTAACAAAGTATGTTTGGTCATCATTGTCACGACAGTAGAACAAATCGATGTGTCTGCTGGTTGAATGAGGCAGGTGAGTCAAGTAGTGTAGCCACGCTATAAAAGGTACGATACCAATACCAGCACCAATCCAAACTTGGTTTGATGATTTTGGTATTTGAAAGCGACCATAGCCACCTTCAACAGCAACTGCTCTGCCCACCGACAAAGAGTCATAGAGCGCATGAGTGTAGTCGCCGAGATCTTTTATTGCGAACTCTATTTCTTGGTTGTGGGAATCGTAGTTAAGCACCGAAAACGGGTGTGGAGCTTCGCCATCATTGAAGTTGAGATAAGCAAACTGTCCTGCACGATACTTCATCATTTCGTTGAGCTTTATTTTTACATGCAACACCCGAGATTGGCTTGCTTGATCATGAATGCGTTGAATAGCAGTCACTTGACCATTGACTATGCGAGCACGCCCAATTGAACCTGTTAACGAAATAAATGCACAGATAGAACCTATAATTGCGGCTAGCCAAATCACCGAGTTAAGGCCAGCTGAACTCCATTGATAATCAAGCAAAAACACACTGTGAAACGATCCTGAGAGGAAAATAGCGCCACCTAGTTTATGTGTAAAACGGAATTTCCGATAACTGATCGCTTGGATAAGACTGATGGCGACAAACGCGAGAAAGACATAAAAAGTGTATTCGCCAACCACTTTTGCCCAGTGAGTCCAGTTTATACCTTCCACTAATTGACCTAGACGTTGTCTTTTTTGTTGGCCCTCAATAAGACCTAAACTCACAAGCCATTTTGGCGATTCAATCAGTACCCAATGCATAACCATAGTGACTAGAGCACCAATGCCCATCTGTTTATGAATGGCATAGCCTTTATCTAGCCCGTTTACATATTCTTCGACTCTTGGAATACGCATCGCCAGCAGCATTGCCACTGCCATATAAGCAAAGCCAAGTGCGCCTGTAAGCATGGTGAGTTGATGACGCCAGAAGAAGTAATTGGCATCGGGTTGCCATGTAAGCCATACGGATGGAAGCCATAACAGTATGATGAGTAGCGTGATTTTTTTCATGACAATTATTCCACGTGTTTCTTATGGTTTAATTGTAGTTCTGCGGCTTCGGCTGGGACATCGACTTTATCTAGTTTTACTCAGGTTGACCTAAGTTTACATATCGCATTCTCTATATTGAGAAGGCAAAAATGAGTAACAGAGGCAGGGTGAAAATACTGAGGAAATTACCAAACAACACCATTGAGGCGACGTTGGTTGCTTCAATCTTGTATCGCTCCGCAAACAGGTAGTTCATCACCGCTGGTGGAAGCATAGTGAATAACACCATCATTTTTAACTGCATGGGCGGTAAAGGAATGAAGTAGTAAATACAGCTAAATGCGATAGCACCAGTAAACAATGATTGAGCGGTAGAGATCAGTCCCACTTTGAAGCCAGCCATTTTCATATTGGTCATCTGTGCGCCTAATGACAGTAACATCACAGGCACTGCAGCCTGACCAAGTAGCTTTGTTGCTTCATACAGCGGTTCCCAGACATGAGTTCCTGACAAGTTAAGGCACATGGCAACAGTAGCAGCGATAAACACAGGAGCCGTAAAGATCTGCTTAAATGAACCTCCTTTACTTAATACCGCAAGCCCGATACTGATGTGTAAACAGGCAGAAACAACAAATAGCAGCACCGCAGAAGAAAGAGCTTGCTGGCCGAATGCGTAGGTGAAGAGTGGGATGGCTAAGTTACCGCTGTTTCTAAACATATGCAGTGGAGCCCATGCTTTAAAGTTCCAACCACCAAGTTTGCATATCGGAATCATAAGCAAGCCGGGAATAAGCACAGATATTAAAGAGGCATAAATCAGGGGAAGCTCTGAGCGGCTAAGTGGCATGGTGGACAATGAAGAGAATACCAATGCTGGAACAAAGGCATCCATATTAATTCTGTTAATCGGGCGGAAATCAGGTTTGAGCCAACGACCAATGAGATAGCCAATAATGACCAGTGCCATTACAGGGAAAAGTATCCGAACGACTTGTTCAAACATAGGTATCCTTACGAGTGTTTGACACGAAGAAAGTCCAAATTATCAGGCTATTAACCAATCGTCATTGGCGTAGACGTCAATCTGTGCGCTTCGTATATAAATGCTGAAAAGTACGGTGCTACAGAGTTGAACAAGCTAAATGACCGGCAGATGAGTATGTAAACGATGGTTTACACAGCAAATTAATACTCAAAAGGAGGTATTGGTTCCAAATATTGATGAGATTTATAATTTATTTCATTTTGTAATTAGACATATATCATTAAATTCTTATGTGATATGTGTTATTTGTATCGCAAATAATAACTTGAGAGTTGATGCGCTCCTTGAATAAATCATCCCGCTTACGCTTTGTTACGCTACACACGAAAACTGCATTTTTATTTGCAGTTGGACTGGCTAGCATCATTTTCAGCAGTCTTTTTCTTACCCGTTATTTCTTTTTATACAGTCTGAATGAACTAGAAAATATTGAGATCCACAGGGCGAGCTCACAAGCCTATGCTGTTATTGATTCGTTAAGTGTTAGGCAGGAAGAAGCTTCCCATGACTGGGCTTACTGGACTGAGACTTACGATCTTCTCACTCAATCTGATACCGGTTTTGAAGAACGCAACTTGTATATGGAAAGCCTTGATTCGCTTGGGCTAGATTTCATGTCCTTTATTAATAGTCAGCATGAGTATGTGGCTGGCCTTGGGCGGGACATTGAAGACCCCAACGCATTCACACAAACACTGCTAAAAGATAAGGGCGTTGCTCAACATCTGAACAAAATGAAACGGGTTCTGGATAGCGGGAAAAGCGGTACTTATGGATTAATTCGTGAGGGTGACGATATTTGGGTGGTTAGTGTTACACCAGTGCGTAACGGAACCAGTGAAGCAGAGTTTGCAGGATGGATGTTGTGGGGACAGCATTTAACTGACCGTTTCCCTTCAGATTTTGTTGGCATCTTAACGGCTCAAAACTCCATCATTACTGATCTCGATGAGACGAAGCATCTTGATGAACATATTCATGAAGAGGGTATAGATGAGCACGATGACATCGATGTTTTCCATACAGATTCAGAGCTTTACCACTATACATCGTTAACCAATATTTATGGTGAAGAGATTGCGGTTTTAAAATCACGTGAACCGCGTACCTATTATCAAAAAGGTGAATCGGTCTTTTACTACCTCATCATTGCTATTGGTGTGGTCACCACTCTTGTTTCTATCGTTATTTTCATTTTGTTCCGTAACAACGTGGGTAAAAGATTCAGCTACTTTGAACAAGACATAAAAGCACTGATATCGAGTGATGAAGTGAATCTTGAAGGTCATCGAGATGAGTTTGAACGTATCACGACTTTAGTACAGTTTTTGGCTAATAACTCCTCAAAAACTGAAGGCAAGCTAAAAGATACGCTGCAAAAATTTGAAGCGCTATACCACAGTCAAACACTGGGTATGGTACTTGTGGTCGATCAAATGATCGCTGACGTGAACCAAGCATTATTAGATTTGCTTGGCTATCAACGTAGTGATTTGGTTGGTCAGCATGTAGAAACGCTGTGTGCTCACAGTAGTGATTCTATTTGCAGCGCTGAACAATTATTTATCAATTTGAGTCAGGGCTTACGTCAGTTTGAAGCGGGGCTAAACAACTGTTATGGCGAAACCGTGCACTGTGTGATTGAAGCGACCCAATTTGAACAAGACGACAAGATGGCTGTTATGTTGTCGATAAAAGATATTAGTGAGCAGAAACAACAAGCGGTATTAATTGACTCCTTAACTCACCGAGATTCGGCAACAGGACTATTGAATCGACCAACAGTGATCAATCTTATTAAGGGATTTTTCCAAGGTTCAGATCAAGAACAGAACTACTCAATCGTTTATTTCAACGCTTCTAGGCTCAAAGAAATCGATGAAGTCTACGGACATCTGGTCCATGACAGTGTTTTAAAACACCTTGCTGATAACTTGCTGATTCGATTTGGTGACGAGTTCACAGGGCGTATCAGTGAAAATGAATTCTTAGTTTGGTGCGTAGAAAAGGATTATCGACAGCTGGAAAGAATGGCAAATCGGTTGCTAGAAAGTTATTCATCGAAGATCAGTGTTTCTGGTTTTGAGTTCGATATTGGCTTAAAAGCAGTGTTTGTTCGTTCTTCTTCAAGTTTTGCTAACTTTGAGGATTTCAGCTATGTCGGCCTTTATGCTCTGACAGAAATAAAATCGACGGGTAAAAGAGGGCTTGTGACGGTTGATGAGAGTCTGATTAAAAGATCACAAGAGTCACTTGCTCTAAATCGCGACATAATGAAAGCACTTAAAAGTGGTGAAATCGTTGCTCACTATCAACCTATTGTTCACGCGAGTACTGGACAGGTCGTCGGTTTCGAAGCGCTAGCAAGATGGCGCCATCCAACATTAGGAATGGTCTCTCCGGGACTGTTTGTCCCGCTGGCGGAACAACGTCGATTGATTGTTGAGTTAGGAGAAGTGATTCTTGAGCAGGCGTGCGAGTTTATCAGTGATATACAGCAAAAGAGCGACAGTTCTTCGCAAAATAGAATGAGTATTCATGTGAATTTGTCGACACCTCATTTCCATCATAAGAGCTTGGTGGAGACTTTGGTCAACCTGATAGAGAAATACCAATTGTTACCGGGACAACTGGTACTGGAGCTAACAGAAAGTATTCTGTTGGGGGCTGAAGATGAGATCGTTGAACGTATGGAGGCGATTAAATCTTTGGGTGTTCAATTGGCACTCGATGACTTTGGTACGGGATACTCTTCATTTAGCTCACTATGTAACTTCCCGCTTGATATTATCAAGCTTGATAAATCATATATTGATAATTTGGATGTCAACGACAAAGCAAAAACCTTAGTCAGGAACATCATTCACATGTCGCAGGAGCTCGGTATGACAACGGTGGCTGAAGGGGTTGAAACGGCTTCACAGCTTCGTAAGCTCAATGTCTGGAACGTGGATGAAATTCAAGGATATTACTTCTTCAAACCTATGGATAAACACCAAGCTTTAGAAAAGTTTGCCAAGTAGGTTCAAAGAGGCCGTTGCTGAGAACAAAAAAGCCAGACAAAAGTCTGGCTTTTACATGACTGAGGTACTGTTAAAGTGCGATGTAGCTTAGTTGCAAAGAAGAACTCAGTGATGCAAGCGTAGCTTGAGTATCGACAAAGTGACTCACACTGCCTTTCTCGAGTTCAGCCAGTGTCGCAGCTTCGATGTTGTCAAAAGATTCGCCAGCCATTCTCATCTGAATTAAAGCGACTTGAAGTGGCGGTAAGCTTGGGTTAAACGCCGCGTTTTCAGCATATGCACCCAAATAAGTTTTACCGGACGATGATTTCAATGCCACACCACTTAAATTTTCAGAGTATGGGGCATAGCTGCCGTTGAGTGCCGCTACGGCTGATTGCATCAGCGGGTCTAATTCCTCGCACTTGTAACCGTGGTCGCTTTTGTTCATCAGCACTTGAGTGATACCTAGGTCAGCAGGGCCAAAAGATTCTGGCAAGTAGTATTGCAGAGAGTTGGCATCACGTTTTGGTAACTGAATCATCAAGCTTTTAGAGGTGGTAAGTTCGTTCATGAATTGACGACAGTGACCGCAAGGACTGTAGTTCACAGTGATATCACTGATACCTTCCTCACCCTTCATCCAAGCATGGCTGATAGCTGCTTGTTCTGCGTGAATGGTTTGCCCCATCTGAACTTTTGAGAATTCCATGTTGCCGCCGAAATAGATGCGGCCAGACAATCCACGAGCTAGAGCTCCAACATAAAATTTCGAAATAGGTACGTAAGCATATGCTGCCGCAAGAGGCAGTAATTCAATACGAAGGTCTGCGTCACTCATTCCTGTAACGGAAAGTAGTTGCTTAAATTGGTCAGGAGATAGAGTAGCGTCAAAATCATCAGCTAATACGATTGGCGATAAAAACTCCGCCATCGGTCGTTGCATGTCTGCTAATGCCTGTTCAATACGGCCTTTCATAGATATTCCTAATTAATACATTGAGCTTTAGTTTAGGGGAATACACTAGATTTACTGCGATCAAAATCTCATTATTAGATGCAACGTATTACATGTTTACATAATTAGAGTGATGTCACACATGAGAGGCGAGGTAAGGAAGAATTTGGCTCAGACTCTATGGGAAATGCAGTCTGAGCCTAAATTAGATAGAGATGACAATGAGTTAGTGAACAAACCAAAGTACAAAAGCAAATAAGCTAGGCGCTAGAACTGAGGTTATGACACCACAGACAACCAGAGCGAGTGAACTAAAAGCCGCGTCTTTCTGATCTTTTTCCGCACAAGTCGCTGTGCCGAGGGCGTGGGAGACATTACCCATGGTTAATCCTCGAGCAATAGGATGCGTGATATTCAGTAAGTTATAAATTGGGTACGCCACAATGGCGCCAAATACACCGACCAGCAGAACCATGATGGCTGCAATAGCTGGTTCTCCACCTAAATTGTTTGCGACTTCCATCGCTATCGGTGTGGTGACAGATTTACCCATTAGTGCTGCAATTAAAGCGATATCAACATTCATTAACGCGGCAATGATCCCTGTTGTCAGCATAGAAAGCACGCTTCCGACACCACAGGCAAGCATGATGATTTTCCAGTTTGCACGAATCTGAGGAAGTTGTTCATACAAAGGGTAAGCTAAAGCAACGACGGCAGGCTGAAGCATATAGTTCACCCATAGGTTGTCTAGCTCGTAAGTCTCGTAGGGGACTTTTAGCAACATGAGCACAGGTATAATAATGCCAATGCTTATCAACAGTGGATTGGCAAACGGTGAATTCAGTTTACGAGCGATCCATCTAGAAAGAAAGAACACCGCTATAGTGACTAGCAACCACATCATTTGCCTCCTTTTTTCAAAATGCGATCAAGAGAGAAGGCTAGGATCACAAGTACTAACGTAGTGCCACCGATGGCGCTAGCTAAGATAGACCAGATGTTGTTTACCAATATGTCGAAGTGCACCATTAGACCGACACTGGTCGGGATGAAAAGCAGAACCATATAGCGAATGAATAAGCTCGCACTTGGTTTCACCCAAGAAGAAGGTAGGAGTCCGCTCGACATGAGTCCAAACAGGATCAACATACCAATAATGCTGCCAGGAATAGAAATACCTAACCAAGATTGAAGATTATTACCTGCCAGCAAACAGAGAAATATCATTCCCATTGATACCAGGTATTTAAGTGCGGTTTGAGCCATGAAACGTTGTTGCCATTTATATGTATAGAAAAACCTAGGGGGTTAGCCTCTAGGAAACGAGTTTTGAGACGTATTGATAGACGGATTTTAAAATAGCAATTTTCTTTTCGTCACTCTCATGCTCATGAACTAAGTTTTCTAAATTGAGCATGTAACCTTCAATTCGCGACTCATAAAAATCACGGCAGTGATTCGCCCAGCGACGCTGTTCATTTTCATCCAGTGTCCATGGGAAGTGACGGGCACGATAACGGAATAATAAAGGTTCAATTCTCTTGTCCGCAAAAGTGATATCCAGTGCTGCCAAATTTTCTGGTGGTGTACCGCGGATAATTTCCATCGACGCTTTATCCGCCGGAGAGAAGAAACCGTCGTACAACTGCGTATCTACATCGGCGCTCTGTTCATATTCACGCTCAATCGAAAACAGAGAAACTAGCTTTTCTCTGATCTCTGGATGCTGGCGAATCAGTGCTAAGTTCGCTAAACACTGTTCGCGATTGATGCCTATTTTGTCTGCATTTTCGGCGGTAAGCGTTTTTGCAGGTGCAAGAATAGGGCACTTGTTGAGATGAACCAATTTGACAGGGACAGGCAGTTCGTCCGGAGCGAGTTCATCGCGTTTTGTATAAAGACGCGTATGCAATTCTTCACTGGAAAGCTCTAGTAATGGCTGAGGATCTTTGGCTAAGTCAGCCACAATCACTGCGTTTTGATTGGTTGGATGCCAAGCGATAGGCACAATCCAACTGGTGTATTGGCATTCTCTTCCTAACATTCCGGAGACATGCATTAGTGGTGTCATATTGACGATATCCACCAACTCATTGAGTTTGCGCTTATGGCGCATAGTAAAGAAATAATCAAATAGCTTTGGTTGTGCGGCTTTGACTTTCTTAGCCAGCTCAATTGTAGCAATCACGTCAGCCATCGCATCATGCGCATTTTCGTGTTCAATACCATTGGCTTTTGACAGATGTTCAAGTTTGAAACTGGTAAAACCTTCTTCGTTTTCAGGCCAAACAATGCCTTCTGGACGAAGGGCATGGCAAGCACGCATCACATCGAGTAAGTCCCAACGTGAGTTACTGTTCTGCCAGCTCCAAGAATACGGATCAAAAAAGTTGCGATAGCAAGTATAACGCGTGACTTCGTCATCGAACCGAACGCTGTTGTAACCAAGGCTGGTGGTATTTGGCTGAGAAAGTTCGTGATGAATACGAGCAATGAACTCGGGCTCAGGTAGACCTTGAGCCATCGCCTTTTGTGGCGTGATACCTGTAATCAGTGCCGCTTCAGGTGCAGGTAAGTAATCGCTAGGTAATTGGCAGTAGATAACTAATGGTTCACCGATAATATTAAAATCCATATCGGTACGTACGCCAGCAAACTGACTAGGACGATCTTTCGCTGGGTTAGTGCCCCAAGTCTCATAATCGAAGAAGAAGTAAGTTGGCGAGTTTTCCTGCTGCATGTGTGATTACCAAATCGCTGAAAGATTTATAGGTATTAGAACATCCCCCATACGACTAAGCAATCACCATGGCGTGTCGCAACCGTTTGTTCAGTAACTTATCTCATCGTCTGGCTAACTATTGGGCAAGTTATGGTCTGATCTTAACGGTACTTTTCCAGCATGTGTCGCATGGCGATGCTATCGAGCACGGTCACATGCTTTGAATCTGTATCGAATAAGCTGTAGAGCATGCTTCTTGCTACAGTTTCTGCACTTATTGGGACGAGATTTCTCAGTTTTCCAAACAACAGGTATCTGCCGACGCTCATAAATTTTTGTAGCAGAACTTCATCTGGGCGAGTGATTGTTCTCTTGCCTACTAAAGGGCCCGGCCTGACGAACGTGACATGCGAAAAGCCGATTTGACGAATGGTTTCTTCCATTCGACCTTTGCAACGTAAATAGTGGGAGCGAGATCTTGGGTGAGCGCCGTAACTAGAAACAACCGCTAACCTTTCAACTCCGAGCAATTTCATTTGCTGAGCGACATGACAAACGAGTTCGAAATCAACTTTTTCCAATCCTTGTTTTGAACCAGCCTGTTTTAACGTCGTACCCAGTGCGATGATCCCCAATGTTGGGCGACTGTTTGAGTTTTCCCAATGTTTTATGTTCAGTTCTGCATCTATAAGCTGGGTTAACCTACCATTTGCAACTGAGAGAGACTCAGGCGCTAGTGGCTTTCTGCTCAAGGTAAAAATATGTTCAAGTGCATGCTCATTTAAAGCAATGTCTAGACAAGATGAACCGACTAAACCCGATGCTCCCGCGATAATGAGAACGGGTTTGTTTTTTGCTGTAAAAAGGGCGTCTTTCATCGTTGCTTCCCAGATGTTTAATGTCATGCTGTGAAATTAAGCTAATTACTCGACAATATACAAGTATTTCATTTATTGGCGCTTTGTAGGTTTGGCGTCGGATGGATTTTGTGAGTAGACTGCGTCATCTCTTTTGAAATTTAAGCATTGTTCAAGGAATCAATAATGTTAGATCTATCGTTTAACGATGCAATTTGGCACCGTATTAATCAAAAAACCAAACCACTAGGTGCTTTAGGGCAGTTAGAGCAAGTTGCTCATCAACTGGCATTAATTCAAAGTCAGGGGCAGCAACAAGCGGTTGAACATATTGCGATTCAACAACCAACGGTACTGGTATTTGCCGGAGACCACGGCATTGCGGATGAAGGGATCAGTATTGCTCCTAGCGCTGTAACACAACAGATGGTACTGAATTTTCTGGCGGGTGGTGCTGCTATCAACTGTTTCTGCCGTGCAAACCATGTGGCGATGAAGGTCATTGATACAGGGATATTTTTGCCTGTGGACGCGCAGCATCCAGATTTTATTGTTCAACGTTTAGGTGTTCGTACCGAGAACTTTGCTAACCAAGCGGCTATGTCGATAGAGCAAGTTGAGCAAGGGCTAGATTACGGTCAGTCACTGGTTGAAAGTGTGATTGATGCTGGCAGCAACTTAGTGATGTTCGGTGAGATGGGCATTGCTAATACTTCAAGTGCTGCCGCTCTGTTAGCCAGCTTGTCTGATTTACCTGTTGAAGAGTGTGTCGGTAAAGGCACGGGTATTTCTGATCAGCAGCTTGAGAAAAAGTATCAACTGGTCGCAAAAGGCGTAGAACGCTCTAAAGGCAAGGGCGTGAAAGAGGTGCTTGCAGAGGTTGGTGGATACGAGATCGTTCAAATGGCAGGCGCATTTTTAGGTGCTTATCGTGAGCGTACACCTGTGCTCGTTGATGGGTTTATTGTCACGGTCGCCGCTTATGTTGCCACGCTTATTGAACCAGAGTGTCGAGACTATATGATATTTGCGCACTGTTCTGACGAATCGGGGCATAAAAAGGTACTGAACTTATTAGAAGCAACGCCTCTGTTGAACCTGCATTTGAGACTCGGTGAAGGTACAGGCGCGGTTCTTGCGGTTCCACTCATTAAAGCGGCTGCCGAGTTTTACAACAACATGGCGAGTTTTGCTGAGGCAGGAGTGACAGTGTAATGCTGGCCAGACTCAAATATCAGTTTGAACTGTTTCTTTTGGCGCTCAGTTTCTTTTCTCGAATTCCTGTGCCCGCCAATTTGCCTTATAGCAGTGAAAGGATGAATCAGTCTGGCCGATATTTTGCGCTGGTTGGAATACTTCTTGGGGCAATTTGCGCTGGCTTCTATGCTTTAGCTGATCTGCTTTTGACGCCTGAAATCAGCATTTTTTTGACCATGGTGCTGAGCTTGATGCTGACCGGAGCCTTCCATGAAGATGGACTTGCCGATATGGCGGATGGTGTCGGTGGCGGAATGACGGTAGAGCGTCGTTTAAGCATCATGAAAGATAGCCGGATCGGCACTTATGGTTCGGTCGCGTTAATAATGGCTCTGTTGGGTAAATATGTGTTGCTGGTTGCGGCCAGCGACATTATTTCCCTTATCCCCATTTGGTTGGTGGGCTACACGTTAAGCCGCGCTGTCGCGTCGTCCTTCATCTTCAATACGCCCTATGTGTCCGACAGTGATACTAGCAAAAGTAAACCGTTAGCCCACAAACAGAGCTACAACGAATTGGCTGTGGTTGTCATCACAGGACTAATCCCTTGCATATTGTTAGATGGTTATTTGACTCTGGTTCTTATTGCTTTAGCGGTTGTTTTTCGTCAGCTATTCAGACGTTGGTTGATCAGCCGACTTGGAGGGTTTACCGGTGACTGTCTGGGGGCTGCACAACAGCTCATGGAATTGATGATCTATCTTGTGGTTGTCGTTTTTGCGCAAAATGGTTTACCCGTTTTAGGAGTTGCGTGGTGACGGTACGATTGATACTTGGTGGTGCAAGAAGCGGAAAATCCAGTTTTGCTGAGCAATTAGCAAAGAGCAAAGTGCGTTTTGATAGTACAAAAGCGTTGCACTACGTAGCGACAGCGATCGCATTTGATGAGGAGATGGAGACCCGAATACAACATCACCAAAATCAGCGCGGAAATGGCTGGATTGAACATGAATGCCCTTATGAATTAGCGCAAACTCTTGAGCAGTTATCTAGTGATGATGTAGTGCTGGTGGACTGCCTGACACTTTGGTTGAATAACGTGATTTACAATCACGGTCAAATGCGCGATTCGAAACAAATAGAGCTGGTAATCCAGCATCTTATCGATGTGTTAAAACAGAGTCGGGCAGATATTACCTTGGTATCCAATGAAGTCGGCATGGGGCTAACACCTGAAGGTGAAGTATCGCGTCTATTTATTGAATATGCAGGTTTGATGAATCAATGGATTGGAGAGCTCTCTTCTGAGGTAATTTTCGTCGCCGCTGGTTTAGCAAAAGTACTAAAGGGACCAAACTCAGAGTTGTAAACTGCGGTGTGTGATAAAAGAAAATCCAAAATTGAGATTTAAGACAAGCGTTTCAACGAATTGGAACTGATAGGGTATAGAGTCTCAATAACAGTTAGGATAGAATTCGCCTTCAATGTCATTCAGTTAATAGTCGAACAGGTTATCAAAGTACAGCAGGCATATTTCATTTTATATTGAAGTTCAGCTCAATAAGTGAGATCGCTTCAACATAAATTGTTTGCTCAATTCTTTAACATACCGCTGTGCAATAAAGGAGTAGCGCATGACGAAGTCTCTATTTCGCCAATCTTTTCTCTTCGACAGTCTAGATCTTGAACAATCCGTAAAGTGTACAGCGGTGACTACACCGGCAGGCGTCACTCTCAAATTGCTTCAACGCGGTATTTTAGAAGTTGTGCCAGCTAAACACGACGACGATACCAAAAACATCGTTATTTCTTGTGGTATTCATGGCGACGAAACGGCTCCAATGGAGCTTATCGATAAACTCGTGAATGATATTTTGAGTGGCTTCCAGACGGTAAACGAAAGATGTTTATTCATCATCGCGAATCCTGAAGCAACCATGCTGCATAAACGTTCATTAGATGAAGATTTGAATCATCTGTTTGACGAAAAAGCCCACGAAGAAAGCAAAGAACTAGCCATAGCAGATAACCTTAAACTGGTGATTAAGGATTTCTATGCTGAGAGCGATGTAAAGTCTCGCTGGCATTTAGATCTGCATTGCGCTTTTCGTGATTCAAAACATTATTCATTTGCGGTCAGCCCTAAATCGCGTCATCCAGTACGCAGTAAAGAACTATTGGATTTTGTCGAGAATGGTCACATTGATGCAGTGATGTTCTCTAATGCGCCAGCAAGTACTTTTAGTTGGTACAGTGCGGAAACCTACGCTGCACAAGCCATGATGATTGAACTCGGTCGTGTCGCTGAAATCGGCTCTAACGATTTACAGTGCCTAACGGCATTTGATTTGTCACTACGTGATTTGGTTTCCAGAAGCCAATCTGAGCATTTGCCTAGAAAGGCTACGATGTACCGAGTGAGCCGAACGATTGTTCGTATTCATGACGACTTTGATTTCTTGTTTGACGATAATATCTCCAACTTTACGAGCTTCATGCATGGCGAAGTTTTTGGTCATGATGGCGATAAACCACTGATGGCGAAAAATGAAGAGGAAGCGATCGTGTTTCCCAATCGTCATGCAGCGGTGGGCGAACGTGCTGCATTAATGGTGTGTAAAGTAAAAATTCGTTATGAAGACGGTCAAGCGGTATACGATTAAAAGGTTTATCACTCGTCTTTTATATTGAAGCTTTATATTTGAATGGCTTAACGGTAAGGTTAAGCCATTCTTTTTTGAACCATTATTTTTTTACATAAAAGTCTATGGATTTTAGTCAATTTATGCTGCTCAAGCAGCAGCGCTGGATACGAGCAGGCTATCTTTTGCTCGCATTGTTAGCATTAGCCAGCGTGGTCTATCTGATGGTTGGTGAAATCTTTATCTCGCCTTTCAGTTCATTTGATGCACTCGAAACTCGTTTGGTGTTTGATTTACGTTTGCCAAGGCTTTTCGCAGCCATGATGATTGGCGCTGCACTAGCGGTTTCCGGTGCAACCCTTCAAGTGTTACTTGGTAACGTGTTGGCAGAACCGGGGATTATAGGGATCTCTGGCGGCGCAAGCGTTGCGATGGTGATCTTGCTGTTTTTCTTTCCGGCTATCGCTAGCCCTGAAGCTTTTATGATTTCTGCAATTATAGGGGCTCTGATCTTTACTTTATTGCTGGTGTTTATCGCCAACGCAATGAGGCTTACAACAACTCGACTGCTTTTGGTGGGTGTTGCGCTGGGTATCTTGTCTGGTTCCGTCGTCACATGGGCGTTTTACTTCAGTGATGAACTGAGCTTACGTCAACTTATGTATTGGCTTATGGGGAGTATTGGCGGTGCTAGTTGGTATCAACACACTCTTACTCTTATCGCATTGCCTGTTATGGGATGGTTGCTATATCAGGGATCCGTATTGGATAAACTGATGCTTGGAGAAACCCATGCAAAACAGCTAGGTGTAGATGTAGCCAGCATTCGCTGGAAACTGATCATCGCCGTATCCGTTTTAGTAGGCGCTGCGGTTGCCCTAGGAGGCGTGATAGGCTTTGTTGGCTTGGTGGTACCCCATTTACTGCGTTTAGTACTAGGTTCTGAAAACCGTATGCTATTGCCACTGAGTGCTGTCAGTGGCGCTCTTCTGATGGTATTGGCTGATATTGTTGCTCGCTTGGCTCTGGATTCTGCTGAGCTACCATTAGGCGTTGTCACTACCACTATTGGCGCCCCCATTTTTATTTGGATGCTGGTGAGAAATCATGATTCGCGTTAATAGCCTGCACGTTAAAGAACGTTTACTGCCTTTGTCATTCCAATGCCAAGCAGGGGAAATACTCCATGTTGTTGGTCCTAATGGCAGTGGTAAAAGCACGCTTCTCTCTGCACTAGCGGGAGTGATTGACTGCGCAGGAGATGTTTTACTCGGCGATTTTGATATCAAGAAAAACTCTTTGAGTGAGTTGGCTTTGCGCAGAGCTTACCTATCTCAAAGCGAGAAGCCCGCTTTTAATCTCGATGTCTTCCAATATCTTGCGTTGTCTCTCCCCATTAATAGCTCATTGCATGACTCTAAAGTCCAAGAAGCTGTGAAGCTGTTTACTCATTTATTGAAGATAGACGATAAGCTTCACCGCTCTATTCATCAGTTGTCTGGTGGAGAATGGCAACGCGTGCGACTCGCAGGTAGCTGCCTGCAAGTTTGGCCAGCTATCAATCCTTATGCTCAGCTACTTATTCTTGATGAACCGGGTGCACCATTAGATATCGCCCAAGAAGGCATGCTTTATCAATTGATTGCGAAAATGGCGCAAGAGGGATTGGCTGTTGTTATGGCGAATCACGATTTGAACCGAAGCTTACAGAACGCAAACAAAGTATTACTGCTTGAGCAAGGTGTCGTACAGAGTATTGGTGAGCCGACAGAAGTCTTAAGTGAAGAGAACTTGCGTAATGTATTTAACACTTCTGTGAGATGTGTCTCTCTTGATGGTAAACCATACTTAGTTTTCGATTAGTTTTGGTGCATTGAGCACAAATCTGGGTCAGGTTTCAAAAGGTCTTGTGTACTAACTTATTGTTTATATTAAGAGTAAAAGATTAATTTCTTTAAATATCAATGATTTAATCTTTATTAAAAAGTTGGCACACTATTAGCACTAATAAGAGTGATACATTCTCGTTCTTGTTAGGCTTTTTATAGTCTCATTAGCCACCTTGCTCCCAAGGTGGCCTTTTTTTATCTGCGATTCCGCTAGCCTAAAGGCTGCCGACATTCAAAAAGCAGTTAAAAACTATTGAGTTAGCGCTTCTAGGTTTGCTGGACGGTAATAAACGGACTTTAGGACTTTACCTTGACGAATGGTTTTGCTTTCAGACACGAAGTCTTCTGCACATTTCGCGATGAGATAATCGCCTTTTTGTACAGCCATTAGTTTAATACCTTGCTCAGCGTAGAACGCTTCTGTATCGCCATATTCTTTTTCGTTGCGACAAACTTTGCTCATGTTGGAGCTATGAACCTCATCCCAACAAGGAAGGAAATCAATACCACGATTGACCGCAACATTCAGTAGTAGGTCGATCAAGTAGCTGATGGCGATGTTGTCATTGATATTGCGATGACCAAGGTGCACGAGGCGACCCATAAGTACATATACGCTGTCCACAATCGCATCCGCTTGTTCAGTTTTGCTGTCTGCTTCAGCCAGTTCGGTCAGTTCTTCGATGGCTAATGAGGTATGAAGGGTATCTGCTTTTGCATCTAAGCTTGCTGGGTCCGCTACTGGTAAGTCAAAAGTGCTACGGAATTCGTTGATGTCGCGGTATAGGTGATCGTAAATTTCTTGTGTCAGCTTAGATAAATGCATGGGTTCAATCCAGTTGAAAATAAACAGGTCGTCATAGTACCAAAGCTCGTACTACAAATACAAAACAAGACGCTAATCGCGTCTTGTTTAAGTGGTCATGAAAGGGCTATGCCAATTCACTTAAAGATACATTTTTGCCAGTTCTGAAGGCTCAAGTTCTTTTCCGTCTAAAGTTTGGTTCCAGTTAGTGCCAACAAGAACGCCGTCTTCATCAAGAGTGATCAGCCAATCTTCAACGAAAATATCCAGTGGGATCTCTAGAACTTCGAAGTCTGCCCATTCTTCAACATTGTGCAGCTCAGCGTCTTCTTTTGAAGACCAGAAAGGCATTACTTCGCTTTCTTCAAATTCTGTTGATTCACAAGATAACCAACCTTCTTCATTACGCAAACCCCAAACCAGTTGGTTTTCTTGGGTTTCTTTGATGAAAAGTTCTAGGTTAGCTTGAACATCTGCTGTTAATTTGCTCATTTTATTTTCTCATTAAGAATGATGCACGAAGGGTAGCACTTTGAGGCATTTTTTCCCATTAAGATTTGGATAACTCACAATAAAAAGGCGGCTAATCGGCCGCCTTTACTGATATGTAGGTTTATTTAGGCAGTGCCGTAAATATGCTCCACTCTTTGACGATTGCACCTTTGTAGCCAACCACCGTCGCTGTCACTCGACGATTTAGTGCATGAGCGACTTGTGTATCACCATGAGAAGCAAGTTCAGTGTCGCCGAAACCAACAATTCTCACTCTGTTGCGCTCAACACCGTAGCGCAGTAATTGAGCTTCTACTGCTTCAGAACGTCGTTTAGATAGGTTGAGGTTATATTCTTCGCTACCGACTTTACTTGCATAGCCTTTGATTTCAATAGAAGCAGAAGGGTAGGTGTTTAAAAATTCTGCCATTTGACGAATCTGACTAACAAACACCGGAGGAATATCACTAGAATCATTAGCAAATAGGATGTGTAAGCTTTGTAGCTTCGACGTTTTAACAAAGGTACCACACCCGTCATTATCGATTTCCGATAGTGAAGGAGTATCTGGGCAAAGATCCCGAGCGTTGATTACACCATCGTTATCATCATCTTCAAGATCTGCGACTTGATTGATCTGCGGTAGAGCAATGTAATCATATTCATCGCTAGCTACATTTTCTTCAGCATAAGCGAACATCGCAGCACTTAACGTCGCTGTAAGAATAACAAATGTGCCTTTCATCTTAGTATTTCACCTTCTCTGTCCATTCCGGAGCGACATCAACTCGCAATGCATCTAGTAAATTACCTGTAGCGTTCATAACGCGATACTTTGCATATTGCTCAGCGTATTTCGCATCCAAATAGTCCTTACGGGCTTCAAACAGTTCATTTTCTGTATTGAGTAAGTCAAGAAGCGTACGTTGACCAATCAAATACTGTTTGCGATATGAAGCAACGGTTTGGGAAGTTGAATCCACATGGTCAGCTAAAAATTCTTTTTGCTGCAGCGTCAGATCGAGAGCGCTCCATGACAAACGTAAGCCTTCCTCTACGGCACGGAATGTATTTTCACGTAAATCTTTTGCTTTATTGAGTTGATAAGCGGCGCTTTCGGATTGATCACTATCGCTACCACCATTGAAAATGTTATAGCGTAATCTCACCATTGCACTGAGTTCATCACCACTGCCTTCCTTACCTCCCGCATCGTCATACCAACGTTGAGATGCTTCCAACGAAATAGTTGGATAGTAGGGCGCTTTTGACTGTTTATATTGAAAACGAGCTGCGTCTACATCTGTTTGCGCCACTTTAATGACTGGATGTTCATCGAATGCTTTTTTCAGAGCGTCATCAATAGTGTAAGGAATTGCAGTACTGTCCGCTCGAGGAAAGGTTAAACCTAAAGGCTCTTGACCGACTAAACGGCGAAATTGAGTATGCGTATCGTACAAATTGTTTTGTGCCGCAAGTAAGTTACCCATTGCTTTAGCGATGCGAGCTTCAACTTGAGTTACATCGGCGATAGACCCTACACCAGAATCAGCACGTTTTTTTATATCACGATAGATTTCTTTATGCGTTGCCAGGTTTTTTTCTGAAAGTACGAGAATTTCGTAAGCTTTGGTCGCTTCAAGATAAACATCAGTGACTTCTAGTGCTTTATTAGAAGCATCAGCAAGAAGTTGGTAGCGGTCTGATTCTGCTTCAGCAGCTGTACGATCCATATCATTTAATGTTGATGAGCCATCCCAAATAAGTTGATTAAGAGTGAGGGCTGCATCTTTACGAGTCATATCTGTATCAGGATTACCAGTAGACGAGGCGGGATTTATACCTTCGTATCCAATACCAGCATCGAGGTCGATTTTAGGTAAATATGCCCCAGAAGAAGCATTTGAATCAGATAAGCGACTTTTATATTGGTTAAACGCACTTTTCAATTCAGGGTTTGCAGCAAGAGTCAATGACACAGCTTGTTCAAGTGTCTGTGCAGACACGGATCCTGCGAGCACTAAAGAGCAGAAAAGTGTTTTAGTTGGTAACCCTTTCAAGATGAACTCCATCAAAAATGACATGTACAACGGACACCGAGTCTAAGGCAAAAGGAGTCTCATTGATAAGACGAGTACTTAGATGTGTCAAAAATGTGACTAAAAATGTGATGAATATAGGTTTTTTGCATAGTTTTAGGTTGATGTATAACAAATGCTTTATGTAACACATTAATGAATAAGTATTTTCTGTATGTAATGCGGTAAGAAAAACCTTACACAAAGGCTATCATGAAATGTGATGTTAATTCATGGAATTATTTGTCGTAAAAATAAGAAGTGTCAATAAAATGTTATTTTGATGCAATTTTCACCTTTGTTAGACGGTTTAACGATGATATCGTAAGTCAGATTTTTCCCACAAAATATTCGGGGTTATATCGAATATTAGACGGTTAAATATATAACTGTTTGTAACGTGTATTTTTGAGGCTTATATGGCAAAAGGTTCTTTATTTTCAATCGCAAGTCTTGCTGTAAATCAAATGATTGTGATTGACAAAAATGGCGATATAAAAATAGCGACGATTGGCGAAAAATTGCCAGAAGGATCAGTTGTCATCCAAAGAGGAGATGAAGCTGGTTTCAATAATGAAGCTACTACTCAACTCGTTGATCAAAACAATGAGCTTCAAGATGTTACAGATGATGTTGCGCAGTTACTTGCAGCCTTAGAAGAAGGTCAAGACCCTACTCAACTTGATGAAGAATTAGCTCCTGCTGCGGGTGGGAGTAATGGTTCCGCACCTACTGATAGTGCAAGCATTGACCGTGTGGGTTCAGAAATTATTGCTAGTACAAATTTCAGTACAACTGGATTTGAATCATTAGGTTTTTCTCAAACTCAAAGCCTCGCCTTAATCAATCTTAATCGTTCAAATGCTAATGCGAATGTCGAAGCCGCAGACAAAAATTCAGATCCAAAAGCCCAAAATGACACTATCTCAGTAGACGAAGATACTTCAGTTACCATTGATGTATTGAGCAACGATTCAGACAAAGATGGCGATACGTTAACCATCGTTTCTGCAACAGTTCCTCTAGAACAAGGATCTGTTGAAATCGTTGGCGGGAAACTCGTATTCACTCCAGCGGAAAACTACAACGGCCAAGCGAACATCGAATACACCATTAGTGACGGTCAAGGTGGTTCGGATACCGCTAAAGTTACGGTGACCGTCAATCCGGTGAACGATGCACCAGTGGCGAAGAACGACGCCATCAGCACCAACGAAGACACAACAATTACTATTGATGTGTTGAAAAATGATAGTGATTTGGATGGCGATACTTTAACCATTACAAATGCATTTGTTTCTAAAAATAGTGACGTGCAAGGAACAGTTGAGATTGTTGATGGTGAACTAAAGTTCACCCCAGCTACCAACTCGCATGGGACTGCTACGATTCAGTACACCATCAGTGATGGTAACGGCGGTACCGATACCGCGACGGTTATTGTCTCCGTCGACGCAGTGAATGACGCGCCTGAGGGTGAGTCTGACACGGCAAAAGCGGTGGAAGGCAGCACCATTACGGTGACTAAGAGCGTGTTGAGCAATGACAGTGATGTGGATGGCGATAAGTTAAGCGTGGTGGGCGTGAACAGCTCTAAAGCCGATGCTGTGACTGAGCCGAGCAACGGGACGTACACCATTGAAACTGAGTTAGGCGGCACCGTGGTCATGAAGAGTGACGGTACTTACACCTACACAGCGCCAGTGGTTACGTCATCGGAAACCGTTCAAGACAGCTTTAGTTATCTGGCGAGTGACGGTACGGCTGACTCTGGGTGGGTCACCGTGACGATTGACGTGTCAGATACGGACGTCAAGGCGAAGAACGACCGCTTCAGCACCAATGAAGATAACAGCGTGACGTTGGATTTATTGTCAAACGATATCGGTTTGGATGCGAAGACGCTGACCGCCATCAATGGCACTGAGTTAACGCCGTTGAGTAAAGGTGAAACACAAGAAATTGATGTTAAACACGGCA